>JAWXBU010000287.1:0-3839 GCA_034440255.1 Planctomycetota bacterium | reverse complement strand
TTTCTAATGTAGCTTCCCTCACGCGCGACGGACAGAGGCGAGTGCGGGTTTGGGCGTCGTGAAGGCCAAAAAAAGGCCCTGGGAAGAAATGGCGGGGGGGGTACGGATCGGGGCGGCATGCCAAAGAACGGTGAAGATCGCGGCTACGACATCCCAATTCCGCTCGAGCCTCAAGAATGGCTCGCGAGGGACCCGATTCGTTGCGCCTAGGGCGATCCAGTTCCGTGCTCCTCGAGCGAGCTCCGCGGAACGGATCGACACCCATCGGCGAGTCACACCTGGATCCCTGGCAGAGACATGGACAAGCACAAGCAAACGGCGAGCAACACGACCCCGACCTCGAAGGCCCCCGAAGTCAAGCCCGTCAAAGAGACGATCTCGACGAGTGACACGGGCGAGAAGGCCAGCGGACATCCGCTGCTCTTTTTGATGGGAGCGGGCGCCGTGCTTTTCGGCGGTGCGCTCACCGTGTTGCCGATCGTCGCACGCGAACAAGCGAGCATCGTGCATTCGTTCGCGAAGCATGGCGTGACCGGCACTCCGATCGCGCTGACGGGACTCGTCCTGTGCGCCTTGGCGATCGTGACGCGCAAGAAGGCCGACAACTCGGCTTCGAAGCAGACGGCGGCTCAAGCGCTCTTGCTCGAGCAACTCGCGAGCGATCTCGCGCTGACGCGCGGCGGCATGCAGGATCTGCGCGTCGAGTTCGTGTACTTGAAGGATCAAGTCCAGACCACGGCGATGCAGCGCGATCTGCAAGACCAGCAATCGAAGGGCGATGACGCGTCGTCGGCCATGTTCCGCCTGGCGGCTAGCATGGACCAATTGACGGGCCGCCTCGAGACACGCATGAAGGCGCTCGACGGCTCGCTCGCCGAGCAATTTGCCCAGGTCCGCGGTGAGGTCGGCGACGTGCGCAATCACGTCGGTGAATTGCGCTCGCGCATCGAAGAAGGCATGCAAGCGGCCGCGAGCGAGGAACACGTCGGTGAGGCCTACCACACGTCCGACGAGCGCCAGATCGAGATCGAGCACGGCTACCAACCGCACGAAGACGACATCGAAGTGACTGTCGAGTTCGAAGAGGAGGAGCCGTCGGGCCTCGGTTTGCTCGACGAATTCGACGATCACGGTCGCCACAAGAGCCAGAAGCAATCGCCGAGCATCCGCCCGTCGCGCAACTCGACCCATCTCGATTCGCAGGGCGGTTTGCTGCCCTCGCGCACCAACGGTCATCGCGAACGCGAGATGAGCGTCGACGAGAAGCTCGCCGCTCTGCGCACGCTGATGTCGGATCCGACCGTGCGCAAGGCGCTCGAGTCGACGCGCAATCGCAGCTGACTCCAGCGCACATGGAACGAACGAGCCGGGCTCGCGATCAGGTCGCGAGCCCGGCTCTTTTTTTCAGCCCTGCGGTCGAAGTCGGCGCGCAGTGACTTCGAAGCGCGGGGGTCACCCTCGGTTCACTCGTCCTTCTTTTCCTTGAAGAAGGAAGCGAACGGATTGAACTTCGGCTTCTTGTTGAGCGCGGTCTCGGCCAGACGCACGTACTCGTCGCGATCACCGAAATCGCCTTCGCGCTTGCCGCCGCGACCGGTGCCGCCCTTGCCAGGCGGGCCGCCGCGTTGACCTCCGCCGCCTCCGCCGCCGCGACCTCCACCACCGAAGCCGCCTCCGCCGGAAGAGCGTGAACCGATGCCGTCGCGTCGCGACGTCGCTGCACGCACGTTGGCCGGTTGACGTGAATCACGGTCGCCGCGACCACCGCGACGCCCGCCGCCTCCGCGACCTCCGCGCTCGCCGCCCTCCGCACCAGAGCCTTCGCCGCCTTCGCGCGGACCGCGACGCGGACCACGTTCAGGACGCGGCTCACGCACCGGCGCCGGCACGTTTTTGAGCGACAAGCCCAAGCGCGCTCCCGCCGGCTCGACGATGCGCGCGCGCACGACTTGACCGATCGACAACAGCTCGCGCGCGTCGCGAACGTAGCGATCCGACACTTCGCTGATGTGCACCATCGCGTCGGCCGGCAAGCCGATGTCGACGAACGCGCCGAAGCTCGTCACGTTCGACACCAAGCCCTCGACGACGCGGTCTTTCACGAGAAGAATCGGATCCGTGTCCGCCTCGAGCAACGCCGGGCCGTACAGGCGCGGACGCGGATCGCGGCCGGGGAAGCCGAGTTCGCGCATCATGTCGCGCCAGGTGTACTCGTCGAGTTGGAAGTCGACGCGCCGCAGACCCTTGGTCGCGCCCGGTCGGCCGTACGACTGCTCGAATGTGGAACCCGACGCCGTGAGCATCTTGCGCGCGAGTTCGTATTGCTCGGGATGCAGATTCGAGGCGTCGAGCGGTTCTGGCGAACCGTAGATGCGCAGGAAGGCGATTGCGCCGACCCATTGCGCCTCGCTCAAGAGACCCTCGCCGCGCAACTCTTCGCGGCTCTCGAACTTCTTCTCTGCGCGGCGCGCGACGAGCCGTTTCGCCGTGTCGCGATCGAGCCCGGGAAGGTGCGCGAGCATCAGCTCGGACGCGTGATTCGGATCGCACCCGACGTGAGCGACACACGATTCGATCGTCTCGCTGAAGACGCGCTTCGCATTCGCTTTCGAGACGAGGCTCTGTTCGTGGCCGAGTCCGAGGTGACGCGGATCGACCTTCAACAATTCGCTCAGCGGATCCTGCAGACGTCGGCCGAGGCTGATCGCCATGCGCGCCGGCACGGCCTTGTCGGGCAGTTCCGTGCGAGCGAGTTCCGAGTTGGCGTAGCTCGACAGCCCAGCCTCGTTCACGAGCATCACACCCGCGTCGAGGTTGGCAGCCTTCATCGCCGCGCGAATCTTGATGGCCGCCGTGCGCGGACCCTTGCCGTGTCCGACCGCGACGTGGTGCGCATGGGCCGGGGTCAGAATGGCCGCGAGTTCGGCGCCGAGGACTTCGGGGGTCTTCTCGACAGCGTCGACTTTCGTCTCGATCTTCGCCTCGGTCCCGACGTTGCCGTCGTGGTCGAGAGTGACGATCGTCCAATCGCCCTTCGCGTTGACGTCGAGGCCCGCGACTGCGTGATTCCACAGCGGCGGAGCGAGCAGGACTTGGCGCAGATGCTGCGAGAGGAAGCGCAACGCCTCTTGGTCGGCGCGCTCCTTCAGCTCGAGTCGCACGTCTTGCTCGACCATCGGCAGCAGTCGGTACTGCAGCGCTTGCGCCGCGACGTTGAGCAGAACGTCGTCGAACGCCGGGTGCGTGTAACGGCCCAGAGCCGCGCGCACCTTCTGCACGACGCGCGCCGGATCGACCGAGATGATCGTCTGGATCGCGCGCTCTTTCTGGCCTTGGCGCAGCGCGATCAAGCGATGGCCTTGGAGCTGGCGCAGCGGCGTCTTCAACTTCAACAGCGAACGATGGCGACCGAGGCGGCCTTCGTCGGCCGTCGCACGCACGGTCAAGATGCCTTGGCGACGCAGCATGTTGCGCACTTGACTGCGGACGCGCGCGTTGCGACCGAGGCGATCCGACAGAATGCGCAACGCGCCCGACAGAGCTTCGAGCTCGGTGTGAATGCCCTTGTCCGGTCGAACGTACTCGGAACACACGCGCGCCAAATGCGCGTTCAACGCGGCCTTCAATTCGACTTGCGGCGTGCTCTCTTGCGGAGCATCGAGGGTCGCAGTGGCTGCGCCGCTGTCTTTTTCTTCGTCGCTGTCTTCGCTCGCAGTGTCGCCTTCCGCCGCGACAGGAGTTTCCGCGTGAGCTTCGACCGGCGAGTAGGGCTCGGCTTCAGCGTGTGCTTCGGCGACGTGCGCTTCGGCGACGTGCGCTTCGCCAGCGTGCGCTTCGCC
>JAWXBU010000286.1:0-3846 GCA_034440255.1 Planctomycetota bacterium | reverse complement strand
CGGGACGGAAACGTCAGCTCCGAGGAAGCTGGGCGTGGCGGCCAAGTGTGCTGGCCCGGCGACCGAGTGCGGCTCCAGGTCGGAATGGAAACGGCAGTTTCGGTGAAGCTGGGCGTGGCTGCGGAGTGTGTTGAGTTGCTCGGGATGGAAACGTCAGTTCCAGGAAGCTGTGTGTGGCGGGGGAGTGTGCCGAGTTCCTCGGGACGGAAACGTCCGTTCAGCTGCTGTCTCGCTGATTCACGGGAGTGCGACCATGTGCTCCATCTCGCATCGCGGCACAACTTGGCCGACTGCATGAGCGGTCTTCAGCCGTTCACGATTCGCGGAGTCAGCAACGTGCACCACGCTTGCTCCCCGCTTCGCTCTCCACCTGTCTTCGCGCGCCTGTTCTGCGTCGCGTGCAGTACGCGAGCTCTCACCCGCGCCTCAGCGTCCGCGCGGCAGCACCAGATCCCGCCGCTTCTCCAACCCCGCCACTCTCCTCCTCAAGAATCCTCTCCACGCATCCGCATCGCGCCCCAAATTTTCCTCCGGCGCCAACCACATCAACGCCGGTGCAAGCGCGACCAAGACTTGCTCCGAAATCCCGCCCGCTACCCTCGCCAATTCATCGATCGCCGCCTCGCGCTCCACGCGCGGCACCCTCACTGCAATCGACAAAGCCTCGCGCGCGTCCGCCTTCCCGTGCGCAACATGTTCCGCTAGCGCGTTCGCCGAACTCAACTCCAAGTTTGCCAGATCGCGCGCGAGTAAGACCACCTCCCCCGGTGCGACGCGCCACCGCATCGCCGGCAATTCACGCCCTTCGACGAACACGGCTCCCGCGCGCAACTCCAGCTCGAATGTCGCCCGCGACGCCAGCGCACCCTTGCGCGCCTGAAACGGCATGTGCGCGATCGGAATCGCGACCGGGGCCCCCTCCGTCACGAGCGCACGAATCTGCGCCGCCAATGGCAACGTCTCGACACTGCGCGTCTCGTCTCCATCCGCGTCGACTGCAATTTGCGTCACACGCAACGTGCACGGGCCCGGCGCAACATCCAATGTCCGCACATCATTCGACGCCGCCTTGAACCAGACGACGATCGTCCCGCCGCTCTCCGGCGTTCGCTCGAATTGCGCGTCGATCGAGAGCTCCAATCCCGCGACGATCTCGCGCCCGTCCAAAATCCTCTCGTAAGCCCGCGCGACTTCGAGCGCGTCACCGACAGGCTCGGTCAAGTACAAGCGTTCGAGCACTGCGCGCGCTTCACGATCGTCACCGGCATCCACTGCCGAGCGCAGCGCTTCCAACGCTGGACGCCAGCGCTCATCGACGTCCTCGATCGACAGGACTCGGCCTTCGATCGGAATGCTGATCGGCGAAGCGTCGAACGAACTCACCGCGCTCGAGCGGCAACCGACGACACCGAACAGACACGTAAACAGACACATAAATAGAGAGCCTGCAGGGCCAGTGGCTCGGCAGGCTCTCCGTAGATTCATCGCTGAAGTCTCAGGTCGCTTCCGTCGCCGGAGCGTCGACCTTGACCTTCTTTTCCTTCTTGGGCTTCGGCGCTTCGCCGTCCACCTTCGCTACCGGAGCTTCGCCCGTGATCTTTTCGTTCTCCTCGAAATCCGAGTGCACGAACGAGAGGCCGATCTTGCGGTCTTCGGTGTCGACGCGGATGACGCGCACTTCGACCTTCTGACCCGGCTTCAAGATGTCTTCGACGTTCGAGACCTTGCCGTCCGACAGTTCGGAGATGTGCAGGAGACCCTCGAGGTCTTCTTCGAGTTTCACGAACGCGCCGAAGTTGGTGATCTTCGTCACGTAGCCCGACAGCAAATCGCCGACGTGGTAGTTCTGCGGAATCGACTCTTGCCACGGATCGGACGAGAGCTGCTTCTTGCCGAGCGCGATGCGCTTCTTCTCTTTGTCGACCGAGAGAACGACGCACGTCAAACGGTCGCCCTTCTTCACCATCTCGGACGGATGCGTGACCTTCTTGGTCCAGCTCATGTCCGACACGTGCAAGAGGCCGTCGATGCCTTCTTCGATCTCGACGAATGCGCCGTAGCTGGTGAGGTTTCTGACCGTGCCTTCGATGACGGTTCCGAGCGGGTAGTGCTCTTCCACCATGTCCCAGGGATTCATCTCGGCTTGCTTCATGCCGAGAGAGATCTCTTGCTTCTGGTGGTTGTACTCGAGCACCACGACGCCGACCTTGTCGCCCGGCTTGACGAGTTCGCTCGGGTGATTGATGCGTTTGGTCCAGCTCATTTCGCTGATGTGGACCAAACCCTCGACACCGTCTTCGAGCTTCACGAACGCGCCGTAGCTCATGATGTTGACGACTTCGCCGGAGAGCTTCGTGCCGACCGGGTAACGCGACTCGATGCCTTCCCAAGGCGATTGCGTCTTCTGCTTGAGACCGAGCGCGATGCGTTCGCGATCTTGATCGACGCGCAGGACGACGACTTCGATCTCTTGGTCGAGCTTGACCATTTCGCTCGGGTGGTTGATGCGACCCCACGACATGTCCGTGATGTGCAACAAGCCGTCGATGCCGCCGAGATCGACGAACACGCCGAAGTCGGCGATGTTCTTGACCGTGCCCTTGCGCACTTGGCCGTCTTGGATGTCGGAGAGCAGGAATTCCTTCTGCTTCTGACGCTCTTCTTCGAGGAGCTTGCGGCGCGACACGACGATGTTCATGCGCTCCGGATCGATCTTGATGATGCGCGCGCGAACCGGCTCGTTGAGGAAGTCCGAGATGTCGTGCGTGCGGCGCAAGTTGACCTGCGACGCGGGCAAGAAGACGTTGACGCCTTCGACGTCGACGAGCAGACCGCCCTTGATCTTGCGTTGGACGATACCTTGGATCTCGTCGCCTTCTTTGTACTTGGTGCTGACGCGTTCCCACGCGCGCAAGCGATCGGCGCGGCGCTTCGAGAGCGAAGCGGTGTCGTTGTCGTCGAGGCCTTCGTAGAAGACTTCGTAGATCTCGCCGGCCTTCGGGAGCGTCTCGCCGAATTCAGCGATCGCGATCTGGCCTTCGGACTTACCGCCGATGTCCATGACGACGGTGCCGGTGCGCTCGTCGACCGAGTCGACGCGAGCGTGCACGATGGTCCCGGGCTTCACATCTTTGATGGAGCTCGAGAGTTTCTCGTCGTACTGCTGGAGGTTGATGCCACCGAGCGCTTCGTTGATCTGGCGGTCCAGCTCATCGGCGTCGATGTCGAATTGTTTGATGCGGGTCCAGGCGGGAGCCATGGGGGATTTCGAACTTCTCTAGGGACGGACGTGACGAGCGCGACGCGAAAGTGCGGCGCGCAAGGCGGCAGGGAGGGCCGCTTTGAAAATCGGGGCCGAGAGTGTAGCGGCGCGACGGGTCCGGGGCGACCTCGTAGCGGCGTCAGCGTGCCCGGTCAGGCCTGAAAAAGGGCGTCCGGAGCAGGGAACCCCGGGGCCGAGTATTGTGTCCAATAGGTAAGCGCAGCGTGAACTGTGCTCACGATAAGGTCCTCATCGTGCCCCCCAAATCCTCCACCGGAGTCTTCATGCGCATCCTCGCCTTCACCCTCGCGCCGCTGTTCTTGGCTGGCGTCTCATACTCCCAGAGCTTCAATGTCGACGTTGGCGGCGGCACGCCGGGGACCCCGCTCCCGTCGGTGACCTTTGGCGCCGGGGCCGCTCAACCGGGCACGTGGAATGCGATCGATCCGGCTGTCGCTGGCACCCCGGTCCTCCTGGCCAATCTCGGATCTCGAGCTGACGGACACACCAGGATCGGATCAGTTCGTCCCGGTCGAATGCGGACCGTCCTTGCGCGGCGTATCGTTCGATGTTCGCGATGGCCT
>JAWXBU010000285.1:0-9398 GCA_034440255.1 Planctomycetota bacterium | reverse complement strand
TGCGACACCACTGCGGCCAAGTGCGACACCACTGCGGCCAAGTGCGACACCACTGCGGCCAAGTGCGACACCACTGCGGCCAAGTGCGACACCACTGCGACCCAGTGCGCCACCGCTGCGGCCAAGTGCGACACCACTGCGACCAAGTGCGCCACCACTGCGACCAAGTGCGCCACCACTGCGACCAAGTGCGCCACCACTGCGACCAAGTGCGACACCACTGCGACCAAGTGTCCCTCCCGCCTGCACTCGACACGCCAGCTCCCGACCTCCCGTGTCCATCGACACGGCAAGGCTCAAAATGCAATCGCCCGCGCCAAAGCTCCCTTTGGCGCAGGCGACCTGCTCGTCACGAATCGACCCTGACGCGAATCACTCCTGCAGTCGCAGATCCTGCGTCGTCGTATCACCCTCCGCGACAATCACGTTCATCTGCGAGCCACCTGCATCCATCATCTCTTCGAACGGATTACCCGACGAACCACTGACGCGAATACCCGTCAGTTGGAAACGCCCCGCCGGACAATTCTGGAGCGCGAACTTGCCGTCAGCTCCCGTCTTCGTGGACATGTTGACGTACACGACACCTTCGATCGCACGCAGGCGGATCGTTCCACCCGAAATCGGTTTGCCCGACGCGTCGAACAGCGTGCCTCGCACCGTTCCTCCACGCAGCAGCTTCAGGTCGCCCACTTGCGTGACACCGGCTTCGCTCACGCGGAAGTTGTTCTGTGAGAAGGTCGTGAAGCCCGTCGCTGTGATGACGAGTTGGTAAAGCTCAGGCTTCAAGCCCGTGAGCGTGAAACGACCCGCATCGTCACTGCGCACCTCGACAGTCGTCGAGTTCGTCGGGAACTGCATGCCCAGGGCTTTCGTGAATTCGTCATCCACCCAAGTATTGTCCTGCGTGACAATCCGCGCGCGCGCGACCGGTTTGCCGTCCGTGTCGACAACGCGACCCTGGATCGAACCGCCGCGACCGAGCTTCACCACCACGTTCGTGAACGATTTGCCCGGCGTGATACTGAGGTTCGTCGAATGACTCGGCGCAAAACCCGGCGCAGTCGCTTCGACCACGTAATCGCTCGGGCCCGGCGTGTCGATCGTGAACTCGCCCTTGTCGTTCGTGATCGGCATGAACTCGGCACTGGTGGCCGAGGTGGGTTGATCGACTCCGTAGAAGAAGCGCAGGCGCACGCCGAAGTTCGTGACAGGAGCACCACTCGCGCCGTCGATCACGATGCCGGAGATCGACGCTTCCTTCATCATCTCGATGACGAGGTTGCTGGTGTTGGTCTTGACGCGGGTGTTGTTGCGCCCTTGAACCATGCGCCAGCCTTTGGCGTTCGCGATGATGTTGTAGTCACCGGGCACCAGGTTCTCGAGCAGGAACTCACCCTTGGCGTCGGTCTTCGTCGTGACCATGCCCGACTGTTGCGTGTGGCTGACCGCGACTCCGACGACGGTTCCATCGACGACCGGTTCGTTGTTCGGCCCCATCACGCGACCGCTGATCATCTCGGCCAGCTTGAGCACGAAGTCGCGCGTGTACTGCTCGTCCTTCGCGAACGCGAAGCCGCCGACTTGGATCTTGCCGTAGCCCGGAGCCGCGACCGAGACGGTGCGTTGACCGCCGGGCACGTTCACGAAGCTGTACCAACCCTCTTTGTTCGTCGTCGTCGTCAAACGATCCGGCGGAACGTCGGCGTTGAGCGTCAGGTAGTTCTCGCCGTCGAGGTGGAGCGTCGCATCAGCGAGGTGGTTGCCCGATTCGTCGTTGATGAAACCCGAGAGCGACCCGCCCGCGGTGAGGACGATCGGCGGCTGCTCGACCGGGCCGGACTCTGCGATCGGCATGCCCGTCTCGCGCTTCTGCGCGTACTGGGGATGCGAAACCCGCAGGATGTAGTTCGCGGCCGGCCGGACGCCGAGGAAGGAGTAGCGACCGTCGTCTCCAGTGCGCGTGCGCGGCTCGTTCGCCTCGTCGGGGCGCGGATCGTTGGCGAAGGGGGACTCGGTCGTGAGCACGATTTCGGCCCCGCCGACCGGCTCGTTCTTCGCGTTCAAGACCACGCCAGTGAGCTTGTTGTCGAACTGGAGCTGGCTGCCCTGCGGGAGGCCGTCGGCCGGCTTGACCTTCGGCGTCTCGACGATGCGCTCCGGTCGCGCCGACTCTGTGAGGGTCTGCGTGCCTTTGACAGGATCCGCCGTCGTGGACTGAACGATCGGCGGCGTGTCGATCGGCTTGACTTTGCCGTTGCCGCCGAGGTTCATCACGGCGAAGAGCAGGGCGCCGATCGCGGCGATGACGATGACGAGGACGAGAAGGGGTTTCATAGGAGTCCCGCGCGAACGCGGACGAACGAAGGGTGGAGAGACGGGATGGGAGGGGCTCTTCGGGCGCCCCTGCGACGAGGAGGTTCTACGGGCCTTCCCGCCAAGTCGGAGGATGTTATCGGACTGTCGCGCGCTTTCGCGCGATCATGTTGGAGGGACCGGCGTGCGCCGTCGCATCTGCGATCGCGCAGCGCGCTCGAGGGGTGCGGCGCCGGGGCTCGATCAGGCTTTGGAGGGGGTCGGGACGCTCTCCTGGTCGTCGCTGACTTCGCGACCGGGCCAGAAGGACTCGGAGTAGACCTGGGACCCCAGGAAATAGGCGAACAGGACGAGCTCGAAATCGACGCGCCGGAAGACGTGGATCCGACTGCCCAAGAAGGGCCCTTTGGGTTCGATGCGGGCCATTTCACCGGTCTTCGGGGCGAACATGCGCCACCCGCGCCTCAATCCGGCGGCCGGCAACAGGCGGTAGGGTTTGTTGCCCGTGGCGAGCGCGATCTCGCGCGCGAAAAAGCTCCAGCGCAAGCTCGAGCCGATCCATTCGCGGCCCTCGGTCCAGCACGAAAACTGACTGCGCAGGATGCCCGGATCGCGGCGGATCAAGAGCACTTCGCCCTGCACCGGCTGGTACTTGGCCCCGACGATCGTTCCGCGTCCATTGCGCGAGACCGACAGCACGCCCACGTCTTTCCCGTCGGCACCCACGATGGTGTGGCGCGGGTGGAACAGGCCGCTCACGCGGGTTTCGTAACGGGCGATCGGTTCGGGCATGGGCTGGGGGCGCGGCGCAGAGGGCGGGACAAGTGTCCCGGCCTGGCTATCGGCTGGCAAGACGGAGGGCTCAAGTTCCGCGCGAGTCGGCCTGCGATGGGATCCAGAGGGCGCTCGGAGGCCGCTGTCGACGCCCCAGCGCGGCTCAGGTCCCGTGCAGGTCGGCCGTCGCCGATTTCACGACAGCCGAGGCCTCGGCCACTTCTTCAGCTATTGTCTCGCGCGAGAGCGAAAAACGGACGCTCGCTGCGGCTTCCGATTCGGTGAGGCCCATCGCGACGAGCACGTGGCTGGGTCGACGCGCTTGCGCGTGACATGCGGACCCCGCCGACGCGTACAAACCGGCGCCCGAGAAGAGCATCAGCAGCGCCTCGGCCTCGAGCCCCTCGAACTGCACGTTCGTCGTGTTCACGATACGACTCTGCGTGTCACCGTTCACGCGCGCGCCGGGGACGAGCTCCAAAATTCCGCGCTCGAAGGTGTCGCGCAATTCCGCGACGCGCGCCATGGCTCGGGCGTCGTGGACGAAGGCGCGCGCGTTCTCGGCCGCGCGCCCGAAGCCGACGATCGCCGCGACGTTTTCGGTTCCGGGTCGAACGCGACGCTCTTGCGATCCACCGCGGACCAGAGGAGTGGCGTCGAAACCCTGGCGCACGAACAGCGCGCCCACGCCCTTCGGTCCGTGGATTTTGTGCGCGCTGATCGTCGCGAGATCCAGCCCGAGCGCGTGAACGTCGAGCGCCGTCTTGCCGGCCGCTTGCACGAGGTCCGCGTGCATCACGATGCCGAGTTCGCGACAGCGGCGCACGATCGGCGCGAGGTCGTTCACGACGCCGGTTTCGTTGTTCGCGAGCATCAGCGACACGACGGCGCAGTCGTCCGTCAGTTGCGCCGCGACTCGATCCGCATCGAAACGCCCGCGCCGGTCGACACCGATACGCATCAATTTCAGGCCGTTTTTCTCGGCATTTTCGCACTTTTCGAGAACGCTCGAGTGCTCGGTCGTGCACGTGACGATCATGCGACGTTGCGGCTTGGCAGCGATCGCGGAGTGCAGCGCCAAGTTGTTCGCTTCGGTGCCGCCCGACGTGAACACGATCTCGTCGGGACGGGCAGCGAGCAGTCGCGCGACGGATGCGCGCGCGGCTCGCACGGCGTCGGCCGCTTCGTCACCGAGCGCATGCACACTCGATGGATTGCCGAACTTCGCGCCCAAGAAGGGCAGCATCGCCGTGACGACGTCGTCGGAGGCGCGCGTGGTCGCGTTGTTGTCGAAGTACAGCACGCGACGCGGCGAACGGCGCTACTGGTAGAGCGCGCTCAAGTGCTCGGGCAACTTCTCGCCGGTCGTGGTGCACGGTTCGCAGAAGTTGTTGTCGACGGCGGGCGAGTGCGTGCAATGGCGACACTCGCTGATCTTGTGCAACGCTTGCGCGACCTTCTTGCGTTGCATCTCGATGAGCCGCGTCTGCTCGGCGAGCATGCGATCTTGTTCTTGAAGTGCGTGGCGCACGCGGTCCAGGAACGGATCGCGCGCTTCGCCGCTCTGGCGTGCCGAGATCAGGTCGCGGATCTTTTCGAGCGGCAGGCCCAACCCCTGCAGATCGCGGATCATCTGCACGCGGTTGATGTCCGTCTCGCGGTAGTACCGAAAACCGCCGACGCTACGGCTCGCGGGCAGGATCAGCCCGAGCTCTTCGTAGTAGCGCAACGTGCGCAGGTTCGAGGCGGCCAGGCGCGCGAAGTCACCGATCTTGAGTAGTTTTGAGTCGTGTTTCATGGCGGGGGAGCTCGCGAGACGGGAAGCCGCGAGGCAATTTCGGACAGCGAGAGTAGCAGAATGGCGCCGCAGGGCATTCGCTGGGACTTCGAGGAGCCCCGCATCCTGCTCGACTTTCCGAGGCTGCCGCCCCACCCGGGCTCGACCAGATGCAGCCGACGCCTCGCGAGCGGGCGGTTCGCTATCCTCCCCGGATGCTCTCCGACCTCGAAATCGCTCGGACACTGAAACTCCTCCCCATCACAGACGTGGCCGCACGCCTCGGCGTTCCGTCGCACTCCGTTTTCGCGCACGGGCCGACGAAAGCGAAGATCGACTATCGCACCGGCGACGAGCCGCGAGCGCAAGGACGACCGCCGCTGCGCTACGTGCTCGTCACCGCGATCACGCCGACGCCAGCGGGCGAGGGCAAGACGCTGCACACGATCGGGCTGTCGCTCGCGCTCAACAAGCTCGGGAAAAACGCGACCTGCACACTGCGTCAACCTTCGATGGGTCCTGTGTTCGGCGTGAAAGGCGGAGCGGCCGGCGGCGGTCGTTCGCAAGTCGTGCCGATGGAGGACTTCAACCTGCACTTGACGGGTGATTTCCACGCGGTCGCCGACGCGAACAACTTGTGCGCGGCCGCAGTCGACACGTCGATCCTGCTCGACAATCCGCTCGCGATCGATCCTGCGCGCGTGACCTGGCGGCGTGTCGTCGACGTCAACGATCGCGCGCTGCGGCAGATCAGGATCGGTCTCGGAGGCGCGCAGAACGGCGTCGAGCGCGAGACCGGATTTGACATCACGCCCGCGTCGGAAGTGATGGCGGTGTTGGGCCTCTCGACCGATCTCGCGGACATGAGGCGGCGGCTCGGTCGCATGGTGATCGGTCGAAATCTCTCGGGAAAAACAGTCACCGCTGACGACGTCGGCGTCGCCGGCGCGATGGCGGCGATCCTGCGCGACGCGCTGCATCCGACATTGATGCAGACATCCGAGGGCACACCCGCGCTCATCCACACCGGTCCGTTCGCGAACATCGCGCACGGCAACGCGTCGATCGTCGCCGACAAGGTCGCATCGCGTTTCGCCGACTGGGTGGTCACCGAAGCGGGCTTCGCGGCCGACATGGGCGGAGAGAAATTCTTCGACATCAAATGCCGCGCGTCGGGCATGAAGCCGGACTGCGCGCTGCTCGTCGCGACGGTGCGGGCGCTCAAGGTCCACTCGGGCCGTTTCGCTGTGAAACAAGGCTCCGCGATGCCGCCGGAGTTGTCACGTGAAGACCTGGGCGCGCTCGGCGAAGGCTGCTCGAACTTGGAAGCACAGATCGAGAACGTGCGGCGTTTCGGTGTGCCCGTCGTCGTCGCCGTGAATCGTTTTCCGAGCGACACGCCGGCTGAAATCGAACTGGTCAAGAAGCGCGCGCTCGCCGCGGGTGCCGATGCCGCGTGCGAAAGTCGCCTGCATGAACTCGGCGGCGAAGGCGGAATCGAACTCGCCGAAGCTGTCGTGAAAGCGGCCGAATCGGGTCGCGCGCGACTGCAGTTCATGTACGAGCTCGGCGACTCGATCGGCGCCAAGATCGAAGCGCTCGCGACGAAGGTCTACGGCGCGGCGGGTGTCGAGCTCAGCCCAAAAGCTGCGAGCGGAATCGCGGAACTCGAAGCGCTCGGCTTCGGCAACTTGCCGATCTGCGTCGCGAAAACGCAGTACAGCTTGAGTCACGACGCGACGCTGCGCGGCCGACCGCGAGGCTTCACGTTCCCCGTGCGCGAGGTGCGGCTCTCAGCAGGTGCAGGATTCATCGTCGTGATGGCCGGGGACATCCAGACGATGCCGGGCCTGGGGCGCACGCCCGGTTACAAGCGCGTCGACCTCGACGCCGAAGGCCGCATCACCGGACTTTTTTGAGGGTTTGCGTGTGTCGAACTCGCGTGCGCTGCGTAGCCACACCGAGTGATGCCAAAGCGGTCCACACCACTACAATTCTCGCCTCCAAGAACTAGACTCTCCTTCAAACATGCCCCTCTTCGACTTGAACTATCTGCTCTGGGTCGGTCCGACCATCCTGATCTCGCTGTGGGCGAGCTACCGGGTGAAGTCGACCTTTCACAAGTTCTCGAACGTCGGCGTACGCAGCGGAATGACCGGCGCCGAAGCGGCCGCGGCGGTCGCACGCTCGGGCGGCGCGCACGACGTCACGATCGAGCGCGTGCAAGGCTTCTTGTCGGATCACTACGATCCGCGCTCGAAGACGCTGCGCCTTTCGCCCGACGTCTACGACGGCCGCTCGATCAGCTCGATCGCCGTCGCGGCGCACGAAGCCGGCCACGCGATCCAGCATGCGCGCGCGTATGCGTGGTTGGGTTTCCGCTCGCAGATGGTTCCCATCACGTCCGTCGTTTCGAACCTGTGGATCTGGGTGTTGATGGCGGGCTTCTTCCTGCAGGCGCCCATGCTCGTGAACGTCGGTATCGCGCTGTTCGCGATCGTCGTCGTGTTCCAGTTGATCACGCTGCCGGTCGAGTTCGACGCGAGCAATCGGGCCAAGGCCGTGCTGGCCAGTTCGGGCATCGTCTCGACACCGGAAGAAGCACAAGGCGTTTCGAAGGTGCTGGGCGCGGCGGCGATGACCTACGTGGCGGCAGCTCTGACTTCGATCGTCACGCTGATCTACTACCTCACGCTGGCGAATCGGAACAATCGCGGTTGACCGCGGTTGGAAGCGCGCGCTGAACGGGTGGCGCGCACGTGATCTGCAAGCGACCGTTGGGACCTGCGCGAGCGCGTTCCTGCGGTCGCTGCCTTTTTCCCGAAAAATCCCGTATTGACGGGTTTTTCGCGGGATCTCTGTGCAGATGGGAAGTTGTCGGGATAATCAAGATCATCCCCTTTCTCTCCCCCCTCCTTCCTCGGCGAGGCTTTCATGCGTTTTTTCCCCGTGATCTTCTGGGTTGCGGCGTGCGTGCTTTCGTCGCTCCAAGCGAGCGCGCAGACGACGTTCGCCGAGATCGAACCCAACAATTCGAAGGTCAACGCGACGGTCGTGGCGTGCCTCAACAACGGCGATTCGATCACGGGCATCACGGCGGGCACGGGCGTCGTCGCGGGTGACGTCACGCCGCTGTCGGCCGATTACTTTCGAGTGCGGACCTGCGCCCTGCCGCTCGGCGTCTACCAACATCGCTTGACCCTTTCGACGGCGGGTCCGGTCGGCCATCAGGTCACGATCCTCGGCTTGGACGTCGTCGATTTGCCGCCGCAGACGCTCACCGCGGTCGAGGTCTCCATCCAGAATTCGAGCGCGATCACTGCGCCGCCGCGCTTCGTGCAGTGGTACGGATTCGGGCGCAGCGAAGAGTTGTACGTGCGCGTCACCGGCGTGTCCTCGACGATCGCTCCGTACCAGTTGAGCTTGTCGACGTTCGCGATGGCGGCCGCATCTCTGCCGGGAACGTTGCTCGCTGGACAGATCACGATCACGACCGAGGGACAAGCGCACTCGACCGACACCGAAATCAAGATCTACGACGCGGCACTCAATCCTGTACCGGGGTTCGCGAACGACGACACGCCGCCGGCGCTTCCGGGCGGAGGCAATCAGTTCCAGTCGACGTTGCAGCGCACGTATGCGCCCGGCACTTACTACATGCTGCTCTCACGCTTCAACATGGCGAACAACCAGTTGACGGGAGCGGACGACGACTACCAGGACGGCGATGTGCTCGATTTCGGAGACATCGTGCTCGCGTCGAACACGACGACCGGGTCGAACGTGTCGTTCGCCGTGACGGACACCGCAGGCACGATCGCGTATCCAGCCGCGTTGTCAGCGGCCGCCTACGAGATCTTGTGGTACGCGTTCACTGTCGGGCCCGCCTTCTCGGTTCAGACGTATTGCTTCGGGGATTCAGGCGGTTTCGGATGCCCATGCGCGAACAACGGACTCTTCGGCCGCGGGTGCCAGAACTCGGTCAATGCGTTCGGCGCGCAACTCGCGGGTGCCGGAACGCCGAGCTTGTCGGCCGACACGTTCGCGCTACAGGGCAGCGGAATGCCCGCCGGATTCGTGATGTACTTCCAGGGCACGGCAGCGGCGAGCGCTTTCTTCGGCGACGGGATCATCTGCGTCAGTGGAGCCATCACGCGCTTGGGTCTCGAAGCCAACAGCCTCGCGGGTGCATCGCAATACCCGACTGGGCCTGATCCGCTCATCTCCGTGAAGGGCGCGCCGATCGCGGGTAGCGCGTACCGCTACCAAGCGTGGTATCGCGACGCGACCACGTTCTGCACGAGTGCGACGTTCAATCTGTCGAACGGGGTGGCGGTGATTTGGGCGCCGTGATGCGGGATGCGGCGAATTCGCCGCATCCAGCCAGCAGAGGAGGCCGTGCCGATGTCACGTTGCCCCGCTCTCGCCTTGTCGCTCTCGCCGTTGCTCCGCTCTCGCCGTTGCTCCGCTCTCGCCGTTGCTCCGCTCTCGCCGTTGCTCCGCTCTCGCCGTTGCTCCGCTCTCGCCGTTG
>JAWXBU010000284.1:0-3806 GCA_034440255.1 Planctomycetota bacterium | reverse complement strand
GCGGATCTGGCCCGCGTCTCTTCCGCCGGGGCCAAGCGCCGACGGGGCTTGATCTGCATCCGGGCCGGTCGGCTACCCACACGAAAGCCGGAAGCGCCCACTTCCTGAAAGGTCCGTTCCGCGAGGATCTTCGTCACCTGCAGATGTGCGGCTGGGCGCTGGCACTCGGCGAGAGCATCCGCCGAGATCACCTGAGCGACGCTTCTTCATCAACCGGCGCGCGCCAGCTGGACGAGATTCACGCGTGGTTCCTGAACGAGTTGCTGCAGCGCCACTACCTCGTCCCTGAAGATCTCCCCGACATGCTGCACGATTCGGAATGGCGCGGCTTCACGGAACTGTCCAGTCTCACACGGTGCATCGCGCTGCGCCTTCGCACCGACGGCGTGCCCGCGGCCGCATCGCTGCTCGAACGCTTCGGGGCGGTCCTTCCGACCGATGATGCCCCGGCCGATGGCGATGCCGATGCCGCCTCGGTGAATGAAGAGCAGATCGAATTCATGCGCCAGAGTTTCAACGAGTCGCTCCGCCGACAGTGGTTGCAGTTCGCGCCGAACGGCCTGCCGTTCCCCGAACCGCGGAACGATGATGCCGACTCGCCGGACGAGGCGCTGCGCATCGCGTTGACGCTGGCTTTTCCCGCCGGCATTCTGCCGCAGCCGGTTGACGAACTCGCGGTTGAACTGCGCGTCCCAGGAATGGTCGCCTGGACGAACAGCACACCGTCCAACAGGATGGCGTGCTGCGATGGGAGCGAGAGAGTGTTGCCCATCCGGATCGCCCGATGGACCTCGGCTCGCGGATGATCGCCGTCGTGGCGAATCCCGATTCGGACGAACAGACCCGGCTGTGGGGAGCGACGCGATTCACCGGGCGTCCGCTCGCCCGATTCTGCGGCGCGTACGTGCAGCTGTCAGCGCGTGAGCGAACGTGGGCAGACCAGCTGCTCGCCGCCGCGAGCGACGCTGCACGCTGGGAGGCGGCGCTTGGACGGCGCGACGCTCAGCTCGCATCGTCGCCGCTGCTCGCGCGTTGCGTCGCCAGTCTGGTGGACGCGGGTCTGCCGGCGCGCAAGGAGAATGAGATGTGAACTTTTTTTGCACAATTTTCTGCGGGCGTCGCGGAACCAACTATCATCCGCACCACCGTGACTGCGTGGCGGGGCGATGGCGTCGCGGGGGCGCTGCCATCGCGCACTACTCGCACCGACCTCCCCCGACTTTCCTCGAGAGGATTCGTTTCATGACGACGATGAAGCGTGTTGCTACGACCCTGATCCATCCGGTTTCTGCTCGTTCGCGGTGTGCGGCTGTTGTCGCGATGGCCGCGATCATCGGGACGGGCTGGGGGAGCATGGCGCTGGCCCAGAACCAGCCTGCGACGCCGCCCGCTGCACCGGCAGCTCCCGCCTCGTCCGCAGCGCAGGTTGATCAAATCCTGACTGAGTCTGACGTCATCGCCGGCACGATGGACATCACATTTACGACGCGCACCAACAAGGACGCGACCGGCGATCTGAAGCCCGATTCGCCAGCGCTGGGAGCGAAAGATCTCTACAAGTTTGATCTGACCGTCGCCAAGACGACGCAGTTCACCGGTGAGATCACCCGTCAGCCGAACCTGTACTCAAGCACATTGTCGCGCCTGAAGCAGCCGGCCCAGCTGGGGTTCAAGATCGATCTGTCGGTGATGAATCCGCGCGATCTCAAGCAGAAGCGTTCTGTGGGCAAGTGGGTTGGCACGGTGCCGATCGACACCGCGACCGGTGCGTACAACCTTGGCGCCGGCGACACGGATGGCGAGAGCCGGCTGCGCATCGACGTGAATGCCATCGGCAGCGCGCCGGCGTTCAAGGACCGTTTTCAGGGACGGCTCGTCGGCAAGGCGGAGAAGAAGGAGAACCTCGCGGCGTACACGTATCGCCGTGTCGTCGGAAACAAGACGGTCGAGATGAAGATCCAGAAGGTTGATCCGATGCGCTTCGAGGGCATCGAGATCGGCAAGGGGCCGGCCGAAAGCTACCCGCGGACGGTCGTCAACGGCCGCCTTGACTACGACTACGAGACCGGAAACTGGTTCACCGACGGCATCCGATTCCGTTACACGCTGAACGGCAAGGAGTACGAAGACGTCGTCACCGGTTCGATTAAGTGGGTCGAGGATCCGAATCGCGATACCAACGGCAAGGGCTACTACGAGTTCAACCTTCGGTACAACGAAGAGAAGAACAAGTCGGCGACGAGCGAGTCCGCCGCCTTCGAAAAGCTCTCTGATGAAGATGCGTTCTTCTTCGTGGACGACACGATCCCGTCGCTCACCGGTCGCATCAGCTACGTGGACACCATGATCCCAAGTTCGGACCTGCCTTCGACCAGCAAGGTCGCGTTCAATCTGAATGCGAACAAGCTCACCAAGCAGCAGATCATGAACTTCTTCAAGCTCTGGATGCTCGGCATCGGCCCGACCAACGACGAGTGATGAAGTTGCCTTGCAGACCATTCTGAGCATGAATCGGCTTCGCCGCATGTCCCCTCCGCCGAAGGGGCTGCGGCGGAGCCCGTCAGCTTTCCGTCTGAACAATCGCGCCTGACTAAAACTGCCGTCTACGGTCCACCATCCCTCCTCACGCGGAATTCCATACCGTGTCTGAATCCCTCTACGTTCGTCTTGGTCGTCGCTTCGGTGATCTCGACACCTCGCCCGTCAGCCGGCGCGACGTGCTTCGCGCGACACTTGCCGGTGCTGCGGGACTGCTGCTGAGCGGCCCGGCGCTCGGATTCGCGCGGACGCCGGGACAGCGCGTCGGCGCCGGGTCAAAACGCGTCGTGGTCATCGGCGGCGGCTTCGCCGGACTCGCGTGCGCCCACGAGCTGCAGACGGCCGGTTACGACGTCACAGTCGTCGAGGCCCGCAATCGTGTGGGCGGTCGGGTGCTCAGCTTCGCCGATCTTGTGCCAGGCAAGAACGTCGAAGGCGGCGGTGAACTCATCGGATCCAACCATCCGACATGGGTGAGCTACAAAGAGAAGTTCGGACTGGAGTTTCTCGACGTCACAGAAGACGAGGAGTCGATCGCGCCGATCCGTCTCGACGGCAAAGTGCTCGAAGAGAACGAGTGCAACGAGATGTGGGAGGCGCTCAGCGCGGCGGCCGAGGGAATGAACGCGGACGCCGTGGGCATTGATGCCGACGCGCCGTGGTCCTCAGCGAAGGCGGCAGAGTTCGACAAGCGGACCGTGCGGGCGTGGCTCGACGCACTCGACGTCTCACCGCTCGTGAAGCGCGGCCTGCACGCGCAGATCTCCTCCGACAACGGCGTCGAAACCGAGCGGCAGAGCTATCTCGGCATGCTCGCGTCGATCTCCGGCGGCGGCGGCGAGAAGTACTGGAGCGACAGCGAGGTCTACCGCTGCAAGGGGGGCAACCAGCAGCTCGCCACGAAGCTGGCCCAGGCAGTCGGCGACGCGCGGATCGTCCTCAAGCTGCCCGTGACTCGGGTGTCGGCGAAGCGCGACACCGTGGTTGTGGAGTGCGCCGACGGCCGCTCGATCGAGTGCGACGATGTCGTCGTCGCTGTCCCGCCGAGCGTGTGGAAGCACATTTCGTTCGACCCCGGCTTGCCGGCGATCCTCAAGCCGCAGATGGGCGTCAACACCAAGTACCTTGCGAAGTTCAAGACGCCGTTCTGGAACGACCACGGACTGGCTGCCGACAGCCTGACCGATACGCTTGCGAGTCAGACGTGGCACGGCACCGACAATCAGCTCGAGGCCGACGGGACGGTGAAAGGCCCAGTCGTGATGGTG
>JAWXBU010000283.1:0-36372 GCA_034440255.1 Planctomycetota bacterium | reverse complement strand
CCTCGACGACGGCCTCGGTCGAGCGTGCACGCGCCGACGCGAGAGAGCTCGAACTCCTGTTCGCGTTCGCGCTCGGTTTCGAGCGGCCGCTTACGCTGGCGCTCGCCGAACAGCCGAATGGTTCGACGCTCACGTCGGAGCGCGACATCGAGGCACTCCTCACGCTCGCATCGGCAGCACGGCCCGAGATTTCTGCTGCGAAAGCCCGCTACCAGGCGCAGCTCGTGCGCGCGCACTTGGCTTCGGAACGCATTCAATTCCTGCCGACGGTGTCGGCCGGTCCGCGAAGGCAAGACGGCGAGCTGCGCGGCGTCGCCGGCCTCGACGTCGTATTGCCGATCTTCGATTCCGGGGCCGTCGCCGAGCGTGAACAGCGAGCCGGATTGCTCGCTGCCGCCGTCGAGCTGCGTCGCACGGCGCAGCAAGTGGCCGGCGAAGTTTCCGCGGCTCTCCTGCGCCTCGAAACAGCGGAATCGGCGCTGACCGGTTCCGCGGGCGAGCTCGCGCAGCGTCGACGCGCATTGCGCGAGCAGACCGAACGCTTGTTCGCTGCTGGCGAAGTCGACTACGCCGAGTTGGTGTCGGCGCGACGCGGCGAGGCCGAGGCACAGCTCGCGCGGCTCGACGCCGAGCGAGCCGCATCCGCAGCACGCGTCGAATTCGACTTCGCGACCGGCGCATTCGAGCGCGCGGTGCACGAGCACATCTCTGCCGAAAACCCCTGATCGAAGCTCATCATGGTTCGTTCTCTCGCGTTTGCGACGCTCTGCGTCACGCGCGCATCGACCGCAACTGACGATGTGACGTCGTTTCAACAGACGAAGGCGATCGCGCTCACTCCAGGCGGCAACGGCGAGTCCGCCGTCTAAGCACTCGTGCAGGGGCTCGTATTCGTCAACGTCGAGGACAAGAACTGCGTGGCCCAGATCGACGCGGCGAAGCACGCGGTCGCCGCCAAGATTCCGCTCGCGCCGGCCCAAGCTCCGACCGGGCTCCCGATCGACCTGAAGCACGGGATTCGGTTCATCGGTTGCGACAAGAGGCTGGCCGTCGTCGACGTCCCGAGTGCGCAGGTCCTCACCACGCTGCCGATCGGAGACGGCTGCGACGCGACCACGTTCGACGCGGAGACGAACCTCGTGTTCGCGTCCTGCGGCGACGGGAAGATGTCGGTCGTGCGTGTCGTCGACGGCAAGGCATTTCGAGCCAGTCGGCAAGATCTAGACGGGCGCCAGCGGTCGGACGTGCACGCTCGATGCGACCACCCACAAGCTCTGGGTGTGGGCTGGCTCGCGCAGCAAGGACGACGCGCGCTTGCTCGTGTTCGAGCGCCCGCAGAAGCCTGTGCAGTGAGCTGCAACGGCCTGAAAGCAAGTCTGGGAAACGAGAAGGCCTCGCGACGCGCGCGAGGCCTTCCTGTTTTCGAGCTGCCTCCCGAACTCGCGACGGGCGCGAGTGCGAGGAGAGCCCTACTGAGCTAGATCAGAAGCTGACGCCGACGCCGACGCCGAGCTGGTCGATGTCGCCAACTGCGTTATCCGTCTTGATCGCCTTCCACTGCGCGCCCCACTTGATGTCGTGGCCGCGAACGTAGCGGTTGACGCCGAGCGTGTACGACGTGGTGTCGTCAACGTCGTCGGCATCTTCGAAGCGACCGGCGACTTCGTATTCCGGCGTGATCAGGTAGCTGACCGTGATGTCCCACGGGGTCGTGTCGGCGACGTCGTTGCCGACGAACGTGTCGGTGAGGCCGAACGTGCCTGCGTCACCCTTGTCGAAGTCGACGAGTTCCGCCGCGACCGAGAACGGTCCGGCAGTCATGCCTGCTTCGAGGGCGATGATTTGACCGTCTGCGAGGTTGCCCTCGTCTTGGAAGGCGATGCCGACCACGACGTTCGTTTCTTCACCGGCGCCGTAGGCACCTTCGTTCTTGCTGTCGCCAGCCTTGCCGACCACGTTGGCCGTGGCGCGGAGGACGAAGCGGTGTTCGTCAGCTTGACCGTCCGTGCCGTCTTGGGCTTGGACCGTCCAGTTGAGAACGTCGAACGAGCCGTAGACGGCGAGACCGAGGTCGCGACGGTCGAGCAGCTCACCGAGGTTCGTGCGATCGAGGAGGATGAGGCGGTTGTCGGACACGAGGGCCGAACGCAGCATCGATTCCTTGAAACGACCGATCTTGCCGTTGATGCCTTCGTAGATGCTCCACTTGACGTAGGCATCACGGAGACCGACGGTGCCGCTGGGCGATTCGCCGTGAAGCGAACCGTTGCCGCCCGCGAGGTCCATCGACACCTTGTACGAGTAGTCGTTGCCGGCATCGCCTTCGACTTCGAGGCGCACCGAGTCGAGCTGGAAGCCGCTTTGATCGGGCGTGCCCGTCGCGGTTCCGTTCGCATCGATGTCACTCGAGTGACGGTAGCTGGCGAGGACCCAGCCAGAGATACCAGGGGCATTGGGGTTGGCCGACTGCAGGCTCGACGACAGGCTTTCGATTTCCTTGTCGAGACCCGACCAGCCATTGTCCGTGGCCAGGGCAGGCGCACCGGACAGTGTCAACGCGAGAGCGCTGTACACGAGCTTCTTCATGAAATGCACTCCAAAGAGGAACTGAAACTGAGGGACACACATTGGGATGGGGTCTTGTGCGCGAAGAGGATGCCGCGCGACCTGCGCCAGGAAAAGCCCCCGTCGGGCTTTTCTTTCGTGAATCACCTCTCCGCTGGGTCGATCGGCGACTCGTCGCAACCCTTGACCTCCAAATGCGGAGTTCTCACTTGGGGATACTCAAGTCGATGTCTCCAATGGACTTGCTACGAGATCGCAATCGTATTTTCGGCTTTTGGCTCAGGGCCGCCGGGCGCCTCGCCCCGGCTCCAAACAGGCCACGCGTGCAATCCGCATTCGTGAATCACACCGCTGCAAAGCCCTGAATCTCACTCATCCGCGCTCGGCAGTGTCGCGCGAGTCGAGGTACGGCGCCAAGATCCGGTCGGCGCGCTCGATCTGGTCGAGCAAATTTTCCGGTGCGGCGAGATCGAGTGCTTCCGCAGCCTGCAGCCGAGCCTCGAGACGATGTCGCGCGGCGACCGTATATGGGAAATCGTAGTGCGGATGTTTCAAGAACCCCGGATCGCACGAGCGCACGTGCTCGGTCGCGGCCAAGGTCAATTCCTCATCGAACGCCGCGTGCCACGCTTCGCGCTCGGACTCGAGGATCACGCGCACCTTCGCGAGCGCCGTCTCGACTTCGGGATCGCCGTCGAGGAGAGCCGTGCCGAGCGGGAGCAGCAGACCGCGCGCCTCGAAACGGTTCGGCCGGCGGCGCTTCTTGCGGCGCTCTTCGCTGACGAGATCCTTCAAAAGGGCCTGGAATTCAGGGTCTTTCAACGCACTCATTCGTTTCCTCCTCCGCTGCGTCCGCGTTTCACGTCGGACCGCAGGCGCTTGCCTTCGAGTCGCCGCCGCTTCGAACCCTTCGTCGGTTTGGTCTTGTGACGCGTCTTCGGTTCCACGAGCGCCCCGACGAGGATCGCGACGAGACGTTCGCGGGCTTCCTCGATATTGCGGGCTCTCTCACGGTGACTCGCGGCGTGCAACACGATCTCGCCCTCGGTCGTGAGTCGCGACGCGAGCTTCGCCATCAAGCGCGCACGCTGCCGATCGTCGAGCACGCGTGAATCGCGCACCGACCAGCGCAGGATGGCCTTCGTCTCGACTTTGTTGACGTTCTGGCCGCCGGGACCGCCCGAACGCGCGAAGTCGAGCACGAGTTCATCCGCGGGAATGATGAGGTTCGCTCGCACTTCGAGCGGGCGCGCGTCGGCCACGGTTCACGCTCCCGACGGATCGTGGCGGCGCAAGAATGGGAACGTGAAGATGCCGGTGTGATGGCCGTCTGAAAACGTCATCGTCAGCGCGTAGTTCCCGACCATCTTCGTGTCGCGCTGCTCGAGATCGGTCGGAACGCTCTTCACGTCGTGCACGCGAACGCCTGAAAGCTCGTTCACGCAGACGGCGCACGGGCACAGCGAGCGCAGCTCCGCCGCTGAAAAAACGGTCTTGTGACCGTCGCTCCACTCGACCTCGATCCGGCGTGGATCGCTGCGCGTGATGACGACCGGTGTCGTGCTGCTCATGGCGCGAGGTGCGTGAAAAGGCTGGCCTGAAAAAGCTGGGGAGTGGGAAGAAAGGAGAGAAGAGTGGTGGGCAGAACCGGGGTTGAACCGGTGACCCCTTGATTTTCAATCAAGTGCTCTACCGACTGAGCTACCTGCCCGAAGAACCACGTGCCGACCGGCGCACCGGTTCCAGCCCCAAGGGGGCGCGGATTATGGCCACGGCCCCCTGTCGCGTCAACGCGCGAGCCGGATCATCGGCGCGGAGCGCTGCAAAACTCAAACGGTCCCTTGGGCAACCGGTGCGACACGGCGCGCTGACTCACCCCTTTGAGCGCAGAATCGTGCGTGCTTTCGTGATGTCGAGTGCGATCTGGACTTTGAGCGCGTCGAGCGAGGGGAAGCGCTGTTCCTCGCGTAGGAACGCGGCGAATTCGAGTTCGATGAACTGGCCGTACAGGTCGCCTTCGAAATCGAGGAGGTGGACTTCGACGCGCGCCACGTCGGGCCGCTGTCCGCCCAAAGTCGGGCGAAAGCCGATGTTCGCGACGGCTTCGAGCGCGCGCCCGACGATCGGTTCCGGTGCGTAGCGAACGACGCGCGCTCGACAGGCCCACACGCCTGTCGGTGGGCGCAGCTCGTGGTGCAAATCGAGGTTCGCGGTCGGGAATCCGAGTTCACGGCCGAGGTGATCGCCGGGCACGACCTCGCCGTAGACCGCGACGGGTCGGCCGAGCATCCGCGCGGCTCCGACCAGATCGCCGAGTTCGACGCCCTCGCGGATCGCGGTGCTGGACACGGCGCGGTCGCCGACTTGCACTTGAGGCACGACTTCGACGTCGAGGCCGAGCGCCGCGAGGAACTCCGGGGTGCCCGCGCGCTCGCGACCGAACTTGCTGTCGAAGCCCAGCACGAACGCCTGCGCGTCGAGTTCGCCGATAAGGAAATCGCGCACGAAAACGCCCGCTTCGATCGAGCGCAGTTCCTCGTCGAAAGTCAGCGCGACGGTGTGTTCGATCCCCGCGCGACGGAACAATTCGAGCCGGTGCTCGAGGCTCGTCAACGTGCGCGGCGCGCGTCCGAGCAAAACGCGTTTTGGATGCTCGCGGAACGTGACGACGGTTGCGCGCGCTCCGAGTTCGCGCGAGCGGGCGAGATTGCGCTCGAGGATTTTCTGGTGCCCGAGATGCACGCCGTCGAACACGCCGATCGAAACGACAGAGCCGCGCGGCGCACGCGGCAGCGGACTCGATCGATCCGTCGTGAGCAGCACGCGCGCTCGCTCAGCCTTGCGCGGCCGATTTTCGCAGGCGGCGTTGGTAGCGTTCGACGAGTTCTTCGAGCGCGCCGCGGTTCTTCAGCTTGTCGGTGGGCGACATGCGATCGACGAGCAGCACGCCCTCCAAGTGATCGAACTCGTGTTGGATGATGCGCGCGACGAAACCGTCGAACTCCTTCTCGATGCGATTGCCGTCGACGTCGAACGCGACGACGGTGCAGCGCTCGGGTCGCTTGATTTCGGCGTAGATCCCGGGGAACGACAGGCAGCCTTCCTCGAAGAGCGTGTCGTCGCCTGCCTTGGCGGAAATCGTCGGGTTGACGAGCGTGAGATCGTCCTTGCGGTCACCCGTCGGGTTGACGACGAGGATGCGCTGTTTGAGGCCGACTTGCGGTGCAGCCAGCCCGACGCCCTTGCTCTCGAACATGCGCTCGTACATCGCGACGACAGTGCGTTTCAGGGCCGAATCGAAGGCCGAAATTGGTTCTGCGCGCTTCCGCAGGATCGGTTCGGGATAGAGGGTCAGGTCGAAATGGAGTTCGTCGCTCATGGCTCGTGGCGCGCACCTCGAATAGGCCACGCGTCAAGCCGGCAGGATAACCCGCGTTGACCGATCTCTCTCCTTCCACTAGTCTTTTCGCCCCGATTCGGCGCCCGACGGCTCTAGCGAGAGCCCCGCGAAACGGCCCCAAAGCGCATGGATTTCAGCAAGCAACTCGAGAAGGCCGACGAGGCCGTGCGCAAGCGCAACTACGACTTCGCGATCGAGCTGTACCAACAGTTGCTCGAGATTTCGCCCGACCTCGGCGAAGCGCGCCTCGGATTGCGACATGCCCTGAAGAAGCGCCTCGATGCGAAGGGCGGCGGCTCGAAATTCCTGCGAGCGCTCGGCGGGGCGGCTCCGCTCGCGCTGGCGAAGACGTTGCGCAAAGCCGGCAAGAACGACGCGGCCGCGAAACAGCTCGAGACCTACCTCGCGTCGAACCCGCTCGACGAAGACGGCAACTTGTTGCTCGGGATGGCGCTCGAAGACGCCGGCCATGTTTCATCCGCTCGCGCGGTGTACGAGTTCTTGGCCGAGATCGCGCCCAAGAATCCCGAAGGCTTGAAGCGCGCCGGAGCGATGACGTACCGGCTCGGCGACCACGAGAAGGCGCTGCAATATTACGAGCGCGCGTTGGCCGCCGATCCGCGCGATCAAGATGCGTTGAAAGCACGCAAGGATCTGTCCGCCGAGCGCGCCTTGTCGGGTTCGACGTCAGCGAACGTCACGCACAGCCGCGATCAGATCAAAGACAAGGACGGCGCGCGCGATCTGGAGCGTTCGCAACGCTTGCACCGATCCGACGACGAACTGCGCGCCGACCTGACGCGACTCGAAGCTCGCTACTCCGACGATCCGACGCCGGAGACGATGATCGAACTCGGCGAAACACACGAGAGATTGAAGGATCCCGAAAGTGCGCTGGAGTGGATCGAACGCGCGCTCTCGTACAAGCGAGATTCGTTCGAGCTCTCGTGCAAGGCGGGCGATCTGCGCGTCAAAGTGATGAAGAAAGCCGTCGCGCGCGCGGGCAAATCGGGCGATGACGCGCAAGCCGAAGCGCTCGAGCGCGAGCTGTGGAAGTTCGAAGCCCAGGACTATCGACGCCGAGTCGACCTCCGCCCCGCCGACGCCAATCTGCGCCTGCAGCTCGGACGTCGAATGATGAAGGTCGCCGAGTTCGACGGCGCGATGGGCGAGCTGCAAAAAGCGATGAACGATCCGCGCACGAAGCGCGACGCACAACTCTCGCTCGCGCAGTGTTTCCAGGGCAAAGGCTACGCCGACCTGGCGCGCAAGGAATACCTGAAGTGCCTCGAAGGGGCGTCTCAGGTGGACGATCGAGCGAAGGAGATCCTGTACAATCTCGGCCTCATCGCCGAGAGCGAAAAGAACGGCGCGGAAGCGCGCTCATTCTTCGCACGCATCTTCGAGGTCGACATCGGCTACCGCGACGTGGTCGCGAAGATGGAACGCTACAAGTAAACAACGCAACGAACCGAGAACCGACGAGAAACGATGGCTCACAGCAAGCAATCCGCGAAGCGCAACCGCCAAAACATCAAGGCCCGCGAGAAGAACAAGGTGCAACGCAGCGCCTTCAAGTCCGCGGTCAAGCGCGTGCACAGCGCCGAATCGGCCAGTGCGGGTAAGGCCCTTCTGCCGCTCGCGATGAAGCGCGTCGACAAAGCCGCGAAGCACGGCATCCTGCACAAGAACGCCGCTGCGCGCCTGAAGAGTCGCATGGCAAAGAAGCTCAAGAAAGTCGGCGCCAACTAGTTCGTGCGGACGAATCCGTCACATGCGCGCCATGTTCGAGACGAGTGACGCACACGCAGGGGCACACTTGAAGCCACTGCGCGTGCCGATGCGCGCCGACGCCGTTTTCGAAGCCGTGTGCGAACAAGCGGCCGATATGTCGGGTTGGACGATTCAATCGAGCGACGCAGCTCTGCGGACCATCGTCGCCAAGCGCCGCAAGCGCTTCTTGAGCGGCGAGGCGACGATCACGATTCGATGCACGGGCGAAGCCGATCTGCCGTCGACGACCGTGAATATCCGCTCGGAGACGAACGGCGGTTTCATCGGTCGCGACAAAGCGAACGTCCTCGAGTTCCTCGTGCCGTTCGAACGGCGCGTGTGTTGATGCGCACATGATCTGCGCACTCAGCTTGCTCGCGCTGCAAGGCACCAGCACCAGCACCAGCACCAGCACCAGCACCACGTTCGGCACGGATCCGACCGAGCCGCTGACGCGCCTCGAATTCTCTTTCGAGCACGCGGATCAGCACCGCGACTCGACGCGCACAGCGTTGACGACGCGTTTCGACTACGGATTCCTCGATCGTTTCGTGCTGCGCGCGGATCTGCCGTTCGCGAACGTCGATCCGGATGCGGGTCGGGGTGAAACGGGCATCGGCGACTTGCGTGCACAGTTCGGTTGGCGGGCTTACGACGAGCGCACGTTCGCGATGTTCTTCGCCGGGGGCGTCGTGCTCGACACTGCGAGCGACGAGCTGATCGGTGCCCGCAGCGATCGCGCTTTCGTGATGGCCGCGGCCGCCGGCGCTCTCCCTGAAATTCGCTCACGGTTGACCGAAACGATCGAGCACTTCGTGTCGTTCGATCGCGACGAAGGCGGCGACGGCGTCGCGCTCACGAATCTCGACATCCATTTGATGACGGAATGGTCTCCGCGCGTTTGGACACGCGGCGGAACGGAGTTCATCGTCGATTGGCACGCGGGCGAGCACACAGGCATGAACCTGGATTTCGAAATCGGGCGCACGAGCGACACGGGTTTCGCGATGTGGATCGGACCGGCGGTCGGACTGTTCGGGCACGACATCGACGGTGTCGTCGATTGGAGATTCACGGTCGGGGCTCGTTGGTTGTTCTGATGATCGCAGACGGAGCGCAGAGGCAAATATGATCGTTCACGGCAGACTGTTCTCTTCAGCGGCGTTGGTCTTCATCGCGAGTTGTGCGTCGAGCAGAGACGGTGCGCCCGAAGTTTCAGCGCGCTACCTCTACGACGATCTGGGTTCGGCGACGCGCGCCGTGACGACGCAATCGAGCGAGGCGCAGCGCTACTTCGATCAAGGACTCGTGCTCGTGCACGCATTCAACCACGACGAAGCGATCCGCTCGTTCACTGCGGCAAGCGAGATCGATCCGAATTGTGCAGCCGCGTGGTGGGGGATCGCGCTCGCGCACGGGCCGCATATCAACAACGCCGCGATGACGCCCGATGCTTCGGATGCAGCATGGAAAGCGCTGAAAAAAGCCCAAGGCACCGCGGGCGCTGCCAGCGAGGTCGAGCGCGCTCTGATCGACGCTCTGTCGGCTCGCTACGCGTGGCCCGCACCGCTCGATCGCAGCGCGCTGGACGGAGCGTACGCCGACGCGATGCGCGCGACATGGCGCAGATTCTCCAGTGATGCGGAAGTCGGCGCCCTGTGTGCCGAGTCGCTGATGAACTTGCACCCTTGGGATATGTACACGAACACCGGTGCGCCGAAACCGTGGACGCCGGAGATCGTCGAGATCCTCGAGCGCGTGCTCGTCTTGCAGCCCGACCATGCGCTCGCGAACCATCTGTACGTGCACGCGATGGAAGCGTCGAACGATCCCTCGCGCGCGAATCGAGCGGCGGATCGTCTGCGGGAGATGGTCCCGGGATCGAGTCACTTGGTGCACATGCCTGCGCACATCGATGCGCGAGTCGGTCGCTACGAAGCAGCGTCGCGCGCCAACGAGCGTGCGATCGCTGTCGACGTGAAGCACGCGAATCGCACGGGAAAAGCCGGCTTCTACCGCGTGTACATGGCGCACAACGTGCACTTCCTGACGTTCGCTTCGATGATGGAAGGTCGCCGTGAGAAAGCGTTGGAAGCCGCTCGTGCGCTGGCGAGCGGATTCACGCCCGAGTTCCTCGAAAGGATGGGTCCGTACATCGACGGGTTCATGCCGGTCGTGCTCGAAGTCCAAATGCGCTTCGGCATGTGGGACGAAATCCTGCGCGAGCCCGAGTTTCCGGCGCTGTTCGGCGTGTCGAACGCAGTGCGCCATCACGCGCGCTGCGTCGCGTTCACCGTGAAGGATCGCTTCGCCGAAGCGCACGCAGAACTCGCGCAACTCGAAGCGCTGGCGGCGGCGATGGACGACCGCCCGATCGGCAACAACCCGGCGAAGCTCGTGCTGCGCATTCCCGTCTTGCTGGCGAAGGGCGAGTTGGCGTTCCGAGAAGGTCGACGCGACGAAGGTCTGGACCTCGTGCGCCAAGCCGTCGCAGTCGAAGACGAATTGAAGTACGACGAACCGCCGGACTGGATCATCCCGGTACGACACACGCTCGGAGCTCTGCTCGTGACGGCCGGGAAATACACGGAAGCCGAGGGGATCTATCGCGAGGACCTGAAGCGCTGGCCCGAGAACGGTTGGTCGTTGCAAGGCTTGTTGCGCTGTGCAGAAGCCCGCGGGTTGGGACGCGAAACCGACGAATTGCGCGCTCGCTATCAACGCGCTTGGTCGCGGGCCGACGTCGTGCTGACGAGCTCGTGCTTTTGTCAGGCTACACGGTGAATTCGCGGGCAAGGCGCAGCAGACACATGAGTAACGCATCCAACGTGGACTCGGCCATCCAGGCGCTCGTCGTCTCGTTCTCGAAGCAGCTCGAGTTGCTGGTTCGGCGCACGACGCTCGAGATCGTGGTCGAGAGGCTCGAGCTGGAACTCGGTGAACCGAGCCAGCGTGGGCGACTCCGGAATGAAGCAAGAGTCGGGTCGCCACGTGTCGAAGCTGTGCGTGTGCGGCACTCCGTCGATCACTTGATCGAGTTCAGCGAGAAATTGCTGACGCACGTGAAAGAGAATCCCGGGCAACGCAGCGAGCAAGTCGCTGTAGCGTTGAACACCGACGTCCACACGATGCGTTTGCCGATGAGGAAGCTGATCGCCGCGCAGAAAATCAGGACCGAGGGCCGTCGGCGCGGCATGACGTACACGGCGACTTGATGCACGAGTTCGCACAGTCGCGACGCGAAGCCGGGACGTCCACCGCTCAACGCGCCGACGTCGAGCGTGAACGAGCCTCGACCTCTCGAATCGGGCATCCTACGTACGTCTTGCCGCCGTGCACGCGCTCCAGCTTCATGACGACGCTGTGCGGCAGTACTCTCGCACCTTCGCCGACGTCCGATCCGTAAAAGAGGACCGAGCCCGGCCCGATGTCTGCACGGTGTCGTACGCGAACTCGGTCGATCTTCAACACTCTCTCTTCGAAACTGTGCGCCTGAAACAGCGCGTGCACCGTGACGTCGTCGCCGAATTCGAGCATGTCCGGATCGACGACTTGTCCGAAGCCGCCAGCCAGGACGACGCGTTTACCTACTTTGGCGCCCATCGCCCTCAGATACCAAGCGAGCACCGATGTGCCTTCCAAACTGGACAAGATGCTGCGAGCGTAAAGGGCCCAAACGACATAGTGGAAATCCCACCGGCTGCACCAACACGACCACAAAGGGTGTTGTCCAGGTCGGACCTTTCCGAGCAGGATCCATTTGAGCGCCAACACGAAAAGTACTCCCGACGCCGAGATCGCACACGCGACCAAGCCCAGGTGAAGTGCTCCACGGGCCCACGTCGAATTCTCTCCCACGCGCTCCGCGAACCAGGCAGCAGCCCACAGGCCGACGAGGATCGCCGGAATCGGCAGCGTGAAGCGCGCCAGCTCCCACGCGATTCGATTCACTCGTCGAACGAAGCTCGGATCGTGTGTCACGCGACGATCGAAAGCGGTCTGAGGCCGACGCGGCAATTCGAACGGTGGCTGTCCGAACCACGCCGTTCCCCCTCGCATCGTCGAGTCATCGCTGACCGTGCAGACCCCGATGAGCAGATCGTCGCTCATGTGGTGTCCAGCTTGCACGACGACGTGATTGCCGAGGAACGTGCGCTTGCCGAGAGTCGTAAGCGCAGCGCTGACCACGCCGCGATGGATGCGCGGCCCACCCAAGTAGATGCCGTCGGCGAGAAACGATTCCTCGCCGATCTCGATCAACTCGGGGACGACGTCGATGATCGTGCTCACTTCGACATCGCGTCCGATGCGCATTCCGGCGAGTCGCAACCACGTCGGCCAGAAGAGCGTCCCACTGAGCCACACGCTCGCCGCTTGGACGACGTCCGTCTTCAATGCGATACGCACGTGCGCCGGACTCGTGCACGGCACATGCCCCTCGCGTACTCGACCCAGCACGCGCAGCAGAAGTGCTTGCAGCAGCAACGTCGTCGGGATCGCCGCGCACGCAGCGACGGCGAGTCGCGTCACGCCGAGCGCCGACCAACTGCCTTCGCTCAACACGCGCGCGAATCCGTTCCAATCGAGATCGGCGTACCAGGCGAGCAGCGCCATGAGCAGCGTGAAAGGCACGGCGAACAGCACGCGCATCGCCGCACGCGCAATGACGAGGACGAACGCATGCGTCCTCGGCGACCACGCACGGACGTCGTCGGCGATCGGGTCGCCGGGCGCCGAACCTGCCGGGCGCGCGGGCACTCCGTCGAAGCGCTCGCCGTCGGGGACATGCACGCCGCCTTCCAGCCACGACAGCGGAGCAAGATAGGCGCGTGAGCCCAGACTCGAATGAGCGCTCATTCCTGCGCGCACGTCGACCGTGGATGAAGAACCGATCTTGATGGGCCCGACGACGAGTTCTCCGTCTTCGAGTTCGACGAGTCGCAGCGCGGCATCCTGCGCGATCGTCACGTCGTCACCGATCTCGAGCAGGTCCCAGCCACCTTGATCGAGCGCGACACCGCGATGGATGTGAACTCGTTCGCCGACCTGCGCTCCGAGCGCGCGCAAGACCGAACTTTCGAGCGTCGTGCCCTGCAGTGAATTCCACGGAATAGCGCGCGCAGCCTTCTGCACGAGCCAGTGACGCACGTACGCGTTCGAGAACACCGGCACGCGCGTTTCGACGTACTTTCCGATCAAAAGTCGCTTCACGAGCACCGCGAACGCGATCGACAACGGTGCGTATAGCGACAATGCGATCCCGAACGCGACCGGTGCGAGAACGAGTGCGAGCGGCAAACCCAGTCCAACGGTGATCGCGGGGACGAAACGCTCCCCGAACAACCAACCGAGCACGGCAGCGATCGCGATCGTCGTCGCCAAGACTCCTAGTTGCACGGCGTTCGCCATCACGACGCGCAGAGTCGAGACGTGAGTTGCGCGTGAACGTGGCGCGGAGTTCTGCGCCGTTGGAGGCCGCAGTGCAGCGAGCGCGCGCACGGTGCGACTCGCGTAGAGATCACGCACCGTCAGATGCTCGGTCGACGGATCGTTGCGCAGGAGCGAGATCGCTTCAGCCGCGCGTAGAGAATCACCGCCGAGTTCGACGAAGAAATCCGCGTCGATCGCGGGGCCTCGCGTGATCCCGAGTACCTGCCGGAAAGCATCACGCACGACACGTTCGATGGAATCACGCGGCGCGGCGATGTCGTCCGTCGACGCAACGGCTTGGATTTCGACGCGGGGGAGTTTCGAGCGATCGAGCTTGCCGCCGACGGTCACGGGGAGCGCGGAGACGACGGCAAAACGAGCCGGAATCATGTACTCGGGCAGCTCGCGGGCGAGGTGCGTCCTCCATTCGGCGCTGCGATCGAGCGCAACGCTCTCGTGCGGTACGACGAATGCGACGAGGATCGGACCCGCCGGTTCGGTCTGCACCGTGCAAGCGGCGGCACGCACTCCGGTCTGCGCGGCGAGCCGTTCTTCGATCGCGGTCAGTTCGATGCGGAAACCGCGCAGTTTCACTTGGTGATCGATGCGGCCGAGATATTCGAAGCGCCCGTCCGCCCCCCGTCGCACGCGATCACCGGTCCGATAGATGCGGCCGAGTCGTGGGTGCACTTGGAATTTCTCGGCTGTCAGTTCGGGATGATTCAGATAACCGCGAGCGAGTCCGATGCCCGCGATACACAGTTCTCCCGGTGACTCGTCGTCGATTTCGCTGTCGCCCTCGAGCACGTAGGCGTGATTGCCCGGAACCGGCGCACCGATCGTGATCGGCTCGTGCGCGTGGATGCGCGTGCGCAGGACCGTCACCGTGCATTCCGTGGGACCGTAGCCGTTTTCGAGGCGACGACCGCGCGCCCAGAGATCGGCGATGTCGCGCGGCAGAGCTTCGCCGCCGACGTAGAGCAACTTCAAATCGGGCAATGCACGCGCGGGATCACGACAGCCCGTCGCGCGCAACAACGTCGGCGGCGGGCAAAACACGCTGATCCGCTCAGTCGCGAGCCATGGAATCAGGTCGGGGCCCAAGCGAGAAGTCTCGTCGTCGAGCACGACTACGGTCGCGCCGACGGCGAACGCCAACCACGTCTCTTCGAGCGCCGAGTCGTACGCGTGCGACGAACTCTGTGCGACCCGATCCTTGCGCGACAGTTGGAAGTGTTCGATGTCCGACGCGATCAAATTGACGATCGATCGATGCTCGATCATCACCCCCTTGGGGCGGCCGGTCGTGCCCGATGTGTAGATGAGATAGGCGAGGTCGCTCGGCGCACTCGCTCGCTCGACAAAAGAGCTCGCTGCAGGTTCGATCGTGCTCGTTTCGACGATGTGATCGGCACGGAGGTTCATTTCGCGCGCTCGGCGAACATGAACGTGATCGACGAGGACGACTCGCGCACGCGCGTCCTCGACGATGAACGCGACGTGTGCGTCTGGAAAAACCGGATCGATGCACGTGTATGCGCAGCCGATGCGCAGCACGGCCAATTCTGCTGCGAACAAGTCGACGTCGTGGCGTGCGATGAACAACGCCACGACGTCGCCCTCGTGCGTCAGTGGGGCGAGTCGGTCGGCGATCACGCGGGCCCGCCGATCCAATTCGGCATAGGTCACGCGTCGTGCCGATCGCGAACTGGAGCCGGGAACGTCGATTGCCGTGCGGTTCGGATTCAGCGCCAGCGCGTGATCGAAGAATTCGTGCAGCAATTGCGAGGTGGTCACGTTTGGACGGTCAGCGCCCGGTGCAGCTCGACCTCATGCGGTGAAATTGGACAGTCGATGGGACGAGCGTATCCTGCAAACCCCATGACACGAGCACTCGCTTCGATTCTGTCGTTCGTTCTGATCGCCTGTGGTTCGTCCTCGAAAGGTGATCGCCGTGCATTCTTGATTGCGGCAGAGAACGGCGACATCGCCGTCGTGCGCGAGCAGTTGTCGAACGGTGTTCAGGCCGACGACGTATTTCAGATCAACGACCGACCCGCGCTGTTCTTGGCTGCGATGAACGGACATCCCGAGGTCGTCGAATTGCTGCTGCAGAACGGCGCTGATGTTCATCACACGCATTTGGGTGCGAGTCTGAAGATGGAAGTCACGGCTCACTGGGGACACGTGAAGAACGCTCACGCCAAGCCCGGTTCGGACAGCACGTATAAGAAGCAAGACGGTTCGCTCGTGCCGATGCGCTCCCTCCGATTGAACGATTCCGACTACGAACGCGTGTTGAAGTCGATCGACGAAGCGCGCGCGCGTACGGCGAAGTGACCTCGAAGGGAAGGCCCCGTCACGGCTGTTCCGGGCCTCCTACCCGGAAGAATTGACTCGAAGCCGCAATCGCGGCGCGGCTCACCTGGCGATGAAATCCACTATGTAAAACGGCCTTTGCATAGGAATTCCCAATTGCGCTCACCGATGCCCTCGCAGTTGTCGATCCACATCCCGTCACCAGGCAGGGGACCACGAAGATGAAGGCAGAAATCGAAGGGCGCGGTTTGCGCGCGGGCAATCGAACACGTCGATCGCGGGGCAAGACAGGACTGTCGATGCTCGAGGTCACGATCGCGATGTCCGTCATGATGACGATTCTCTTGGCGTCGGCCGGAGCGTTCGGCTCGAGCGTCAGCGCAGTCAACAGCGCGCGGCGGATGAGTCGAGCGAGCCTGTTCATCGAGACCGTGATGGAGGACATGTCCGCGCAGGATTACGCGGACTTGCTCGCATTCAACGGCAACCGCGTCTACGACAAAGGCACTGCAGCGGCATCCGACTTCGAAGTCGACTTGGCCGTGACTCAGAGCGCCGTCGGACTGCGTCGAGTGGATGCAGTGCTCGTCGACCGTCGCAACAACCGCGAACTCGGTCACGTCGCCACGCTGAGGGCCGACCGATGAGGATGAACTGCTCTCGCCGCGCCGGCTTCACGCTGATCGAGACGATGATTTCGCTTTCGATCTTCGCCGTCCTCGGATATTCGGTCGCCGTGTGTGTCGACATGGCCAATCAGTCTCAGCGCACCGTGTATTCGGTCGCCGCAGAGGGCCGGGCCCTGCGCGAGTCCAGCTCGTATTTGACCGATGAACTGCGCTCGAGCAGTGACGCACAGATCACGGCTACGACGCTGTCCGACTCCAATACTCAGGTCGACTTCATGGTCCCCATCGAATCCGGTGGATTGCTGACCTGGGGCGTCTACGAAAAAACGTTGGGCACGACTTACGCCGACCAAAACAAGGTCGGTTGGAAATTGCGCTACACGGTCCGCAACTCGGTCGTCGCGGGCGTCACGAACAAGCAGCTCTTACGGCAGATCCTCGACGTCGCCGGTGCAGTGCAAGACGAAAAAGTGATCGCCGAAGGGCTGCACAGCGGCACGGCAAATCCACCCGGCTTCAGGGTCGTGAAGTCCGGCGACATGTGGGTAGTCACGGTATCGGCGGCGGGCAATTCGACCAACTCTTCGGAAATGAAGGCAGAATTCCATGTGCAAACTCGCAACTGATGTACGTCTGACGTTCTCTCGCTCGCGCGCCGAGTCGCGCAAGGGAAGTGCGCTGCTCAGCACTGTCGTGGTGATGGTGAGCATGATGGGCTTGCTCTATGCAGCGAGTTCGATGTCGGCCGTCGAAGTGAAAGACGCTCGCCGAGGAATGAGCGACGTCAAGACCAAGTACCTGGCCGAGGCCGGTGTCGAGCGTGGACTCGCTTTTCTTGCGATCGCAGTGAAGAACAACAAGGTGCACGATCCGCTTAAGGGTCTGACGGACCTGTTCGCTGGCGGCACGACGTGCACTCCGATCGTCGGCGAAGCGCTCATGGACGGCGCGACGCGCGTCGGCTCGTACACGGTCAGCATGACGTCGATCGAGCAGACGCCCACGAGCATCACGATAGCGGTAGATGCCACTGGCTATCTACCCGACGCTCCGTCGGCGTTGGCGGCTGGTCGGCAAGTCGAGTCGTGGCATTCGGTACGCAGCACGGTGCGTTACAGCCTCGCCCCGAGCGACGTCTTCAACTACGCCTACTTCATCAACAATTGGGGCTGGTTCTACGGGAACACGATCGAGTGCAAGGGCAATGCACGCAGCAACGGTCAATTCGACGCAGCCAATTATAGCCCTACGGTGACCGGTCAGCCGATGTACGACAGCGTCGCGTGGAGCGGCGCGACTGCGGCTCTCAGCGGTTACCACGACGACAACGAAGATGGTTTGTCCGACGGCAACGACGGCGGCATCTGGTCTGGCTGGGACATCGTCAATGCCGGCAATGTTCAAGGCAACGGCGGAAACACGGAAAATCAGCATGATTTCGACGGCTCCGTCGAGATGCCCAATCTGTCCGACCTGAGCTCGTACGAGGCCAGCGCCACCGACAACGGCAGTTCGATCACGATCGCCGGCGTGACGGTGAGCAACGCCGTCTACGGCGACGGTGCGGGGGAACGCCAGAACCTGTACCTGAACGGGACAGCGGCGAATCCGATCGTGATCAACGGGCCGGTGGTCGTGCGTGGCGACGTCATGATAACAGGCTACGTGACCGGCATAGGCGCCATCTATGCCGGTGGCAACGTCTACTGTCCCAACTCCATCCGATACGTCAATCCGCCGACCACGACACGTCCGGCCGGCAACACGCAGGCACAGACGGAGGCCTGGCTCTCGACCAACTGGAACAAGGACTTCCTTGGACTCTTCGCTCGCGAGAACGTCGTCGTCGGCGACACCTCTCACTGGGTCTGGCAGTACTACACGGGTTACTGGATGGGAGACGCCCTCAATGCATCGGCCGAGGATGCTGGCGAGGACGGCATTCCGAACACTCGTCGTGGACGGGATGGAATCCTGGGCACCGACGACGACGACGTGCTCGAGGGCGACGGGGTCTTCACGGTCGAACACTACTCGGACGCGGATGCGGCGCTCGGTCTGATACCCGCCGGGCAAAGCGTCGGCGACGTCATCCCTGGTACGGGCGAGGACATCGACGGCGACGGCGCATACGACGATACGACGACTCTCGCGGACGTCGTCATGAACAAGTCGCTGAACACGACCATCTGGGGCGGCAACATGCCTGCGGGTGGCATCGCCTCGTACAACAGCATCGCCACGCTCTATGCCAACAACATGGACGCGACGTTCTACACCAATCACTCGTTCTGCTACGTGGTGCTCGGTAGCTCGACGGCGAAGATCAACGGCGCGCTCGTGAGCCGCAACGAGAACATCATCTACGGAACGCCGACCATCGAGATCAACCACGACAGCCGACTCTTGGGCAACAGCTCGAGCCCAGCCGCCAGCCTGCTTCCGCGCACGATCGAAGCACCCGAAATCCTGCGGTGGGCGCGACTCGATCGTGATCCCAACCGCTACGCGACACCGTGAAAGGCAGCATGTCCCCGCAACGAATCCTAGCCGCGTCCTCGGCGGTACTGAGTTCGCTCGTTCTCGCTTCGGTCGTTCACGGCCAAACAGAAAACGCGCAACCGCATGCGATCGATGCCGGTGTCTCACCGGCGGAGATGAATGCGCAGAAGGAGAATCTGCGCGATCGCAATCGTGGTTCGATGCATCCCGGTGATCCGCTCGTGATCGTCGGCATCGAACAAGGAAACAACGAGATTCGATCGCGAACGCCCGCGCTGGCGAGTGCGGTTCGAACCCCGGTCATCGTCGACGACGATCTGGCCTACAAACGCAAGCTCGCCCTTTTCGAAGGGGGCGGACGCGCAATGCAGCCGCTCCAGGTCACGCGACAGACACATGCAGCGCCGCGCACGAACCACAGTTCCAAACCAGTCGTCGTCGAAGAGACGGTGACCAAGGAACCGCGAGTGCTCGCGCTGATCGTGGGCGGTCTGACGTCTCTCTTGTGCTGCGGTTGGCTGTTCAAGCGCTACGGCTCACTCCTCGGTCGCACAGAGGGGTGAGACGATGGAGGGACCAGGGAGATCGTCGACCTCGAGAGGAAGATCGCGAAAGTAGGGGCGGGATCAGCGCAGCTCAGGCCGCAGGCGCACCCCGCGGTCGAGCACACAACGGCTGCGATTCGCGCGATAGACTGCGCGTTCTCCGAGTGCGAGGCAGCATCGATGAAACGCGCACTGGCGAAAGCGCGGTCCAGCTTGGCCGATCGTCTCGCTGTCGACGGTGTGCTGCTCGCACCCGACCCGAGGACGCGTGTACGGAGATCGGTGACCGAAATGGAATCCCTGGCGCTCGATCTGATGGAGTTCGCACGAGAGCATCCGGGCAAGCGCGGTGAACAGATCGCCGCTGGACTCGGCACGGATGTCGGAACCATGCAGCAGCCGCTGAAACGACTCATCGCCGACGGCAGCGTGCGCACGGAAGGTCGACGACGCGGGATGACTCACTTCCCTATGTAAACCGCTGAATGCGTTGCGAGTGCTGAGTTCCCCGTCGCGCACAGAAAGGCGACGAGCGAATCGTCAGCGACTCTTCTGGTACTTCCAATTGCGTTGCTTGCCTGCCGAGATCCATTCCAGAGCTTGGGCGATGCGCCGCTCGCGCGTGTCGTCGGCCTTGGCGTCGGCGATCCATTCGACATTTTCACTCTTCGCGCTGGGACCGAGTGCCTCGAAAACCGCTCGTGCTGCCGCGCTGCGCGCCAGTGCTGCTTTGAAGTCGGGATGCAGCACGACCAGCTTCTTGGGCCGCGTCTTGGCACGAACCACTCTGACTCCGTCGTCGTTCAGCTTCATGGCGATACGGATGTAGCGCTTCAGAATCATCTTCGACGGCAGATCCGCTATCTATGTCAAGCGACCGAAGCTGCCCATCGCCTCCAGCGCTTTGCCGCCCGACCTGGCGATGACGAGCTCATGCTTCCAAAATCCGAAGGCGCAATGTGCCTTGAACGCGGCCATGCCGCACAAGATGCCCTTGTACTCGAACGATGGCGTACTCCACTTCAACGTCTCGACGACGTCGGGACAGGTTTCGTGCACGACCGTACGGAGGTGCGTGAGGATGGGCCGAGCAAATGCAGCCGACTTGGCGATATAGGCAGCGATGCGCATGTCACGCTTGGTCATGACAAAAGACTCTAGCGCCAGAGCCTTCATTCTCACACCGACGGAGTGTGTAGCGGCAGCCGATGAGGCCGAGACCGAGTCAGCGGTTGAAGTCCCGGGTCATCGAAGCGGCGCCCAATTCGAATCGATGAATTCGTGATCACGAGCGGAACTCGCTCTCGTCGGACCGGTTCGAGTCAGCCATCGAGGTAGAGGAACGCGCGACGACGTCTTCGTTTCGTCGCCGTCATCAACTGCGGCGATGACGGGGTATTTCCATGACAGACCGCACTCCGCCGAGTGACAGCGCGAAGCGTTCGGGTCGACGACACAGATTCGTCGACGTCGTCCTCGCGTTGATGCTCACTCCAGTCGCTATGTACTTCGCATTGTGCCGCATCTACGACACGAACGGTGTCGTCGAAGTGGCCGACGATCAAGCAGCCGTCGTCGTCGACGCCTGGTCTGGAGTGCGCACGATTTCCACGGTGCCCGGATATCGACTCTTCGTGCCGTGGCAGCAAGAAGTGCATCTGCTCGACAAGAGTCCCGACGAACTCGTCTTCGAAGGCACTGCATTCGAACCGCCGAACATCGTTCCGTACATCGAGGTGCGTGGGCGCGACGGATCGCGCTTCCATTTCGAGCGCTTCACCCTGCAATACGCTCTGATCACGAGCGCTGCCGACCGCGTGCTCGACGATTCGGGCCCCGGCGATGGATTCAAGCGCGAACTCGTGCGTGCGTACGCACGCGCCTACTTGCGAGACGAGATCAACCGCCTCGATCCCGAGGAAGTCATGCGGCCCGACATCGCTCGCATCGGCGATGACGCGCGTGATGGACCGATTGAATCGAGCGCTCGATCGACACAGTATCGAGGTGCTCGAAGTGGCCACGCCGAAGCCGACCTTCGACAAGGGCTTCGAGGACTTGCTCAATCGACGCAAGCACGGCGACTTGGAGATCACGAGATTGCAATCGCAGTGGAATGTGTTGCCGCTCGAGCGCGAGCGTCGGGCTGGCGCGATTCGCGAGGACAAGGAACGCGAACTGGAGCTTCTGCAGCTCAACCTGACGAAGAACGAAGCTGCGGCGCAGCGTGAACTCGAGCGCGTGTCGACCGAGGCGGACATCTTCCACTCGAATCGCGTGCGTTCCGGACAAGCGGCGCTCGTCGAGCTCGGTGCGCGCGCCGACGGTCTGCGTGCTCGCTACGAAGGGTTGGCGGAGGATCGCCGCCGAGAGATCGAGAACCTCGAGAAGTACGGCGAGTTCGCCGTTCGCGCCGCGCTCGTACAAGGTTTGGCCGACATCAGGTTCGACATCACTCCCTACAGCCGGGACCCGGCGCCCAAACGCGTCGAGCACGAAGACGTCGCTCCGACCACATTCGCGAAGGGGAACTGACATGAAAACGTTCCTTGTCAAACTCGGCGCGCTGATCGCAGCGAGTTCCATCTGGAGCGCAGGGGCCATCCGGCGAGCGTCGTTCGGCAGTCGCGACGGGATCATGCGCATCGTGCGCACGAAGTTCGCGCGCGGCACGGCGCGTTTCGCTGTGCGCAGCGTGCGCATTGCGCTGATCACGGCGTGCGTGACGAGCATCCTCGTCTTCAGCGGTTGGATCGGCTTCCATCGCGTCGCTCCAGGCACGATCGGCGTGCGCCAAGTCAACTTCGGCGGCGGCGGGATCGTGCGCGAAGACTTCGCGAGCGGGCTGCATTTCGCGCTGAAAGGCCTGCATTCGTGGCACGCGATCGACGGTCGCACCCAGATGATCTCGTACGGGTGGAGCGCCGAACCCTACGACGCCGAACACCTCAAAGTGCGCACGGCGGACGGCAACTACGTCCGCATCGGTCTGGCCGTCCCGTTCCGCGTCTTGCCCGGCGAAGCACACGCACTTGTCGAGGATGGATTGAAGAGCACGTATCGTCAGCGCGTTCAGACGGCCGTCGAGAAGATCCTGACCACCGAATTCGGTCGACTCGCAACCGAACAGTTCTGGGACACCGATCGACGCACGCAGTGCATCGCCGATGCGCTTCCGCGCCTGAACCGCGAGCTGTCGGCGTTGCACGTCGAGGCGCTCGACATCCTGGTCGAGAACTTCCGCTTCAACCCCGAGTACGAAAATCGCTTGCAGCAAGTGCAACTCGACGCCGTCAAACAAATCGTCGACAAGACGAAAGCTGCAGTCGATGTCGAACAAAACAAGATCGATCGCGCAGTGCGCGAGATCGAGCGTTCGGAATCCGAACTCGGCATCGAGCTGAAGCGCCAGATCGACACCGAAAGCGACGCCGGCCGCAAGCGCATCGAGGCCGAGTTGGCCGAGGCTCGCTATTACGATCAAACGCGAAAGGCGCAGGCTGCTCTCGAGTTCGAACGCCTGGTGGCAGAAGGGGAGCGTTTGGTCGCTCAGGTCGAACAGCTGCGCATCTCTGCCGAAAACGAGGGTTACGGCTCTCGCGGCGGGAGGCTGCTCTTGGCGCGGCGCGCGGCGGAGAATCTGAAGGTCAAGCAGGTCACGCTGAACTCGAACGACCCGCGTAGTCCGAGCGTTCTCGATCTGGATGCGCTCACCGCGCTCCTCGTAGGCTCGGCGAAGTGACGAGTCGCGAGCGACCCAGAGGTTTTCGAGCGAGTCTGTCGGACTGCCGACGCGCATTGGTTGCATGACTCGATCGTCATGTTCGCTGCGATCGAGCTGCGCGTACGCGGGTCGTCCCGATGTGAGAAATCGAATGTTGAAGAGCACACTTGTCGCACAGATCTTGACCCTCCTCCTCGACTCCAACGGCGCGGACGCGGCCGCGTTGAAGGAGGTGTTTCCCGAGGAATTCGTACCGAAAGTGCGTGTTTCGACGGGGGCCGCCAAGGCGGTGTCGGGTTGGAGGAATGCGTCGCCCGACCTCGAGGACTCGATCCGGTTTCTCGTCGAGCGCCGCCTGGTCGTGCTCATGCCGGACGGGCGCGTCGTCGCGACGGCAGTGCAGGAATGCGACGCAAAGTCCTCGCTCGCCGCGCGTGAGGACGACTTCGGAATCGAGCACGCCGTCGAATGGGCTTTCGCCGGTGGCCTGCCGCTCGAGCACTGCGACCCGTTCGCGTTCGAGTGTCCGCGCTTCGACGAATGAGCGGTCGGTCGCTTCAGTTGCGAGCGGCGGATCGCAGTGTCAGCAGCGAAACTTCCGGCGGACACAGGAAGCGAACGCGCGGCGCGTGACCGTGCTCCCAACCGATTCCGCGGCTGACGTAGATGCGGCGACCGTCGACCTCGTGCAGTCCGCCAGCGGCGACGGCACGCGGAACGCTCGAGAGCGTGATCGGCGGGCCGAACCAAGGCAGGCGCACCTGACCGCCGTGCGTGTGCCCCGCGATGACGAGATCGACGCGTGTTCGCGTCTCGAGGTCGTAGACGACGTCGGGCTGATGCGCCAGCACGATACGTACGTCGTCGTCGCCGCTCGCGCCCTGGATCTCGCGCAATGCGGCGCGCGAACGAGGCGATTGCCGCGTCAGACCGACGCCGCAGAGCGTGATGCGCGCACCGTCGCGCTCCAGATGCACGATCTCTTCGTCGAGGATGCGCACGTTTGAACCCGCGAGCAGTTTACGCGCCTCGCCGACGGATTCCGTGTTGCCTTCGACGTAGTACACGCCCAACGGCGCCGCGAGTGGAGCGAACAGTTCGCGCAATGCTGGCCCGATCTCGTCGGCATGGTCGAAACCGGCTTGCTGCAAGTCGCCCGGCAAGACGATCAAGTCCGGCTGCGCGGCCATCACGCGTGCCACGGCGTCCCGTTCGCGATCGGTGACCTCGACGCACTGCACGTCGGCAAGCACGCCGATGACGAGTGGTCGAGGTAGCGCGCGCTTGCTCGTGATCTCGACGTCGTGCTTTTCGGTCACGAGGCGATACGGTTCGACGAACGTCGCGATCACGAAGATCGGAATCATGCCGAGCCCGGCGCCAGCGAGGACTCGTGCGGACCGCGTCACGGAACGAGTACGCGCTGCGAGCAGGACAGCGAGTCCGACCATTGGCACGAGCACCATGAGATCCGCGTACACCAATGCGACGACGAGGAAGTAGGAATGCGCGACGTACAGACCCAGCGCGCACTTCAACGCTCCGACGGCGAGGATCGCTCCGGCCGCGCGCAAGACGCGTGGCAGGTCGATCGTCCGGTCGTTGCCGCGGAGGAGGATTGCGTAGGCGATCGCCGCGTCGAGAGCGACGGAGACGAAGACCGCTGCCAACGAAGATGTCGTCATGGTGCGTGGAAAAGTACTTCAGTTCACAAAGTAAAGTAAAGCATGCAGCCCGTAAACACGCGCTTCACGGCGGTTTCGCGCAGAAACAAGCGATCGCAGTCTGCTCGTGCTCGCGTGATCAGAGGACTCGCATTCCGCCTACGAACTTCACCTTGTGCTTCACGACAGCCCGGCCCGATCGCGTCGATCGACAACGGCCGCAGCCATCCAAACGACTCGCCGAGCGGTCGCGGCGATTCGATCGCCGATCCGCGCTCGACCGAACACCGGCGCCGCGACAAGAGTTCGGCTGCGCAAAGGTTCCGCCGAAAGCTGGCGCCGAATCGACTCCAGCGGCATTTCAGTGATAAGTGGGGTGCCGAATTCACCTCGCTCGACGAGGGGATCAGGCACCGAGGCGCTAGAGAGTTCACGGGTGTTGCACGGCTTCTCCGGCTGTGCGGCACCCGTGCCCCGTCCGCGGCCCGAACAGGCCGCGCATCAAGACCGCTCGTGCGGCGAGTCGAGGACCGTCGGGTTCGAAACCTAGAGACGGCAAGGTGTTCACACACGCGCGGTCGGTGCTCCGGTTTGCCCGCTGGTCCAGCTGGTTTTAGAGTGCTCCGGACAAGACCATTCGCTTCGCGTCCGTGGCGGTCGTCGACCGCGCTCACTTCTCCAAAGGAACATTCATGAACGGGACGCGAGTACAAGATGATGCACATCGAGTTGAAGCGTCAATCGGGCGGCAAGGTCGGCTCCTGAACGCGAATTCGCCCTCAGCCGAGTGCGCGCAAGTTCGCACCGTCGGATCGCTGAGCCGCGATCGACGGTGCGATTTCGCTGCAGCTTTCGCGCGTGAATCGTGCGCGCCGTTGCGATGAGCACACGCCGCAAGAAGATCGTCGTTGCGTGCGCAACGCTCCTCGTCTGCGCACTGATCACGTGGTTCGCGACGTTCGTGTCTCGCTCGCGTGCCCTGTACGAAGCATCGAAAGAGGGCGCACGCGGTTGGCGCGGCGCCGTGTATCGCGCCGATTCCGAAATGGGCCTTGCGCCGATCGCGGGCGCGCACGCCGACGAAGTCCTACCGCCTTTGCCGGATGTGCCGAGTCACATCGACTCGCGCGGATTTCGCGTTCCCGTAGATCAGTCCGACGACGCGCCGATCGTCCGACCGACGGTTCTGGCGTTGGGTTGCTCGGTGACCTACGGCTCGTGCGTGCTCGCTGAAGAGACGTTCGCTTGGAAGGTGGCGCAAGGACTCGGCGCAGCGTGTTTGAACGCTGGACTGTGCAGCGGCGGTGCTGCGCACGAACTGATCTTGGCGCGCAGACTCATCCCGCAGTACGAACCCGACTACGTGCTCGTGCAGTATTCACCGTGGTTGATCGAGCGGTCGTCGACGCCTTATGCGCCTTCGTTCACCGGCGCGATTCCCGTTCCGTTCTTCGTCGCCGCAGCGAGCGGTGCAGAGCTGCACGAGCCGCTCTTCGAGACCCTCGTCTTCGACGTGCCGACGCGTGAATATCGCTCGACGGCGCGCACTTTCGGCGATTTTCTGAGCTTCACACTGCGCGTCGGCGTGCCGTTGCTCGCGCACGACGACACCTGCATCGCGTGGGCCGACCTGAAGCAGAAGCTCGGCCGCAGCTCGCCGATAGCGGCTCCGGATCGAATCGACGAGTTCGTCTACGGCGAGATCGCCGCGCTCTGCCGCGAACATGGAGCTCGACTCGTCGTCGTCGCGCTCGAAGAGGGCAGTGTCCCGTGGACGGCTCCTCTAGCGATCACATCGTTGGGTGTGCCGATCGCATACGGCACCAATCGTTTGCGCGCTGAGCTTCCCGAGGTGAATCGAACGACCTACAACCGCGCCTTCCTACACACGGCCGGGGATCCACCGGTCTTGGTCGATCGCCATCCCAATGCGCACGCTCATGCGTTGATCGCGGACGAGATACTGACGGTCATGCGCAACGCGAAATGACGCGAGGAGTGAACGTGTCCGCTGCCGATCGTGCGCTTGGCGACGGCGACCCGAACAGCGCTATTTGCGCGACAACATCTCGACTTTGCCTTCCAGGGCACTGACACGGCTTTCGAGTTTCTCGATCTGCTCGTCGTTCTCGCGAATGCGCATACCACGGCAGCTCGAGCTCAGACCGACGACGACGAGGCACAGTGAGGCGAGGAGGATCTTGTTCTTCATCGAAGGATTCCAGCGCACGAGCGTGTTCCATTCCAGCCCTCGCGCGAGCAGCGCCACAGTGCACGGTACTTGTCTTCGCGATTCGCCGGTCGCATCGCGTGCGTTCTGCACTCGATGCGATCGGCGAATCGGGAAGAAAAGTACCGTGTACCGTAGCGCGAATCGGCGGTTAGAGGCCACTGCTCGAGCGAGACAGGCTCGTCAACAGCTTCAGGATACGCAGCGAGCCGCGCGCCATCCGGAGAGCAATCATTCGAGACTCAGTCGTTCCGCAGCGCTCCGTTCGAGTTGCCTGTGACCGTGTTGTCGCCGGTCGCGGCTTGGATACCCGCTAGAATCGAAAAATCGGTGCCGACGGTGTCTTTCAAGCGCACACCCCACTCGAGGTTGTTCGTGATCGCGTTCGCAGTCACCAACGTGCCGATCGTGCGCTCGATGCGCAGGCCGCTTTGCAGATTGGCAGACGACGTGTTGCCGACGACGACGTTGCCCGAACCATCACGCACGCGCAGGCCGTTGTTCGCGTTGGCCGTGACGACGTTCCCGGTGAGCGTCGACGTGCTCGCGCCCGACAGATCGATGCCGTGGCTCTGATTCGACGAGCACGTGTTGTTCGCGAGCGTGATCCCGAACCCGCCGCCGATCTTGATGCCGGAGCCCGTGTTGCCGAACGACTGATTCGCGCTCGCGCTCGAGTTCTGCGTGCGGTTCATGACGAGGCCGTCGCGGCAATTCGTGAACACGCAGTTGGTGACGCTGACACTGCCGACGCGCGCGAATTCGATACCGTCTTCGTTGCCCGTGTTGCGAACGGTGAGGCCTGAAATCGACACGTTCACGCTGTTCTGCACACGAATCGTTTCGATCGATCCGCTGCCGACGATCGTGGCGCCGGGCGCGCCGCTGATCGACAGATTCGAGCGCTGCACGAGCACGTTTTCGGCATACGTGCCGCTGCGCACGAGGATCTCGACGACGCCGTCCAGATCGACGTCGGTTGCGCCGAAGACCGCACTTTGCAGTGTCGAGAACTGATCGGGGACGATGGCGTCTTGGGCTCGAGCGAGCGACGCGAGAACGGAGATGAGTGTGGGGATGACGATGAGTTTCATACTTGGATTCCGCGCTTCGAAAGTAGGTTTGTCGCGGCAACGCGCCGCGTGCGAAAACCCAGTTCGCGAATCGCGCGCCGTACGGTCAGAGCGCTTTCCAGGGGGCTGGCCGCGTGCCGTCGTTCGAGATTCAGACGAAATCCAACTCGTGGACGACAATTCCGACTGCTTCCCGGCGTGCGACGATCGGGGTGAGAGGAACGCTCGGAATCATCACGCGCTCGACGGATAGCCCATGCTCGAAAGGTGCGTCGATGCATCGCCCGCAATGCGCTCATTTCGGCGGTGAGATGACCTCTTTCGCCGAGAACGGTCTCCGAATCCGTCGACGCGTCACTTGATTTCGACGAGCGTAGTCTGTCCAGCCTCGATCTTGATCTTGCTTAGGAAAGGCTGGATCAGCTGCACTTGGTTCATGTCGTCACTGTGGGACTGCGCGTTGACTGCGATGTCGTATTCACCCATTGCCACCTCGCCGAGTTCATTGCGCAGGTCTTTCCAAACACCCTTGCCCATACGTAAAGGTGAATGAGCGGTGGCGACTTGAATAGTTTGGTGGGAGTTTCGCAGATCGACGCTGTTGGTCAGGATGACCATGAAGTAGCCGCTGTCTGGGATCTTCAAAGTAACTGGGAATTGAATGACCAGATCACCTGTTCGGACCGCAACTTCGGACTCGAACAGAGCACCCGCGGTCAGTTCAGCGACCCCAGCACTGCGACCCATCACGAGTTGACCGGCACTCCTGGCCGTGAAGCTCACGCGACCGCCTCCAGCTGAGGATCCCGCGACCACCCCGTCGTCACCGGTCACGCCGAGCGACTGCTGGCCCACGCTGTTCTCGCCTTGCACGACTTCCAGTACGACTTCGACGCCAGGGACGGGTTTGCCGTCGCGAGTCACGCGCACTCGAATTTTGCACGGAGCCTTGACGGACAGGTCGACGACGAGCTCCTTCGTTTCACCGACCGCGAGGTCGAACTCCACCTTCGTGCCGCCATCACCGCCGAATTTGCCGGCTGCTCGGTTGCGATCGAGGCGACGGGCGCCGCTGCGCGCGTGGGCTCGGGTGCGGAAGCCATCGGCGCAACGGTTTCGGTGGCGAGTGCAGGTTCTTCGACCTTGGCTTCGAGCGATTGGATCGCTGGCGGCGGCTTCACAGTCTCCGTGCGAAACACCCACCAACCGACGAGCGCGAGCGCGCCGACGACTATCACCACCAGCATTCCAAGTCGCATGAACAGGAGCCTCCTCGATCTCGAATCGAATGTCGACCCAGGAACCACCGGCCGCGGCGATGTTGCGCTGATTCCGTTCCATTTCGGAGCGGCGCGCAATCGGGCGCGGTCGCGAGACAGCCTACGCAGCAAGAGATGGGAATCGCAGAGGGCAGAGTACGCCCAACCGCTCGCAGCGCCGTGCGGCCGCGGATCGCCGCGAACTCGCGCTTGCCCCGTCGTGCCAGCGATCGTCCGTGCCGTTGAATGTCCGCCGAATCAAGTTGGACGGACGGATCGCCTGCGTGGGCGCCCCTGCCCGTCGCGGTGCGCGGGATCACCCGCCCTCCGGCACGTCTCTCCGGTTTGAACGTTGTGCCCTGGCAGCCGTGCCGTTAGACCTGCGCCTCCATGCGATTGGCAGCCACCATCCGCAACGTCGTCTATCCCTTCGCTTCCTTGCGCGAAGTGATGGCGAAGGCCAATTCGAAGAAGTCCGGCGACGACCTGGCGGGCATCTCGGCGAAGAGTGCGGTCGAGCGCGTCGCAGCGCGTGCGGTGCTCTCGGGCGTGACGCTCGAGACGTTGCGCCGCAATCCGGTCGTGCCCTACGAAATCGACGAGTTGACGCGTCTGTTCGAGCACTCGCTCGACGAGACCGCATTCAAAGCGGTTGGGCATCTGACGGTCGGACAATTTCGCGAATGGCTGCTCGAGAGCGAGACGGACGGCTCGAAGGTTCGCTCGATCTCGGCTGGCTTGACGCCCGAGATGGCGGCCGCAGTTTGCAAGCTGATGTCGAACATGGATCTCATGACGGTCGCTGCGAAATGCCAAGTCGTCGTGCGCGCCAATACGACGCTCGGATTGCCGGGACGACTCTCGTCGAGATTGCAGCCGAATCATCCGACGGACGACATCGCGGGGATCCTCTTCAGCATGCGTGAGGGATTGTCCTACGGTTGCGGCGACGCTGTCATCGGCGTGAATCCGGCGACGGACACGGCCGAGAGCACGGCGCAGATATTGACCGCGATCGATGGAGTCCTGAAGAAGAACCAGATCCCAACGCAGCACTGCGTGCTCTCGCACGTGACGGTGCAGATGCGCGCGCTCCAACTCGGTTGTCCGATGGACTTGATGTTCCAATCGTTGTCCGGTTCCGAGCTGGGCAACAAAGCGTTCGGGATCTCGGTCGCGCTGATGGACGAAGCGTGGGAGATCATGAAAGAGAAGGGGACCGCGCGCGGGCCGAATTGCATGTACTTCGAAACGGGGCAAGGTTCGGCGCTCAGTTCCGCTGCTCATCACGGCGCGGATCAAGTCACGCTCGAAGCGCGTTGCTACGGTTTCGCTCGGCGATACAAGCCTTTTCTCGTCAACACCGTAGTCGGCTTCATCGGCCCCGAGTACCTCGAAGACGGTCCGCAGATCACGCGCGCGGGACTCGAAGATCACTTCATGGGCAAGCTGCTCGGGCTGCCGATGGGCTGCGATGCGTGCTTCACGTATCACGCGCGCATGGGTCAGGACGAGTTGGAGAGTTTGAAGGTCTTGCTCTGTGCCGCGGGCTGTTCGTACCTGATGTCACTGCCCGTCGGTGACGACATCATGCTCAACTACCAGAGCACGTCTTATCACGACATCCCTTCGATCCGGCGTCTGCTCCTGAAGAGGCCGACGCCCGAGTTCGACGCGTGGATGGTCGAGCGCGAGTTGTGGGACTACGAACGCAACTTGCCTGGTCGCATGTTCGGTAGGCCTGAGGCGATCGTGTCATGAGTCGCACCCGACAACTCGTCGATCGTTTGCGCGAAGAACTCGGACGCAGTGATCCGATGCCGATCGCGCCGCCGCTGCCGAAGATCCAGGAGCCGCCGTCGCGCGTGTTCCCGCGTCGTCACGAAGGTTCGCGCTTTGCACGCGAGACCGCACAGCACACGACCGCGATGCTCGGCATCGGTCACGTCGGAACGCGTTATGCGACGGACGTCGTGCTGCAGTTCCAAGCCGAACTCGCGGTCGCCCACGCCGCTGTCGACGCTGTTCTCCCGGACGATTGGGCGATGTCGAATGGCTGGATCGGTCTCTCGAGCCGAGTGCAAAATCATCGAGAATTCCTGCTCCGTCCGGACCTAGGTCGCCGGCTGGCCGACGAGTCGCTCGCACGCTGGAAGCAGTCGGGCAAACACGGTGTCGACGTGCAGCCGATCCTCGCCGACGGACTTTCCGCGGTCGCGTGCATGCAGAGCGGTCGCGCGTTGCTCGAGTCGTTCACGAGAGCTTGCCAAGCGCGTGGCCTGAGCGTCGGCGTCCCCGTCGTCGCGCGTTTCGCGCGTGTGTGGCTGGAGGACGAAATCGGAGCCGCGGTCGGCGCGAAGGTCGCCGCGATTCTGTTGGGCGAGCGCCCCGGTCTCGGCACGGGCGACGGGCTCTCTGCGTACCTCGTCTACGATCCGAAGATCGGCAACACCGACGGTCAGCGCAACATGATGTCGAACATTCACGCGCGCGGTACACGTCCCGAAGTCGCGGGGGATCGACTCGCCGTGCTCGCGCGCGCGATGGTCGATCAGAGGCGCAGCGGAGTCGAGTTGGATTTGAGTCAACTCACGCAACAACTCGGCGACGCAGCGTCGCGAGCTCCTCGTGCTCCGCAAGTGCGCGAACGATTGGTGGAGCGCCAACCATGATCCTGCAGCCGTTGCATCCGCGCATCCTGTCGATCCGTCGCATCCCGAACGCCGATCCCGCGCTGCTCCTCGCATACGGCGCCGATCCCGAGCGCCATCGCTCGCTCGGCCTCGTCACCGCAACCCAAGACGATCCGACCTACGTCGCGCTCGACGAAGCGACGAAGCACGCGCGTGTCGACGTGGTGTTCGCGAAAAGCTTTTATGCGGGAGCGAATCACGGCTCAGGCCCATTGTCGGGCGAAATCCTCGGCGTATTGGCCGCGAGCAATCCCGAAGAGATCGACGAGGGGTTGCGCGCGCTCGTGCGCTGCCTCGAGTCGGATGCGTGCTTCTACGCAGCCGACGAAGCCCAGAAAACAGCGGTGTTTCCGCATGTGATCTCGTCGCTCGGTCACTACTTGAGCGCGCTGGCAGGCCTCTCGCCCGGTGACGCGATGGCGTACCTGGTCGCGCCGCCGATGGAAGCGACGATCGCGCTCGACATGGCGCTCAAGGCTGCCAGAGTGCGTGTCGCAAAGATCTTCCCGCCGCCGACCGAGACGAACTTCGCAGCCGCGTGGCTGACGGGCCCGCTCGAAGAGTGCGAGGCCGCGTCGGTCGCGTACTGCGAAGCCGTCGTGCGCGTGGCCGCGAATCCGAAGGGCGAAGTCTGGGGCTCGTGATCGATTCGCGCGCGAACGCGAGCGCGAGTCACGTTCCGCTCGAGCAACAGCGCCGTTCGATACAGCCGACCTGGGGATCGGTCCAATGTCCGCCCAATCGAGTTGGGCGATCTGCGGTTCGAGCTGGATGTGACTCGCCCCGTTCGTGCTCAGACCTTCGGTTTCGGCGGCGGCAAGTCGCGCGCTTCGCACGCCGACTGCCAACCCTGGCGCGCATGCTGCCCATCGCAAAAGGGCTTGTTCGCCGATTGCCCGCAGCGACACAGCGAGATCACCGTCCGTCCGGCGAGCCCGAAATCCTTGCCGGTCGCATCCGCGATCGAGAACGAACCTTCGATGCGGAGCGGGCCATTGTCATTCACTGTGATCTTGGTCATCGCGTCAGGGTAGTGACCGCGGAGCGGGGAGAGCGCATTCGTCGCGCATTTTTGTGGTGTCGCGGCATCCGCGGATGGGGCTCCCGAATGACTCTGCGTGCCCACGAACCTGGACAGCGAGTCTGTGGAGCGCATGTTGCCGACCACGCCTCGAAAGCTCGCATGAAGTCGCACAACGAGCGCCGAGCCCTACGAATCGTGATGGCACCCGCATGCCTCGTGGCGATACTCGGCAAGATGCTCGCGATTTCTGTCCCCAATTCTTCGGTTGGTACAACCTCGTGCACTACTGCTCGGGTATCGCGATGCTGACGCCACACGTCGTGCACTTCGGTCACGTCGAACAAGTCATCGCGCAGCGCAGTCGACTGCTCGAGCAGGCTCGGGCTCTCCACTCTGAGTGATTCGTCGCCAGGGTCCCAGCTCAACATCCTCGCCCTGTAGCGGCGTGGGTCAACCCGCCAACGAAGCCGGTGCCCACGCCGGTTGCTCACTAATCTCAGAAACTCCGTGTCTCAGAATCGTTGACAAGCACCGACGACCTCGTCACGCTGCGTGTCGCTTGGGAACACACGACGGACGGAACTCAATGGCGTTCACTGTGTAAACTGACGCTGACGCAGCGCGGACAGGAATGAGCGCAGCACCATGGACAAAGTACTCGTCGTTCTCGCTGCGCTCTTCGTACTCGCCGCATTCATTGCAGTAGTGAGAGCCATCCAAAAGTGGCGCGGTCCGAGCCGATGGCTGGCGACGTTCGTGCTGGTGGGAGCCTTCGTATGGGCGCTCTGGATCGTGCTCAGCATTCGTCACGATCCGACATCGCACAATCTCTGGCCGATGGAGGCCATCATGATCGCCGGGGCGACTCTGACCGCACTCGTCACGATTGCCGCGCTGCGGCCCAAGCGCGCAGGTCCACCGAAATCTGCGTGAGAGCCTCGCGGATCGCGCCCGACCGCGGGGCTGAAACCAGATTTCGATCGAGCGCGGCACCGTTCGACTACTTCCCAAGCAGTCGATACAGCCCGCTATGCGTCAGCGAACGCTCGCCTTCTCCGCCGCCTCGACCAACTTGTCGATGCGCGCGTCGAACTTGGCCTCGTCCTCACCATGGCCCTTGTAGTGAATGACGCCCTCGTGATCGATCACGTAGATCGTTGGCCAACCGCGCACGTTCCACGCGGTCGAGATCGGGCCACTCGTCCCACCGCCGTTCCAGAACGAACGCCAGGTGATGTTCTCTTTGACCAAGACCTTCTTGATCTCGTCACGATCCTTGTCGCTGTTGACACCGATGATGACGAAGGGCTTGTTGGCGAGGCGTTTCACGAGCGACCGCTCGTGTGGGTACATGGCCCGGCAAGGGCCTCACCAGTGTCCCCAAAAATCCAGCATCACCACTTTGCCGCGGTAATCGCTCAGCTTGAACGCGATGCCGTCTAAATCCTCAGCCGCAATTTCCGGCGCAATCTTTCCGACCACGAGACTCTGCATCTCGAACATCGCAGCATTGGCTTGATCGCCGATGACGCCTTTGCGCGCAGCCGGAACGTCGGCGTAGTCGCGCACGACGGTTTCGTAGATAGCGACTACACGCGCTTCGGCGACCTTGGAATCGAGCTTCGAGAGCCGATCGACCTCTGCTTGGCCGAGCATCGCGACGTACTCATCGCGTTCGGGACCGGCTGCGAGTCCGCGCACCTCTGCGCTCGTCGACACTTCTTCCTTCGCGGCTTCGGCCTTGGCCATCCACGCGCGGCCGCGGATGTCTTTGTGCGGGCTTTTCTCGGCCAATTTCGTGAGCAGCGCGCTCGACGCCGCATCCCGTGCGTACTGCAACGACATCAGCGCGTCGATCATCTCAGGCCGCTCGAAGTGATGGCGATCGAGAAGCGCGATGTCGTTCGCGACGGTCGCATCGCCTTCCGAATTGGAGAGCAACCACTTCAGCGCACCGAACGCCGTCATGTCAGTCGCATCTTCGGCGAGCAACGCACGGACGCGCGCTTGAAACGGTTTGACATCCGGCGGCGTCGTCGTCTCGGCGATCTTCTGCCGCTCTTCATCGCTCTTCGCGTTGCGATAGAGATCGTAGAAAGCGTCCATCGCCTTCTCGTGCTCGGACTCGAGTGCGCTCAATCGTTCCGCGCGCGAGCCGACCGCGGCATTTTCCATGGGCGCAACTTCCGACTTGGCCGGAAGAGTCGGCATCGCCGGCGTCAGTGTGATTCTCTCGCTTGCCTCAGGCTCAGCGGTCGCAGAGTTCTGCGCGTCGGACGTGGGCTCGGCAATCGCGGACTGATCCGCGTGCGCGATGGGTCGTGCTGAAGAATCAGCAGGATGATTAGTGCGGCACGCGATCGCCGACAAAGCGATCAGTGCGAGCCAGCGCAGTTGAGTGATCTTCAAGTGGAGGACTCCTTGCGAGCGGCATGCTCGCTACGTCGGCAGTCTACGCTCGTTCGACCGCTGCGTGGGCATCGAACGCGGCGGAGCGAGCTTGATCACTTCAAGTGGCGCGGCAGGTCCCGCGCCCCACAGGAGGTGTCAATGTCCTAACAGCGCGTCCGCATCGACTCACGCGCGCGCTCTTGCGCGGCCGGCGACGCGAACTTCTTCGCCGCCGCATGCGCCCACATCTTCTCGATGTACGCGACGGCATCCGGCGTCTTGCACGAAGTGTCCCCGTGATCGACTTCGACTTTGCCGATGCGTTTCGCCGTCGCCGTCGCCGCTTTGCGCAACGCCGCATTCCGACCGCCGAGCGTGATCACGGTCATGTTCATGCCTTCGCGCTCGGAGTTGGACGCCTTGTGAATCGACTTCTCGATGAACCCGAGGCGTTCGAGGAACCACTCGTCGGGAATCGTTTCGTCGCCGTTCGCGATCATTCCGGCGAGCGTCCACGCATGGGCTCGCAGCGTCACATCCGAAGAAGCGCACCACGCACGCGCTTTCGCATCTCCGTGAGGACTCTCTGCCGCGAGCGCCGCGACATAGCCGCCGCACCCCCGCATGCGCGTCTCTTTCGCCCAGCGATCGAGATCGGAGGACGCGATCGCAGCCGGATCCGCGATCTTCATCGCCAGTATGCGCGCGTCGTGATTCTTCGTGTTCCACAGTTCGAGCGCGAGGTCGTGATCGACGCCGATCTTCTTCACGAGCGTCTTCAACACAGCGAAGCTGACGCCGAACATCGGCTCTTCAGCACCGTGCCGCGCGTACGTTTTGCGCGTTTGCGCTGTGCCGGCCTTCTCCAACGTGCGCATCGCTTCGTTCAGCGACATGCGCGTTGCGGTCGGCTTAGCAGATTTCTTCGCAGCCGGTTTCACGGCAGCTTTCGCAGCCGGTTTTTTGGTGGTTCGCGTCGTGGGCATGGCGCCAATCTACTCCCGATTGAGGGTCGTGTGGAGAACTACCGAAGGCTCTCCGGCAGGTTTAGTGGAAGCATGGAAGGCCCTTCGTGCCTCGCGGGTGGCTGAAAGAAGGAATCCTGGAGGGAAGCGACCGTCGGCCGGGCACCTCGCAGGGCCGCGCGAGTG
>JAWXBU010000282.1:0-14966 GCA_034440255.1 Planctomycetota bacterium | reverse complement strand
GTTGGTAGCAGCGCATCGGGGAAAAATTGCTCTGGCTCGGTACACACACGATCAGCGGACAGCGCGAACCGTCGTGGTTGTCCCTGGCACCGTACACTCACGACTTCGGCGGCGGTGCGGCCGTCGCATGCGTGTTCCAGTGCAGAGTCACTTTCAATCCGCAGTGAGCACACACATCGTCGCCTCGCGGCCAATCGGACACGACGCGGCATTTCGGACACGCGAAACGCACGCTCTTGGCTTCGACGCCGACTTGTGGCTCGCGCGCTTGTTGTTGGATCTCGTCGGCCGGCCAGTAGATGTGCAGGAACAGGCCGCAATCCGTGCACGAAGCGATGCCCTGTCCCCAATCGACGCGCGTCCCACAGCGCGGGCACGGAAAACGCACGCTCGGAATGCGCCGCGATCCGCTCTCGACGAAGCCTCGATCGCGTGACAACAGCGGCAGAGCCAACCACGAGACCAAAGTCGCCGCGCTCGAGATCAACAGTGGCGCACCCATGGAGTCGCCCGCTTCGTGCCAGAAAAACCACAGCGATGCGAACGTGCCGCACCACATGCCGAGCGGTATCAAGATCAGTCGCAACCACGCGCGCTTCGCCGACAGCGCCGTGAGCGAGAACCACACGCCGTGCGCCATTCCGCCGGCGATCGCCGTGAGCCCGGACCCGATGCGCAAGCTGCTTTCAGGTTGCTTCGCGAGCATCGACCACGCGAACGCGCCGAATGCAGCGCCAGCCGGAACGAGCGCCAACAGCGCGAGCTTGCGCGTGCGCGGCGCTCTGATTCCGACGAACAGCACGTACGCGACGAGCGAGACGATGACGATGCCGAACAGTGCTCTCTCCATGTGCCGTGCTCAGCCGCGTGGTGTAACATCCTCGCCGCAACGCGGGAGTGGCGAAATGGCAGACGCGCGAGACTTAGGATCTCGTGGGGCAACCCGTGGGGGTTCGAGTCCCCCCTTCCGCACCATCAAAGTTTCGGCACGCGAAACAGATCCGTCTTCGCGATCCCCATGCGATGCGCGTACCAACGCGCGAACGTCCACAAGGTCTTCGTCGCGTAGATCGAAGAGTCGACGAGGCTGATGCTCGAAGCTTCGTCGAAGTAGCGCACCGGCACGGGCACGTCGCCGATCTTGAACCCGGCGTTCACGCATTGGACGAGGAATTGGCTGTCGAACACGAAGCCGTCGTTGTTCTGCCTGTAGGGAATCGTGTCGAGCACGCGCCGTGAGTACGCGCGAAAGCCCGAGTGCCACTCGCCCAGATTCTGACCCGCGAGCATGTTCTCCATGAACGTCAGTCCGCGATTCGCGAGGTACTTCACCTTCGGCATACCGCCGTCGAGAGCCTCGCGACGCGTCCGAATGCGATTGCCCAGCACGACGTCACAGATGCCGTGACGAATGACTTCGATCGCCGTCGGAATCATGCGCGCGTCGTACTGATAATCGGCGTGGATCATCACGACGAAGTCCGCGCCGTGCGCTCGCGCCGTGTCGTAACACGTCTTCTGATTGCCGCCGTAGCCCGTGTTCTTCGCGTGACGGATGTACGTCACCGGCAGTTTGCGAGCGATCGCCTCGGTCGCGTCCTTCGAACAATCGTCGACGACGATGATCTCGGCGACGTAGTCTTTGGCGACGTCGGCGTAGACGCGCTCGAGGGTGTTCGCCGCGTTGTACGCGGGCATCACGACGATCGTGCGTCCAGGGGGGGGCATGCCCCTTCGATTCTGGGGCTTCCAGGCGCGATCGGACAAGCTCGAATCTCTGTCGGAGTACGCAAATCGGGGTACACTTCGACGCTCGGTCATGCGCCCGCACTCTCGAAATTGGCTCCTCGCGCCCCTGTTTCTGAGCCTTGTCGGCTGCAACGAATCCGAGGTGAGCGCGAGCGGAAAAGTGCTGCCGCAGGGTCCTGCGCGCCGCGTCATCCTGGTCACGTGCGACACGTTGCGCGCGGACCATTTGAGCTGCTACGGCTACGACCGACCGACGAGTCCGCGCATCGACGCGTTCGCGGCGGAAAGCCTGCTCTTCACGAGCGCGTGGTCGGCGGCACCGCTGACGATGCCGGCGCTGTCGAGCCTGCTCTCGGGACGCCTGCCGGACGAAGTCGGCGCGACGCCCGGCAATCAAGATTTGATGCCGAGCACGGCCCGCACGCTGGCCGAAGTCGTGCGCGACGCGGGGTTCGACACGGCGGCCTTCGTCGCGAACAGCGTCCTGTGTCGCGTCTCGGCAGAAGAAGGCGACGTCGGCATCCAACAGGGCTTCGCACACTTCGACGACAACATGACGGGCAAGTCGACCGAGCACGCGGCGCACGAACGTTCGAGCGCAGATACGACGACGGCGACGCTGAAGTGGATCGAAGCGAGACGCGACAGCGAGGATCGTTTTTTCCTGTGGGTCCACTACATGGATCCGCACGGACCGTACACACCTTCTCCGGCGGATTTGGCTCTGTTCGCCCGCGATCACTCGAGCGAACAAGACATGCCGGTGACGAGCGACTTCGGTGCGGCAGGCGCGATTCCCAACTATCAACTCGTCGGCAACGAGCGCAAGCCGGGTCAATACGTCGATCGATACGATGCCGAGATCCACGGAGTCGACGCCGAGTTCGGACGCTTGATGGACGGTCTGCGCGACAAGGGCTGGCTCGACGACTCGCTCGTCATCTTCACCTCCGATCACGGCGAATCGTTGGGCGAGGGCAATCGTTGGTTCAGCCACGGCGATTCGTTGCAGAGGGAGCTCGTGCACGTGCCGATGATCGTCCGACCGCCGCAAGCTCTGCGTGAAACGGTGCTGCCTGACGGAGGCGGAAGACGCAGCGGAAAACTCGTCGCGCATCTCGACGTGTGGCCGACCGTCCTCGAGAGTTTGGATGTCGACGGACCGTTGAATCAGGGCCTGTCGATGCTGCACGCGTCGCTTCCGCAAGGCCGCATCGCGACCAGCTACTTCGGCCGAGTCGACACGGCCCGACGCGTGATCTCGATCTGCGACGGACGTTGGCGACTAGTCACGATCGGGCCGAATTTTCCGCTGCTCTACGACCTGGCCTCCGATCCGCGTGAGACGAAGAACGTCGTCCTCCAGTATCCATTGATCATGGAGCGTCTCCAGACGAGCTTCACCGAGATGGGCAAGAACGCGCCGCCGCAGCAGCTCGAGGGTCAGAAGCGCCGAATGGACGAGCGCACGCGCGGCCATTTGGGCGCACTGGGTTACACGGGCGGCGAGCCGCGTTGACGTTGGGCCGCCCACTTCGCCGAAACGCGCGACGACCTGCGGCCGACACCCCGATCTCGAGCGTGGACACGTCCAAAATCGAAGCCCGGCGGCAAGCGCGCTGCATTCGAACTGTGGATGCTCGCGAACGAGGTTCGATAGAATTCATCGCCCCAGTGTGACCGCTTGAAGCCCGCTCTCTCGATCATCGTCCCTGTCTACAACAGCGAAAGTTCGTTGAGGCCGCTGATTGCGCGATTGAAGCCGGTTCTCGATTCGATCGCGACGAGTTACGAGTTGATCCTCGTGAACGACGGGAGTCGCGACGGGAGTTGGCGCGTCGTGCAGGAATTGGCGAGCGCACACGCGTGGATCCGTGGGCTCAACCTGCTGCGCAACTACGGCCAGCACAACGCGATTCTGTGTGGCATTCGTCTCGCGCGACACGAGATCGTCGTGACGATGGACGACGACCTGCAGCATCCGCCGGAGGAAATCGCGAAGCTGCTCGCGGCTCTCGAGAGCGGTGCCGATGTCGTGTACGGTACGCCCGAACGAGAATCGCACGGCTTCTTGCGCAACGTCGCATCGCAAGTGACCAAGCTCGCGCTGCAGAAAGCGATGGGCGCGCAGACGGCGCGCAGCGTCAGTGCTTTCCGCGTGTTCCGAACGTATCTGCGCGACGGTTTCGCCGATTTTGGTGGGCAATTCGTGTCGATCGACGTGCTCTTGACATGGTCGACGACACGCTTCACGGCCGTTCGAGTGCGCCACGACAAACGCGCCAGCGGTGAATCGAACTACACGTATCGCAAACTTTTGACACACGCGCTTAACATGATCACGGGCTTCAGCGTGCTGCCGCTGCAAGTCGCGTCCATCATGGGCTTCGTGTTGACCGCGTTCGGTCTCGTCGTCGCGGGATACGTCATCTACGCACGCATCGTCAACGACGTCGTCGTTCCTGGCTACACGTCACTGGCTGCGTTGATCGCGGTGTTCTCGGGCGCGCAGTTGTTCGCGCTCGGCATCTTGGGTGAGTACTTGGCGCGCGTGCACTTCCGCATGATGGACCGCCCGACGTACGCCGTGCGCGGGACGACAAGCGACGATCGGAAGGACTCGTAGTTGAGCGCAGCACCTGAGGCTCGGCTCCTCGAGTGGGATTCCGAATTTTTCGGCTTGCGCGTCGCGTCGCTAGCGCCGGTACTGTTGACCGAAAGTACGCTCTCACGCGTCGTCGAATGGGCCAGAGCCCAGCGCGTCGACTGTCTGTATGCATTGTCGGACAGCAACGACGCTGCCGGTGTGCGTCTGCTCGAAGACGCGGGAGCACGCGTCGTCGATGTCAGGATGACATTTGATCGCGAACTGCGTGACGCACCGAAAGCACCGCTCGATCCGGCTCGCCCGAGTCGCGAAGACGACATCGGCACGTTGCGTGAACTCGCAGCGATCAGCCACACCAACTCGCGTTTCTGGGCCGACGAGCATTTTTCGCGCGCGCGCTGCGCCGAGCTGTACGCGACTTGGATCGAGAAGAGTTGTGGCGGCTGGGCCGATCGCGTGTTCGTCGCTGAAGCCGACGGCAAGCCGGCCGGATATCTGTCGTGCCATCTGCGCGCGAATCGTCGCGGCGAGATCGGCCTCGTCGCCGTCGCCCCGTTCGCACAGGGACGCGGCCTGGGTGGAACGTTGCTCGACACGGCTCTGGCGTGGTTCGCAGCGCAGCACTGCGAACGCGTGACCGTAGTCACGCAAGGACGCAACGCCGGTGCGCAACGGCTCTACCAATCGCGCGGCTTCCTGACCGCATCGGTTCAAGTTTGGCACCACCTGTGGTTCGCGGCGGACGAGACGCGCTCATGACGAAGTATCGCATTCCGTTCAACAAGCCTTCGTTCGCAGGCAACGAGACGCGCTACATCGCCGAAGCGATCGAGCGCGGACACATCTCGGGCGACGGACACTTCACGAAGGCGTGTCACAAACTGCTCGAGGAATCGGTCGGCGTCCCGCGCGCGCTACTGACGACGAACTGCACACACGCGCTCGAAATGTCGGGCTTTTTGGTCGGTTTGGAGCCGGGGGACGAAGTCATCGTGCCTTCGTTCGCGTTCGTGACGACGGTCCTCGCGTTCGTCTTGCGCGGTGCGAAACCGGTGTTCTGCGACGTGCGCGCGGACACGCTCAACCTCGACGAAACGCAACTCGAGCAGCTCATCACGAAGAAGACGAAGGCGATCGTCACGCTGCACTACGCCGGTGTCGCGTGCGAGATGGACGCGATCCTGGCCATCGCCGCACGGCACGGCATTCCGGTCATCGAAGACAACGCACACGGACTGTTCGCCAAGTACAAAGGGCGGCAACTCGGCACGCTGGGTTTACTCGCGACGCAGAGTTTCCACGAGACGAAGAACTTCACGTGCGGCGAGGGCGGCGCGCTCTTCATCAACGATCGCTCTTTGATCGAACGCGCCGAGATCTTGCGCGAAAAGGGCACGAATCGCAGCCGTTTCATGCGCGGTTTGGTGCACAAGTACACCTGGGTCGACGTCGGTTCCTCGTACCTGCCGTCCGACATGTTGGCGGCGTTCCTCTTGGCTCAGTTGGAGGCGCGCGACGAGATCCAAGCGAAGCGCGGCGCGATCTGGAAGCGATATGCACGCGAATTGGCCGGCTGGGCGGCGGAGCGCGGTGTGTCGTTGCCGCACGTCCCGCAGCACTGCGAACAGCCCTTCCACATGTTCTATCTGCTGATGAAGAGCGGCGCACAACGTGAGGCGCTCATCACGCACCTCGAAGAGCGCGGCATCCTCGCAGTGTTCCACTACCTGCCCTTGCACATGTCCGACATGGGCAAGAAGTTCGGCGGTCGAGAGGGCGATTGCCCCGTGACCGAAAATGTTTCAGGCCGACTGTTGCGACTGCCTTTCTTCAACCGCCTGACCGATGCGGAGCAAGGCGAGGTGATCGAGGCCGTCAAGAGCCTTCCCGCGTCGAGTTGATTTCGGCGCCGCTTCCGTCTCGAATCGATGGCCACTCGCGTCCGTGCCAGAGCAATGTGTGCCCGATTCGCGGCCTCGGCGAGATCACTTCGACTCTTGCAGCGTCACGTCGGCCTCGATGCTCTGCTCTCCGCGCTGGAATTTCACGCGCACGACGTCGCCGGCTTTGTGATCGCCCATCACTTCCCAAATGTCTTCGATGCGCTTCACCGGTGTGCCGTCGACGGCCACGATGACGTCGGCTAGGGGACGATTCTTCGCGTCGAGTTCCAATGAGCGCAGGCCGGCCTTTTCCGCTCCCGATCCGGGCTGAACGGTGCCGACGACGACGCCGCGCGTGCTCAAGGATCGCGCGATCGGCTCCGAAGCGGGCTGAATGCCGAGGATGGGCCGTGTGAACTTTCCCTTGCGAATCAGGCTCGGAACGACCTTGTTGATCGTGTCGACCGGCACGGCGAATCCGATGCCTGCGCTCGATTGAGTCGCGCTCACGATCGCCGTGTTCATTCCTATCAGGAGGCCGGAACTGTCGAGCAAGGGCCCGCCCGAATTGCCGGGATTGATCGCCGCATCCGTCTGAACCACGTTGCGAATGATGCGTTGACTCGGGCTGGAGATCTCGCGATTCAATCCGCTGATCACGCCTGTCGAGAGCGTGTGGTCGAGCCCGAACGGATTGCCGATCGCGAACACCTTCTGTCCGACTTGGAGATCGCCGGACTTCCCCAACGTGATCGCGCGCAACTTCTCCTTGGGTGCGTCGATCTTCAGCACGGCGATGTCGTAATCCGCCTCGAAGCCGACCAGACGAGCTTCGTATTGTGTCTCGTCTTCGAGTGTGATGGTGGCCTTTTCAGCCTGTTGCACGACGTGGAAATTCGTCACGACGTAGCCGTTGTCGTCCCACAGAAAACCGGACCCCGCGCCTTGTGGAACCTCGAGCGGCCGCATCTTGAAGCGATCGCGCGCGATGCGGGACGTCATGATGTTCACGACGGCTGGCGACGCGTTCTTGAACAGTTCGATGGTCGCCTTTTCGTCGGAAGCGAGGTCGCCGCGTGCGACGACCAGGCGCTGCTCGGCACGCGGATCGTGATCGGGACGGATCAGAGGCTGCGCGAGTTTCCATCCGATCCACAGCGCGACCACCAAGAGCAGCCCGAAGAGCGCAAAGGGGCTGCACGAAACAAGGGGACTTTTCGGAGAGGAAGACATAGGCGCTCACTCTAGCTCACTGTCGGAATCCACCAAGAAGGGCAGACACGGAAGCCGGCCGTTCCTATCTTTCATTCGAACCCATGAACACACTCGCTCTCATCCCGTCCGCAAGTGAATCGCTGGGAACGCGCTTGCCGATCCTGGCCGTCGTGCCTTTCGCCGCGCTGCTCTTGTGCGTCGCCATCCTGCCGCTCGTCGCCGGTCACTGGTGGCACGCGAACAAGAACAAAGCGATCCTCGCAGCTCTCTTGTCCGTGCCGTTTGCAGTTTGGCTGTACAAGACCGAAGGAGCGGCATCGGTCGGCGCATTCCAGCACGCACTGCTCGACTACGTCGCCTTCATCGTGCTACTCGGAGCTTTGTATGTCGTGTCCGGCGGAATCCTCGTGCGCGGATCGCTGAACGGCACGCCCCTCTCCAATTCGACGCTGCTCGGCGTCGGCGCCATTCTCGCGAACCTGATCGGCACCACGGGCGCGTCGATGGTTTTGATCCGACCGATCCTGCGCGCAAACGAGGCGCGTAAGGACAAAACGCACACTTTCGTCTTCTTCATCTTCATCGTTTCGAACTGCGGCGGCTTGTTGACGCCGTTCGCCGATCCGCCTCTTTTCCTGGGCTTTTTGAAGGGTGTACCGTTCGAGTGGACGCTGCAACTCTGGCCGGAGTGGCTCACGATCAACGGCCTGCTCTTGCTCGTTTACTTCATCGTCGATTCGTACCGCATGGACCGCGAAGAAAAGGCGCGGCCGGGTTCGCAACTCGAAGACGTGATGAAGCACGCACCGCTCGGCATCGACGGGGCGTTCAACATCCTGCTCCTGTTCGCGATCGTCGCGATCATCCTCGCCAAGGGCACGGGTGTCGGAGCGAACGGGGGCGAGTGGCCGTTCGGCATCCAAGAGGGCTTGATGGCGTTCGTCGCACTCGTGTCGTACTTCGGCACGCCGAAGGTCGTGCACGCGAAGAACAGCTTCTCGTTCACGCCGATCAACGAGGTCGCCATTCTCTTCGCCGGCATCTTCATCACGATGATCGCTCCGCTCGCCATCTTGAATGCGCGCGGCGGCGAACTCGGATTGACGCAGCCGTGGCAGTACTTCTGGGCGACGGGTGGGCTCTCGGGCCTCCTCGACAACGCGCCGACCTATTTGGCGTTCGCTGCAGTCGCAAGCGGTCAGGCTGGTATCAGCGTCGACGGACCGCGCTACTTGGGCGAATACCTCGCGGCCGGCGGCACATCCGACATCATCCTGCAGGCGATTGCGTGCGGCGCAGTGATGATGGGCGCGATGACGTACATCGGAAACGGCCCCAATTTCATGGTGAAAGCGATCGTCGAGGAAAACGGCGTCAAAATGCCCAGCTTCTTCGGATTCATGGCGTGGTCGTTCGTGCTGTTGGTCCCGTGCCTTCTGGTCGTGACGTTCGTCTTCTTCCGCGGATCACCGGCCTAGGAATCGTTTCGCAAGCGACTTCAGCTTGCCCGACAAACCCGGGCCCGCCGACACTTCCAGTTCGAGAGCTTCGAAGGCAGAGCGGATCGCGACGAGTTCGAAATCGGCGAGCACGATGTCCCCCGCAGCTGCGTTCTCGATCGCTTGCTCGGGCGTGCGCGCGCCGACGATCGCGGCAGTGACGCCCTTCTGTGCGACGGTCCACGCGATCACGACTTGCCCGACCGTCGCGCGGTGACGTTCCGCGATGGGTCGAACGACGCGGTCGAGTACCTCGTTGACGAGAGCTCGATTCGTCGACGTGAACGTCGGTCGCTTGCTACGTCCATCGTCTGCGGCGAAGGTTCTCGTCGCAGGCACGCGACCGGTCAGCAGACCTTGCTCGAGCGGCGAGTACGCGATGACGCCGACCTCGTTCACGGCACAGTACGGCAGCAGTTCGCGCTCGATGTCGCGTGCGACCAGGTTGTACTTCGGCTGATCGCTGGCCAGCGGGACCGCGCCGAGCGCGCGCTGCGCTTCTTGCAACATTGCGACGGTGTAGTTCGACACACCGATCGCACGAATCTTGCCGGCAGCGCGCAGATCGCTCAGCGCGCCCATCGTCTCCGCGATCGGCGTCGCCGGATCGGGCCAATGCAATTGGAGGAGGTCGATCACGTCGATTCCTAGCCTTTTCAGGCTGTTTTCGACCTCTTTGCGCACCGACTCGGGCCCCGCGTGACGACGTACGACGCGTTTCACACCGTCCTGGTCGATCGTCTCGAAGTACGGCTCGCCGACGCTTTCATCCCAACGCAGACCGACTTTCGTCATGACGATCACGTGCTCACGACGATCGCGGATCGCGCGGCCGACGACTTCCTCGCTGCGACCGAAACCGTAGACAGGCGCCGTGTCGATCGCGTTCATTCCGTGATCGAGTGCCGCGTGGATCGCACGCACCGCCAGCGCGTCGTCCGTTCCCCCCCAATACCAACCGCCGATGGCCCAAGCGCCGAACACGACGACCGGTATCTCCAACTCACTGCGACCCAAGAGACGTGTGCGCATGATTCAAGTCGTCGACGCGGGGCGACGGAAGACGAAGCGTTGATAGAGAACGGACACGAGCAGGAGCGACAGACCGAGCCCGGCTACGGAGGCTGCGCGATGCAAGCCCTCGAGGTGCGCGAGATCGAAGATGAACACCTTCGCGATCGTGAGCAGCAGCAAGACGAGGCTCGCCCACCTCAAGCCTCCGCGCTGCTTCGACACGCCGAGCACCAACAAGACGATCGCGTACGCGAGCCATGCGAGAGATGCAGTCAGATCGCGCATCGGCGTGTGCTCGAAGCGCAGTGTGAAGCGCTCGACGTTCGTGAATGCGTTCGCGACCTCGAGGTTGATCCACGCGAACACGAACAAGATCGCGAGGATTCCGCTGGACGAGGCGGCGACCTGAGCTCCGGCGCGGCGCAGGAAAACAGCTGTGACGATCGCGGCCGCGCCCGGCAAGAGGTGCGTGTAGGCGACCCAGTTCAGGATGCGCGTCGACGAATGCGGCCATTCACCGAGGAGGCCGATCACGACGAGCGCGAAGAACGAGATCAGTAGTGCTGCGAATGCGACCCAGGCCAGCGACCTGGCGTCGATGCGCACGTGGAACAGCGCGATTCCGGCTGCGAACAACGCCAACGCGATCGGTATGGCCTCACGTTCGAGTTGCAGCGGAACGATCAGCGCCGCGAAGAAGATCGCGGCACACGAATACCAGATGCGTCCGATCCGACGCGCCCGATCCTCGCCGGCGCGTGTCGCGTAGAGCCGCATTGCAGCAGCGCCGGCGACGACTTCGAATGCGATCGGCAGAGAGAAGACGGGCACGTCGAACGAACGTGCGACGAACAGCGGATACAATACGAAGAACTGCACTACGAGCGAACCGGCGGCGATGCGCCAGGCCGCGGCTCGATCGTTCCAACGTTCGGATCGAAGCAACGGCCAGACCGCGAACAGCACACCGAACGACGCGATACACGCGAACGTGGGCATGAACCCCGGTCGATTTGCCAAATGGGTGGGGTCGCCTCCCCCAGTCATCGGATGCAGGATCGGGAGCGTGATCGCGAGTCCGAACAACACGCTCGAGCGACAAGCGGTCGCCGCGATCGCACCCTGCACCCCGACGACTGCGACGGCAACGTAGATCGCGGTGCTCTCGAAGATGCTGCCCAACGCAAGAAGCGCGAGCATCGTCGGCAGTGCGAACGCCAGAACCCCGCGATACGGCCAGTGACTTTCACGCGCGCGCAGCAACCACGCCGCGAACAGGAACGTGCTGCCGACGAGAACGAGCGCTCCGCCCCACAGCCAAAAGCCCGGCAAATACTGCGCAGAATCGTGTTTCGTCGACCACGTGAAAATCGTGATGCCGACGATCGCCGACGCAGCGAAGGCCAGGATCGAGCGCTCGCCGATCCCAACTTGTCTGTGGATGACGAGCGCGAACACGGTCGTCGCGACGATCCACGGCCACGGCCCGACGTCGATCGGTCGGCTCGCTGCGAACAACACGACGAGTTGGAATCCGATCGTCGCGACGACGACTGCGCCGCGTGCGCCCTCACCCCGGGGCTTGTTCGCGCTCCGAGATGCGAGCTCCGCGAGTGCGACGTGCAGCAGCGTGACCCCGATCGCGCAGCCGATCAACTCGAGCGTCGCGTCGCGATCGATCGCGAACACTCGATTCACCGTCCACGTCATGGTCAGTGCGACGGCGCCCGCTGCGCTTCCGAATGGCAGCCATGTGAGATCCCCCGTGCGCGCCATCCAAGCCGATGCGACGGCCAGCACGGAAGCGAGCGCGAGCAGCGGCCAGACGTGCTCACCCAGCGCACGGTCTTGCGCGAAGTAGATCGCGAAGACGAAGGGCAAGACTAGTGCTCCGAACTGAGCCGCTGCGAGTCGCGCTCGTTCCGCCGCGGCCTGACGCGCGACGAAAACGGCGAAAAACAGCGCGAAAACGGCCAAGACGATCAGAGCGAGCGGCAGTGAATTGCGGTCGACGCGCAGGAAGACCCACAACGCCTGGATGACGAACGTCCCGCCCAACGCGACGAGCGTCAACGACGGCCAACGGCGTTTCTGCGCGATGAAGAGGAACGCGAAGTCGAGCAGCAGCACGTATCCGAACAGTGCGATCGGCCGGTCGTGCCCGCTCGACAAAGCGAGCGGCGTCGCGAAGCCTCCGACGAGGCCGAGCACGGCGATGACGAGCGATTCGTGTCGCTGCGCCAAGTACGCGCACGCCGCAGTGACGCCAACCATGGCGCCGAATGCCGCGGGGAATCCGATCATCCCGTACGACACGTGCGCCGCCCACGACGACGCGTAGAGCAGCACAGCTCCGGTGCCGGTGATCGAATCTGCGACGATGCGATAGCCGCGCCTGCGCAACGGAATCGAAGCGACGAACAGCGCGAAGCCTGCGATCGCAGCGAGAATCGTGCGTCGCTCGGGTGTGATCCATTGGCGCTCGATCGAGTACTGCAAGAACAAGAAGCCTGCGATCGCGAGCACGATTCCGCCGCCGACCGCAGCGCCGCGCACGCCGAGCCAGCGCTCCCACTCGAAGCGTTCTGCGGATGCGTTCGAGGGCGAGCGCGGCGGCGATCCAGCCGACCGAGGATCCGCTGTGCTGACGTCGGCAAACGACTCTGCGGCGGGCAGCGGGCGGGTGGATTTCGATTCATCGATCGGCGAAGCCCATTCGCTGCGCGGCGCTGGCGCGGTCGAGGGAGGCGGCTGGATCGTCGCCTCTCGCGATGCGTCTTCCGGCGCGCGTGTCGCGAACGCCGGAGGCACGATCGCCCCGCCGGTCGACGAGGACGGGACGATCGATCCCGGGAAGGCTGCGACCTGTTGCGAAGCAGTCCGCGGCGCCTCGGACCCGCGCGCGGCCTGTCGTGAACCTGCGGACAGCGTGCTCGCCTGCGCTGCCGGAGCGTCGGTCGGCGAGTCCGGAACCAGGTGTGCCCCCGTGACTACCGCTTCTTCATCGGCCGCCGTTCGCGCACCTGGACCATCGGCTTTGGAGCGCAACGTCGACGAAGTCGCGCGCTCGCGTTCGAGCAACTCCACGCGACGCGAGAGATTGCGCAGCATCACGATCACGACGACTGTGATCGCGATGCCGACGGCGACGACGCCCAGAGCGAAGAGGAACCAGATCCAGGCCCATTCCGACATCGCGGACATCATCCGTGAACCAGACGAGGTTCTCCAGCCCGCGTGGTATCGTCTCGCCGCTTCATGGCCGACGACGATCTCGAAACGGGTCGACCGCGCGATTCGACGCGCAAAGGACTCGGCAATTCACCGCTGGGGCCGAGTCAGGCCATCACGCTGTTCATGAGCTTGATGCTCGTGGGCTTGCTCGTTTGCACGCCGATGCAGGGGCAAGATCAGCTGCGCATGCTCATGCTCGCGCGGCCGATCGAGACGGCACAGCGCGTTTTCGAGCGCAATTTGTGGATCCAGGACGCGATCGAATCGACGCCGCCTTTCCAGCGCGAGCTCGTGACTCTGATGGTCGGGCGTACGGATCCGGCGCGGGAGGCAGCGATCGCCACGTTCGACGACATCGTGCGCAAGAACGGCTATCCGCGGCCCGACTTGCAGGGCGAAATGTCAGGACCCGATCCCCGCGAACTCGCGGGGCTGCGTGCGCGGCGAGCTGTGTTGTTGCTCGACGCGGGTCGACTCGAGGAGGCGGAGGCCGATCTGCAACGGCTCGCCACGACGGGCGATTCGAAATTCGTCGAGGCCCTGAGGCGTGCGTTCAAGTTGGGGCGTGCAGACGACGCTCGGTCATTCGACACCTACGACACCTCGCTCGCCGGTGAGGAGTGGATCGGAACGTCGCTGCGCATGCGACTCGCGCGTGCGGTGGGCGACGAAGCGCGACAACTGGATCTCGAGCATTCGATCGACGTACGACTCGGAGATCTGTCCCGTCGCTTGGTTACGATCGCCACCGCGCAAGCCGTCGTGTTGTTGCTCGGCTTGGCTGCGATCGGTGTCTGGCTCGCGCGCAATCGACCGAAGCTCGTGCCCGGAAGCGCCGACGTGCCGCCCGCGTGGACGTTCGAAGCGGGCTACGCCACTGCGGTGCGAGTCGCGTTCGCCGTCATCGCGATCTGGTTCGTCGTCAGCCAGATCGACGTGTGGGGCGGCAGCGATTGGGCGAAGTCTTGCAGCGGCGTGTTGACGGGAATCCCGATCGTGTGGCTGATTCGTCGACGTTTGCTGGCACCGCTCGGGACCACGTTCCGAGCGGCCTTCGGACTGACGCCGACGGTGCGTCCGTTAGGTTGGTTGTCGCTCGCGTTCGCGATCGTGACCATCCAGTGGCTCGGTTCGGAGTTGATCGTCAACACGATGCACGCGTTCGGTGCGCATTCGCATTGGTCGGAGAGCATGCAGGCTTCGACATCCATCGATTCGCCGATCGCCGCGCCGCTCGAATTCGGCGTGCACGCTGTCTTGGCTCCGTTCCTCGTCGAACTCGGCGTGCGTGGTTTGTTGTTTCTCACGCTGCGTCGTCACTATGCCGCGTGGCAGGCTGCGCTTTTTTCGAGCCTGCTCTACAGCGCGGCGCAGTTCTATTCGTTGCCGGGGTTGGCCGCGATGACGTGGTCAGGGTTCGTGCTCGCGATGGCCTTCGAGATGTCTAGGAGCTTGGTGCCGAACATCGCCGGACAAATCGTGACCAACGCGCTGGCGCTAGCGGCTTTGTGGGCTTTTTGGCGCTGATTCGAGCAACGGGCTGTCAGCGGCGTTGCGCTCCTGCGAGGGTTGCAACGAACCCGCGTCGTGGCGGCGCCTTGCCAGGAAGTCGCACCTGGCCCGACTTGTTCACCGAGCTTCTGGCTCACCCCACGAGTGGGCTGTAACGGCTGAATCGCTAGCAGGCTCCGCCCTCCTTCGTCGCCGGGCGGCGTCGCTCCTCCTCGACGTATCGCAGAGGATACGCGGTCGTCGTCGCTTCTT
>JAWXBU010000281.1:0-32761 GCA_034440255.1 Planctomycetota bacterium | reverse complement strand
GCTGCGGCGAGGGAGGCGGAAACGCTGCGGCGAGGGAGGCGGAAACGCTGCGGCGAGGGAGGCGGAAACGCTGCGTTAGAGGGGATCCTCACATCGATGTGGGGCATCCCCTCCGTTGCTGGTCGCGGCGAATTCGCCGCGACGACCGCGACTTTCGCCGCACCTAATTGGTGATCCCGCGATTCGTCACCGTCCAACCGGGGAACACGGTGCTCAAGCTCGTGCACGCCATCCGATCGACGAGGATTTCGCCCAGGATGTCGCGATAGTCGGTGGTGATCTCCAAGTCGCCTTGGCTCAAATTCGCGAGCGCCAAGCCGGGCCACGTGCGGATGACTTGACCGCCGTTCACGTGACCGCCCATCACGATCATCGCGTTGCCGCGACCGTGATCGGTGCCGAAGCTGCCGTTCTCGCCCGCGCGACGACCGAACTCGGACATCGCGACCGTCGTCACTCGATTGAGCGTCTGATTCACGTCGTTCAAGTCGTCGTGGAACGCCGCGAGCGACTTCGAGAGCTGGTCGAGCAAGCTCGCCATCGCGCCCGTGATCGGTCCGAGTTGGTTGTGCAGATCCCAGCCGCCGAGATCGATCTCGATCACCTCGACTCCGATGTTCGCCTTGATGATCGCAGCCGCGTTGCGCATCGCCGTGCCGAACGTCGTCGCCGGATAGACGGCACCGTTCGCCGGGACGTAGCTCGCGAAATTGATGGTCGCCATCAAGTCCATCGCCGCGAACGTGTTCGCCGCAGCACTCATCATCGGATCAGGTTCTTGTGCGTACGCCGCCGCCAACGTCGCTCGACGCGCGGCCGCGGTGGTGGAACTGCCCGCGATCGTGAATGCAGCCGGATTCGGAATGGCTTGCACGGCCGGACCACCCGCGAGCATGCGCGGGAGGATGCTGCCGATGCCGATGCCTCGCAAGAGACCTGAACCGGTGGGCGAAATCGTCTGCAAATAGCGGCCGACCCAACCCGTCGAAACCGTCTGAGCTTGAGCGCCCGGCACACCAAACTCCATCCACTTCTGCATGTCGAAGTGCGAACGCGACGGATCGGTCAGACCGCTCGCGTGTACGAAAGCCAAGTGACCCGCTTGGTACAGCGGCAACAGCGGCGCCGACGCCGGTGCGAGGCCGAAGAAACCGTCGAGATTGATCGCGCCGTTCGATTGTCCCGGCGGCGGAATCGCGAGAGTCGGACGGCGGTTGTAGAGCTCGCCGTCGCCGTACGGCACGCACATCGTCAAACCGTCGGAGGCTCCGCGCAAGAAGATGGCGACGAGCGTGTCGCGTTGTGCCGGTGCTCCGCCGAATGCGAAGGACACGCGCGGCATCCACGCTTGCGCGGTGAGCGCGGCGCCGGCTCCGAACAGGCTCGTGCCGAGGAACCGTCGACGATCGAAACCGTTCGTCCCGACTTCGTCCGACTCGTGATCGCAATTCTCGTGTTCGTTCGTGTGTTGCATGGGGAGGCCTCGCGATCAGTAGGTCTGGAAGCTCGGGGTGGAGGCGGCGAGCGCGAGAACTTCGCGTCGCAAGGTATCGTTCAGAGTCGTAGCAGCATCGGCGTACGCCTGCACTGCGGTCACGTCCTCGGGCGCCATGCGCCCACCCATCAACACGCGATTGGCGTGGCTCGCGAGCAGGTTCTTCTGCACCGGCCCGAAGATCTTCGTGACGTTCACGCCGACACCGGTGATCGATTCGGAGAAGAAGCGCGACACAAAATTCCAGCGATCGAGCACGCTCGTCCCCCACGCTTGAGCCGTGTCGGGATAGCCGTCCGGCGCCGACCACGCGAAGGGCAGGTGCCCCATCGTCGTCAGCTCTTGCACGAAACGATTCGGCTGCGCCACCGTCGGATTCAGTGCGCGCACGACCGAGTTGACGAGGTGGAACGGCCGCTTGATCTTCACGATCGATGCGGGGTCCATCATGTGCAGCGTGTTGCGCTCGAACATCTTGCGCACGACCGTCTTGATGTCCCCGCCCGACACGCGGTACGCGATAGCAACGGCGTCGAGTACTGCTTGAGGCGGGTTGTAGGCCAAGAAGAACCTGCACAGCTTTCCGGTGACGAAACGCGCCGTCGCGACATCGCTGGCGAGCGACGTCAGGACAGTCTCGCCCTCGGTGACGCCGCCGGGCGAGATCACTTGCCCGCGCACCGTCTTCTGGCCGTTGTCGTGTTGCGCTGCGTTGAAGAAGAAGTCGCCAGCGTTCGCGAACGACGAGTTCCTGAACTGCCAACCCGTGATGCAACGTGCCAATTCACTCACGTCGGTCTCGGTGTAATTGCCCACGTCGAGCGTGTGCAACTCCATCACTTCTCGCGAGTAGTTTTCGTTCGGCGCTGTCGAAAAATTGCGGTAGTTGTCGAGGTAGTACAGCATCGCGGCGCTCTTCGCGTCGCCGATCAAGAGATCGCGGAAGCGCCCGAGCGCGTTGGCGCGGATGACGTCGCGATCTTCCGCGGTCTTGAGCCACTGCACCTGACCGTCGGCGAGGTCGACGCTGAAGTGATCGCTCCAAAATTCGACCATGCGCTCGAACAGTTGCCGCTTCGAGTAGATCGCGCGCACGATCGTGGCCGTGCGAAACTCGAGCATCACCGTCGCCACGTTGCCGGGCGCGACGTACTGGTCGTAGATCTGCTTCGTCGTGAGCGAGACCGTCGGATACTGCGGCATCATCGGCGCGACGATCGGATCGGCGATCGACGCGGGCGCGAGTTGCTCTTCGAGGAACGCGTCGTAGCCGAGTTGCACGGCGCGCGCGTATATCTCGGGGTTCCAACCGTTCGAGATGCGATCGACGAGGAAACGCAATTCCAAGTCGGGCGTCCAAGGCACCGGAGCTGGCGGCGGCAGCGACGTCTGCGCTCGCAAGCGCGACGCGAATCCAGCCAAGATCGCAGCGGACGCCGTCGCTGTCAGGAATGAACGACGCGGTGCGTCGTGGGTCGGGGATCGATCGTTCGCTGCCGCGAGATCGTTCACATTCGTTTCGATTGCCATGGTCGCGAAACCTCCTTGCGCCGAGAACCGCGCTCATGGGAGCACGAACCACCGGATGCCGCAATCGGCGGAGGCGGATCTTTCTCCGCGCTGAGAAATTCCGCTTTAGCGCGGAACTTCGAGAGCGCGCACCAGTTGCACGACGCGTTTCGCGAGCGCGTCGATCGAGGCTTGCTGTTTGGGATCGATCAGTCGCCCATCGGGCGAGAACGCTTCATTCGCCGTAGTAACCGTCACTTGTTCAGGAATGACCAACACCTGAATGTTGCCGAGAATCGAGCGCAAAGTGACCAGTCCGCGCAATCCGCCGAGCGCTCCGGGTGAAGCGGACATGAGGCCGGCGACCTTGCCCTTGAAGCACGTGAGCGGCGCCTCATTCGGTTCCGCGCGCGATGCCCAATCGATCGCGTTCTTCAACGCACCCGACACGGAACTGTTGTATTCGGGGCTCGCGACGAGCAAGCCTTGATGTTCCTTCATCAAGCTCTTCAAACGTCTCACGTTGTCGGGGAAGCCCGCGGCTTCGATGTCGCCGTCGTAGATCGGCAGCGGCAGATCACGCAGATCGAGGTACGTGACTTCCGCTCCCGCCGCGCGAGCCGCAGCGGCCGCGACTTGCGCGAGCTTCTTGTTCAGCGAATCGCGGCGCAGACTGCCCGCGAGGGCGAGGATCTTCGGTGTGGTGCCCATGTGTTCTCAGGCTGCTTTTTTCAGGGTATTTCGACGACGGCGACGGGCAAGAACGACCGATCGAGACGCTCGACGAATTCCGCGAGCAGGACTTTGACGTCGAGCGCGACTTTGCGCTTCGTGACTTTGCCGTTGAACGAGACTTCGACCGGCGAACTCGCGTCGAACATCTCGCGCGAGAGCAGCAGCCGGAATTTCGCGACGCCGCGCGCAGTGACTTCGAAACGCCCGGACTCGGAACGCACGACTTCGATGCGCGCCGTGTCCGCGTCGATCTGAGCTTGCACGACGCGTCGTTGACCGAGCGCGTCCAGCTTCGACCACGACGCCGCTTGAACGTCGATGCGCGGATTCTCGGCGACGTCCTGCGCGAACTGCGTGATCTCGACGAAGTGAGAGCGCGCTTCGGCGAGGTTCGCGCTCGTGAACACGACTCGCTCCGGCACCGGCGTGCGAGTCGCTGAGAAAAAGACCGGCCAATCGACGGCATTGAAATCGAAATCGTGCCCGCGGTCCGTGAACTCGATCAACTTGGCGTCACGCGCGTGCAACACTTCGAGCTTCGCGAACGCTTCGTGCAGATTCTGCAGCACTCCGGGATCGTCGCGCGATCCTTGCAAGTCGCGAATCGGCACGTTCACGACGTTCTCGAGGAAGCGCAAGTTGTTCTGGCCACGCACGAGTTGATATCGCGGACACCCGATCATCGGCGCGAGTGCGGCGAATCGATCGGGCTGACGCAGCGCCACGTCCCACGCGAGATGTCCGCCGCGGCTGATGCCCGTCACGTAGACACGATTCGTGTCGATCGAGAAATTCGCACACGCGAAACGCACGGCGCCGATCGCGGCTTCGCGCTCCCGCAGGCTGAACAGGTAACCTTCGTTGGGACCCGCTTCGCTCGGCGCGACGACGACGGCGCCCATTTTCTCGGCTGTTTCGCGCCACATCCGATCCATGCCGCGTCCGCTGCCGCCGGTGCCGTGAAAAGTGGCGATCAACGGCGCGGGCACGTCCGGCGCGTAGGTCTTCGGCACGTACACGACGAGCTCGACGTCTTCGACGGAATCTGCGGCGAAGATCGGTGCGCGCAGAATGCTCGTGCCGACCGTGCTCGGTTCGCGTCGCGAAACGATATCGATCGTCGCGAGCACGTTGTCGATCGTCGCGTCCTTCTGCCTCGCGAGCGCGAGAGCCGCAGTCCGTCTCTCCTTGGGCTTCGCCAGCGCGATCGCGGCGCGCATTCCATTCGCCAGCGTCAGCGCTGCACCGTCTTGCACGGTGAGTGCGAACGCGGCGACGAGGTGCGCGATCATCGGCTCACAACCAGATCTCGCAGTCGTCGCCCGATTCCTTGACCTTGTACGTCTTCGCGTTCGGACACGCGCCGCGGATCGCGCGACCGGTCGACGGTTCGAACAGATAGTTGTGCAGCGGACAGATCGCGTACTTGCCGTCGATGAGCGCCCCGCCCATCAAGCGTCCGTTGTCGTGCGGACAGTGCACGTCGAGCGCGTACAACTTGCCCTCGACGCGGCACAGAACGACTTGTGTGCCGCCGGCCAGCACATCACCGAGCTCCACCTTCTTGGCCTGACCCTCGGGCAACTTGCTCGTGCCCTTGACGACGGCCGGTCGACCGCGAAAAAGCCCTAAAATCCGTCCCAACATGCGCGCGATGCTACGTTGCGCCGCGTGAATCGGCCACGGGTGAGAGTGGCCTTCGAGCTCGCCTTCGCGCATCCTCTCCGGCCGCATGAAACCGGTACTCGTCGTCGACGTCGTCGGCCTCACTCCGCGACTCGTCACTCGCAAGACGCCGAATTTGGCGGCGCTCACGACGTGCATCCCGATGAGCGGTGTCTTGCCGGCCGTCACGTGCAGCGCGCAAGCGACGATGCTCACGGGGCTCTTGCCGCGCGATCACGGCGTCGTCGGCAACGGATGGTTCACGCGCGACATCGCCGAAATCGCGCTGTGGCGTCAGTCGAATGCACTCGTCACGGGAGAAAAGGTCTACGAAACGGCCAAAAAACGCGACTCGCGCTTCACGTGCGCGAAGATCTTCTGGTGGTGGAACCTCGGCGCGGCGGTCGACTGGTCGATCACGCCGCGGCCGTTTTATCCGGCGGACGGACGCAAGATTCCGGCGGTGTACGGCGCTCCGGACGAATACGCGGCGCGACTCGAGAGCGAGTTGGGCAAGTTCCCGTTCTTCGATTTCTGGGGCCCGAAATCCGGCCTGCCGTCGACTCGTTGGATCGCGGACGCGGCGATCCGAACTATGCTCGATCGCAAGCCGACGCTGACGCTCGTCTACTTGCCGCACCTCGACTACGACTTCCAGCGTTTCGGGCCCGATGATCCGCGCTCGGACGAAGCCGTCGTCGAGATCGATCGCATCGTCGGCGATCTGCGTGCTGCGGCCGAGCGCATCGGTGCCGCGACCATCGTCGTCAGCGAGTACGGCCTCACGAACGTGTCGCGTCCCGTACACGTGAACCGCGCGCTGCGCGAAGCGGGTTTTTTGAAAGCGCGCGTCACGCCCGGCGGCGACGTGCTCGACGTGTTCGCGAGCCGCGCCTTCGCTGTCGCCGACCACCAGATTGCGCACGTGTACGTGAAGGATCCTCGCGATCGTCACGAGGTGCGCGCGTGCTTGACTGGACTCGCCGGCGTCGAGCAAGTGCTCGAAGGAGCTGCGCTCGCGGCCGAAGGACTCGACCACGCGCGCTCCGGCGATCTCGTCGCGATCTCGACCCCCGACGCGTGGTTCACCTACTACTACTGGCCCGAGGGCGGCGACGAGCCCGACTTCGCGCCGACGGTCGACATCCATCGGAAACCCGGCTACGACCCGTGCGAATTGTTCGTCGATCCGGCGCTCGCGTCGCCCAAGTTGCGCGTTGTGCGCCGGCTCCTACAGAAGAAGTTGGGCTTTCGCTATTTGATGGACGTGATCCCGCGCGATGCGGCCCTGGTGAAGGGCAGCCACGGCCGGAGGCCTTTGGACGAGCGCGACGGGCCGGTTTTTCTGTCGAACATGCCCCTTCGTGCCACGGGTTCGAGTGCGGAGCAACACCTCGCGATGACCTCTGTTCGCGATCGGATCCTTGCGGCTCTAGAGCGTGTGTGATGGCGCTGGGCTGTATTTTTTGAGGAATGCCCATTTCTGCCTAGCGGTGCCGGAAGCACCCCGATAAATTGGAAAGCGCTCACGAGGAGGAGGTTTCTGCCACTCCACCGACTCGTGATGCTCGTGTTCTGGGGTCGTTCGAGCTCTCGCGCGACACGGCCCCATCGGGACCCGATCAGAGACCGGGCCGTGGCTACGGCTGGTCCGAGGTAACTTGGAGGCTGCGGCGGGTGTCCCCACCCGTCGCAGCTTTTTTTTGATCTTCGTCGAGTCGGGCCCTCGGGAGTACACATCCACCGTGAGCGGATTTCGTTACATCGTTTTCGGTGCAGGTCGTCAGGGTCTGGCGGCACTCCACGACCTGGTGGTGTTCTGCCAGGCCGAGCGCGTCATCGCCGTCGAACCGGACGAGCAGCGATCGAAGGCGGCGCGTGAGCGTCTTTCGAAGCTGCTCGGTCGTCAGGCGGCCAAGGTCGAGTTCAAGAGCGGCGTCTCGGACGCCGAGTTGAGTCGCGCGGACGTCGCGCTGTCGTGTGCGCCCTACTCGGCGAACCTCGCGTTGACCTCGCGCGCGGTCAACGCAGGCGTCGCGTTCTGCGACCTCGGCGGCAATCCCGAAGTGGTCAGTGCCCAAGAAAAGCTAGCTCTGAAGTCGAAGGTGCCCGTCGTGCCCGACTGCGGCGTTTCACCGGGGCTTTCGAACATTTTGGCGGTGCACTGCGCGCGCGAGCACGGTTGTGACGAGGTGCACGTGCGCTGCGGCGGGCTGCCGCTCGTGCGACCTGATGCTGCGACTAATCCGTTGCTCTACAAGCTCGTTTTCAGCCCGTGGGGTTTGATCAGCGAGTACTCGGGCGATGTGCCCGTGATCCGCGCGAAAAAACTGGCGCACGTCGAGGCACTGTCGGTCGTGGAGCGTTTCGAGGAGGGTCTCGAGGCGTCGCCTACCTCGAACAATTCACCACAAGTGGTCGAGTACATGCGCTCGATCGGCGTGCACGAATACGACTACATGACGTTGCGTTACGACGGTCACTGGGGCCAAGTGCGCGGTTGGAAGTCGCTCGGATATCTGGTCGGCGATCCCGCGCGCGACCGCGAGTTGGCGGATCGGTTGGAGCTCGACCCCGTGCTGCGTTACGACTCGAAGAAGGATCGTGATCGCCTGATCCTGTCGGTGCGCGGCACCCGCAACGACGCCGCTTTCGCGCGCGGATTCAGCTATCGCCTCGACGTCGCCGCGGACACGAAGACGCGCTTCGCTGCGATGGAACTGACGACGTGTTGGGGCATCACGATCGTCGCGCACCACATGGCGTCCGGCCGCGGAAAACCGCGGGGTTTCGCGACGCCGGAGCGCTTCGTCGACACGACGTGGGTGATTTCGGAGATCGAGCGACGGCTCGCGACTTTGCGGTAGGATGACGACGATGGTGCAGACGCTCACAGCAGTCCTCGAGCCCGAGACGGAGACGCGCACCCAACCGCGCGTCGCACCGCGCTTCAAAGTCGTGCTCTTGAACGACGAAATCACCACGTTCGAGTTCGTCACGGATCTCTTGACGAGCCTGTTCCACAAGCCGCTCACCGAGGCGAAACGCCTGACGCAAGAGGTGCACGATTCCGGCGCCGCCGTCGTCGTCGTCACGAGCCTCGAACGCGGCGAACTCTACGTCGAACAAGTGCGCTCCTTGGCCCGCCCGCGCGGTTTCCCGCTCTGCGCGACCCTCGAAGCCGAATAACAGCACCGCTCGTTGGATCCATTCCCGGTCCGGCGGCGTAACCCAGTTCGAAACTCGGTTCTCCCATGGATTCCAAAGGTCTGCTCGCAAGCGCCGTCATCCGTTCGGCGCGCAAAGCCTTCGCCGCCGGAGCTGCCCTGCGTATGCAGGAGCGTCATCCGGAATGGACGGGCTTCATGGGGTCGTTCGCCGACCTCGCCCAGCACAACGAGACGCTGCTCGACCATCTGTCGGCGGCGCTCGAAGTCGATCGGCCGCGCTTGTTCGGCGCCCACGTCGCGTGGCTTTCGAACACGTGCGCGGCGCGCGGCGTAGCTGCCGGCGGATTGCGTGCGGGATTGATGTGCTTGCGCGAAGAGATGCAGCAGGAATTGCCGGCTCAGGCGGCGCCGATCGCCGTCGCGTGCATCGACTCCGCGCTTCCCGAATTGGAGTCCGAACGCGCTCACGGTGTCGGTGCGCTCGCGTGTCCTCGGCCGTTCGCTCCATTGGCCGACCGATACTTGGAATTGGCGCTGTCGGCTCGGCGAGAGGACGCCATCGCAATGTTGATGGAAGCACAGGAGCGCGGACTTTCGGTCGCGGACTCGAGGTTGCACGTCCTCGGCGCAGCGCAGATCGAGATCGGTGAGCGTTGGCAGCTCGGGCTCGCGAACGTGGCCGAGGAACACTTGTGCTCGCGCACGACAGAGCGCGCACTCGGCGTGGTCGCAGCGAATTCGGTGAAACAGCCGCGCAACGGTTCGCGTCTTCTGATCACGAGCGTCGCCGGCGATTTGCACGATATCGGCCCGCGCATCCTGGCGGACGAATTCGAGTCCGCAGGATGGTCGGTACTGTTCCTCGGTGCGAACACTCCGGCCGCGGACATCGTGCTCGCGGCCGAGGCGTTCGACCCGCACGTCGTCGCGTTGGGAGCGAAACTCACGACGCATCTGCGCTCGCTGCTCGACACGATCGTCGCGTTGAAAACGTCGGAGCGCGCGAAACGCATCCCCGTCCTCGTCGGCGGAACTCCGTTCGACATCGTGCCCGACCTGTGGCGCGTGGTCGGAGCGGATGCATCGGCCGCGGACGCGAGTGAAGCGGTCGAGATGGCCGAAAAACTGGGTGCCTGACGATTCGCCGCGATCGTCTACACGATCACGGCGAATCGTCAGGCACCGATCGAACCCGTGCCGGGTTCGCGCGAGCCCCACGCGCGCTTCAAGACGTCGCCCAGGCGGCGCTTCAATTCGAGGCCTTGCCGCTCGCTCGCGATCTCGTCGAAATCATGGCGATTCTGGGCTTCTTCGGGCGCGATCCGCTGGCCGCTCTGGTGCAGGAGCGAGAGCGACAAGCGCTCGCGATCCGTATCGAACGACAACACGCGGACCGAAACTTTCGTGCCCGGCTCGAGCACGCTTGCGAGTGGGCGTCCGACCTGCGCGCCGGTTTCCGAGATCGGCACGAGGCCCTCGACACCCGCTTTGATCGCGACGAACGCGCCGAATCCGAGCACGCGCGTCACCACGCCTTCGACGACTGCGCCGACGAACAACGTGCGCTCGGCGTCGCGCCACGGACTCTCGCCGACTTGCTTCAAACCCAGAGCGATGCGTTTGCCGCCCTTCTTGAGCGCGAGCACTTTCAGTTCGAGCGACTGACCCAGCTTCACGATCTCGCTCGGGTGCGCGACGCGTTCGAAGCACAGATTCGAGATGTGGACGAGGCCTTCCATGCCTTTGCCGAACGCGACGAACGCACCGTAGTCTTCGATCCGCGTCACGCGCCCCTGCACGAGTTCGCCGATTTTCAACTGGTCGACGAGGCGCTGGTGTTCGCTCTCGCGCTCCCTCTGCAGCACGATCTTGCGCGAAACCGTGACGCGCGCGCGCTGTGAGTCGACCTCGATCACTTCGCACGTGAAGTTCTTGCCGACGAGCGTTTCGAGCTTCATTTCCCGTGGTAAACCGCTGTGCGACTTCGGCAGGAACGCGTGCAACGGGCCGATCTTCATCTCGAGTCCGCCGGGCGCCTCGCGGATCGCGCGCGCGTGCACGAGGCTGCCGATCTCGAGCTTTTCCCACGTGACGACCGATTTTTCGAGGCTGACCGCGAGTGAGAGCGACCACAGACCTTCCTCTTGACCGCGCAGGGTGAACTCGAATGCGTCGCCGATCGCGGGAGGGTTCTCGAACTTGTTCACCGAGATCACGCCCTGCATGCGGGGTCCTAGTTCGACGAAGACGTCGGCACCGAAAACACCGACCACCACACCGCGCCACACCTTGAGTGTGTGCGCGCCGTGATCACGCTCGTGGCTGTCGCTCGGTTGAGGACGCATGGTGAAGAGCCTGAGAGGACGACGGTCGAAGCCTAGAGCAAGAATCGACCGCGCGGAAGCGAGTGCAAGACGGAACTTGATTCGGCGGACCTGTGTATTCTGCCGGAATGAAAGCGCACCTCGCTGTCCTCATCACGCTCGTGCTCGTGCCTTCCTGTCGCTCGAACGCTTCGTCGGACGGAGACGCGACGCCGCGCCCGGGCTACACCGACACGCCTTTCTTGCCGAAGAGCGCGTGGCGCGTCCACGACAGCGCTCGGCCGCGACCGCCGATCGTCGAGCCGCGCGCGTGGAAGGAGACACCTCCCCCCGAGGGCGCGATCGTGCTGTTCGACGGGCGCGATCTCTCGCGCTGGAAGTCAGGCGACAAGGACGCGAGTTGGACAGTCGAGAACGGGCACGCCGAAGTGAACGGCGCCGGCAACGTGGAGACGCGCGAATCCTTCGGCGACTGTCAGCTACACCTCGAGTTCGCGACACCGAGCGTCGTCGTTGGACACAGTCAGGAGCGCGGCAACAGCGGTGTTTTCTTCATGGGCCGCTACGAAGTGCAAGTGCTCGATTCGTTCGACAATCCGACGTACGCCGACGGTCAGGCAGCAGCCTTGTACGGACAAGTCCCGCCGCTCGTGAACGCGTGTCGTGCGCCGGGTGAATGGCAAAGCTACGACATCGTGTTCCGTGCGCCGAAGTTCGAAGGCGACACGTTGATCGCGCCGGCGTACGCCACCGTCGTGCACAACGGAATCGTCGTGCAGGATCACGTCGCGTTCCTAGGAGCAACGCGCCATCGCGAAGTGGCGACGTACGCGTCTCATGCAAGTGAGCTACCTCTCGCGCTCCAAGACCACGGCAATCCTGTGCGCTGGCGCAACATGTGGATCATGCGGTTGTGATCGTGCGCGCGAACCCTGCCGCGCGACGAATGCCGTTCTACGAATCACGACGGCGGCTCACTTCTGCTTCACGAACTGGTACGGGCCCTTTTCGGCGCCCCAAACTTGCTTGCCGGATGCGTCGAAGCCCTGGTCCCAAGATTCGAGCAACGACGCGGTGATCGTCACTTTCGACGTCGCGTAGGTCGCGCCACGCAACTCGCTCGGACACATCGCGCCGTCGGTCGAGCCCGCGAACGATCCGTCAGGTTGCGCTTTCAAGTGGATCGAGCAACCGTCCTTCTGCGCGAGCGACTCGACCGTCACGCCCTGGAACAACGACGCATCGCGCCAAGTTCCCGTGAAGCGCAACGGGTCGCCCGGCAACATGTAGACATCGCTCACGAAACCATCCGCTGCTTCGTGCACACGGTAGACACGTTGTCGGTACGGCTTGTCAGCGGCGCTCGCGACAGCTTGCTCGACATAGAGCCAATGACCATCGGTGCGCTCGGTGAACACCGGCGCCATGTGCAGCGTGATCTCGCGGTAGTCCGGATCCAGCGCGGCTTGCGCGCGACTGTCGAACGAACCGATCATGCAACTCGCGAGTCGATCGAGTTCAGCGTGATCCTCGGCGTGCGTCGCTGTTCGACATGCGGCGGCAATCACCATCAGTGCGCAAGCCAGAGGTATCCGTGTCGTCATGATTGTGCCGTGCTCCATTAGGTGAGCTTCTGCGCTGCGCACGAGCGTTGCAAGCGGCGGCTGGCTCGGAGCTGAGGACTTTCAGAGGATTTGAGCCCTGTCAGATCGCCTCGGGTGCGGAGATCGAGTAACTTCCTCGCCCCCGAAATCCCCCGTGCCGCTCGGTGAAGCCCACCGATGCTTCGGAGCGAGTGAGTTCGAGTCGGTGGGAAACGGCAGCCTCACCTGTCCCCCCTCTCTCGATCCCGCGCCGCAAAGCTCAGCATCCCACTGTGCCTGAAGAGGAACCTCTCCGATGTTGTTTGAACTCCTGCTCCTGACCGCCATTCTCCCTACTGTTCCCGCTGCTCCTGAAACCGCTGCACCGCTCGCGCTCGAGTCGCACAATCTCGAAGCGAAGCCGATCCAGTGGACGGGCAACGTCAACATCGGTGCGTCGTACTCCGACGGCAACACCGATTCGCGCGCGATCAACGCCGCCGCTGAGGCCGAGCGTCGCGCCGAAATGGATCGCTGGACCGCGAAGGGCTACTGGAACTACGCCGAGAACCGCGACTCGACCGGCGACTTCGCCATCTCGCAACGCCGCGCGGGCGCGAGCCTCAAGTACGACTACTTCCTCTCGAAGAAGCTGTACTTGTTCGGCATCGGCGGAGTCGAAACCGACACGCTCGCCGACATCAAGCTGCGCTCGTACTTCGGTGGCGGCGTCGGCTACCAATGGCGTGAGGAAGAGAACTTCAAGTGGGGCTCGGAAGCCGGCTTGACGTACTTCAAGACCGACTATCGCACGAGCGAAGACACCGACTACTTGGCGGCGCGCCTCGCGAACAACGTCGCGTGGCAGATCAACGAGCAGACGAAGTTCGAGAACAACATCGAGTTGTTCCCGAGCCTCGAAAACGCGCGCGACGTCTACGGCAAGTCGGATACGAAGGTGAAGACCAACCTCTCGAAGACGATGTTCGCGCAGTTGCAATGGATCTACCAGTACACGGCGCGTCCGGCGTCGGGTGCGGATCGCAGTGACAACTTGGTCGTGCTCGGCGTCGGCTGGAGCTTCTGATTCGAAGCGCAACGCTTCGTAGAAAGGGCCATGAACATGATCTCCAAAATGATGAGCACGAGCCCGTCGACCCGTCGTGGTCGGTGGAGCGTGCTCGCACTTGCGCTCCTCGGAGTCCTGACCGTTTCGGTCGCGTGCCAAGGCGCCTACTTCTCCACGATGGAGAAGTTCGGCGTGCACAAGCGCGACATTCTCGTCGACCGCGTCAAGGACGCGCGCGAGGATCAGAAGGAAGCGAAAGAGTTGTTCGTGTCGACGTTCGATCAGTTCAAAGCACTGACGAACTACGACGGCGGCGAGCTCGAAAAGCGCTACAAGAAACTGAACTCGGAGTACGAGGACTGCGCGTCGAAAGCGGACGACGTCGAGAAGCGGATCCAATCCGTAGAGGACGTCGCTTCAGCCCTCTTCTCCGAGTGGAAGACCGAAATCGGGCAGATTCAGAATTCCGAGCTCAAACGCAACAGCCGAGCGAGCCTCGAATCGACGCGGGCACGCTACGGCGAGCTCGCTGACGCGATGAAGAAGGCGTCGGCCGGGATGGATCCCGTTCTGACTGCCTTCCACGATCACGTTCTCGCGCTGAAGCACAATTTGAATGCGCAAGCGATCTCGTCGTTGCACAGCACGGTCACTTCGATTCAGGACGACGTCTCCAAATTGATCGACAACATGCAGAGATCGATTCAAGAGGCGGACTCGTTCATCAACTCGATGGGCAAATCGTGATGCGCACTTGATGCGCGTCGCCCCCCCCCCCGCAAACCCAGCAAGAAGAAGGAATGAAACCATGGGAATGATGAGTGAATTCAAAGCGTTCGCCCTACGCGGCAACGTCGTCGACATGGCCATCGGTGTCATCATCGGCGGCGCGTTCGGCCTGATCGTCGGCTCCGTCGTGAGTGATATCCTGATGCCGGTCGTCGGGAAGATGACCGGCGGCGTGAACTTCAAAGACCTGTACGTTTCGATCGACGGCAAGTCGTATCCGACGCTCAAGGCCGCCCAGGATGCCGGCGCGGCGATGAACTACGGCAACACGATCGACACGCTCATCAAGTTCGTCATCGTCGCGTTCTTCCTCTTCCTCGTCATCAAGGCCATGAACTCTGCGAAGAAGAAGGAAGAGGCCAAGCCCTCCGGTCCGGCCGCGCCGCCCGCTCAGGAAGTCCTGCTGACCGAGATCCGTGACCTCTTGCGCAAGAACGCCAAAGCCTGATCGTGACGGCGTTCGCGCCGGATTCGACGATCAGAACTCGAGCAGGCTTCGCGGCCGCTCGAGTTCTGCTCGTTTTGGGCCTGAAAACAAGCGCTGTTGCGCCTTTTTGAACGTGTTCAGAATTCTACTTGACCGCTGGCGCTCCCGCGTCGATACTTCGAATTGAACAAGTTCAATTCCACCCTTCGGAGCCTCCCATGAGCGATCCCATCGTCGTCACGTACCTGATCTACCTCGCCGTCTCGATCGCGCTGACCGTGTGGGTCGCGACCACGCTGCATCGGAACGGGCAACAGTTCTTGGTCGACGTCTTCCGCGGGAACGAGAAGCTCGCCGATTCCGTGAACCACTTGCTCGTGGTCGGGTTCTACCTGGTCAACCTCGGGTTCGTCAGCTTGGCGCTGCGCTCGAGCGAGCAAGTCGTCACTGCGCGCCAGAGCATCGAAATGCTGTCGGTGAAACTCGGTCTCGTGCTCTTGGTGCTCGGATTCATGCATCTCTTCAACGTGTACGTTTTCAATTCGATCCGCCGTCGCGCGCTCGATCGCGAGCGGCTTCCGACGCGCGCCCCCATCGGACCGAAGCCGGGACCGTGGGATGCGGACCCGGTGAAGAGCTGATTTCACGATGCAGACTTGCGGTGTGAGTGCGATCCGGCAACGCTCACGCTCCCCATGACGCGCGCCACTCGATCCGCCGACGAACCAGAACCCACGAAGAGCGAACGAACGCGCGCAGCGATCCTCGATGCTGCGCTGCGACTCTTCCAGCGCGACGGATACGAGGGCGCCACGATGCGCGCGATCGCGACCGAGTCCGGAGTTTCGCTCGGCAACGCGTACTACTACTTCGAGTCGAAAGAGCACCTGATCCAGGGCTTCTACGCGCGAATGCACGAGGAACATCTCGCAGCGTGTGAGCCCGTGCTGCTGAAGGAGCGCGATCTCGCGGCCCGTTTGCGCGGCGTGTTGATCGCGAAGATCGAAACGGCGGAGCCCTACCACCGTTTCTCGGGCATCTTGTTCAAGACGGCGGCCGACCCGAAGAGTCCGCTCAATCCTTTCAGTGCCGCGTCGGAGCCTGTGCGCGCCGAAGCGACGGATTTGATGCGCCGCGTCGTCACGGGATCGAAGGCACCCCCCCCGGCGGATCTCGCGGAGAAATTGCCCGAGCTCTTGTGGCTCTTCGAAATGGCCGTGATCTTGTTCTGGATCCACGACGAGTCGAAGGATTGCGCGCGCACGCGCAAACTGATCGACAGCACCGTCGACATCCTGACGAAGTTGATCGCTGTCGGCAGTTTCGCGCTCTTGAAGCCGCTGCGGCGCTCCGCGCTCGAGCTGATGGACGAGTTGCGCGCGGATGCTCTCCCCGCGTCCGCGTCGACGCGCAAGAAGCCCGCGAAGAAGTAGGCGCATGCAAGAGTCCATGCCCCTCGTACTCGTGCTGCTCGGCGTGATCGCCGCTGTGCACTTGCTCGCGCAACGCGTCACCACGCCTGCACCGATCCTCTTGGCCCTGGGCGGCGCGCTCGTGGCCCTGATCCCGGGACTGCCGCACCTGGAACTCGACCCCGATTTGATCCTCGTGTTGTTCCTGCCGCCGCTGCTCTACGCGGACGCGTTCAACACGTCGTGGATCGATTTCAAGCGTTGGTTGAGGCCGATTCTGATGCTCGCTTTCGGGCTGGTCGCGTTGACGACGCTCGTCGTCGGACTCGTCGCGCACGCTTTCCTGCCTGAGCTGCCGTGGGCCGTGTGTTTCGTGCTCGGTGCGGTCGTGTCACCGACGGACACCGTCGCCGTGCAAGCTGTGATCGAGCGCTTGCACGTCCCCCGTCGTGTCACTGCGATCTTGGGCGGCGAGAGCCTCGTCAACGACGCCACCGGGCTCGTCGGTGTGCAAGTGGGCGTCGCCGTCGTGTTGTCCGGCGCGTTCGAAGCCCAGAGCCTCGTGCTCGTGTTCAGTTGGGTCGTGATCGGCGGCGTGGCGGTCGGCTTGGCGGCGGGAGTGCTGTTTTCGCTGGCAAATCGCTTCATCCGCGAGACGCGCGTCTTGTTCGTGCTCTCGCTCGTTTCTCCCTATCTCGCGTTCCTCGTCGCTCACCAACTCGGTACTTCGGGCGTGCTTGCCGTCGTCATCGCGGGATTCGTCGTTGCATGGCGCATTCACACCGTTCCGCCGCGCGCACGCATCGAGCTCTACTCGACGTGGGAGATGTTCGTCTTCGTGTTGAACGGTCTGTGTTTCGTGATCATCGGACTCCAGACGCCGTATCTGTTGCTGGAGACGAACGCAGCGAATCCAGTTGTGTTCAAAGCCGGCCTCGCCGTCAGCGCGGCCGTCATCGTCACGCGCATCGCCTGGGTGTTCCCTGGCGCCTATTTGCCGCTGCTTTTCTCGAAATCACTGCGTGCGAAAGAGGGTGGTTATCCTCCAGCGCGCGGGGTCGTACTGGCGTCCTGGTGTGGAGTGCGCGGCATCATTTCGCTCGCAGCGGCGCTGAGCGTGCCGCGGTTCCTCGACGACGGCAGTCCGTTTCCGGGTCGCAACGTCGTGATCGCGTGCACGCTCGTGGTGATCCTCGTGACGTTGATCGCGCAAGGTCTGACGTTGCAACCGCTCATCAAGTTGCTCGGTCTGCGCGCGGACGAAGATTCCGCTCAAGAGGTCCGCTCGGCGCGCGAAGCCGTATTGAGCGCCGGAATCGCGCGTTTGGACGCGTACTGCAGCGAGACTTCGTGCCCGATCTCCGTTCACCACTGGCGCTCGTTGATGGCCGACGAGCTCGTCACGTTGCGCGATGCCGACGGTGAGCGTGGAAAACGTGCGGCCTCGCGCCTCGCTGTCTCGAACGAAGTGCGACGCGAGGTGACCAAGGCGCAGGAGAGCACGCTGCTCGAACTGCGTGACGGCGAAAAGATCAACGACAACACGTTCCTCGATCTGCAGCTCGAACTCGATCGCAGCCGCAGTGACGAAGTCATCGCAGCAAGTTAGAACGCGAAGCTAGTCCGACCACGATCCCGCTCGTGTCGAGATCGATTTCGTCGACGGTGAATGCGCCGTCGACGTCTCGAATGTTGAAGCGCGCGTAGCGCCAACCCGCGAACAGTGCCGCGTGTTCGACCACGTGAAACCGCGCTCCGGCCTCGAGGCTGAGCATCGTGCTGAATTCGACCAGGTAGAGCGCGCCCTCCAGCCTCGCGTACGGCTCCACGATCGACGTCGCGTGCCATCCACCTTCGACGGCGGCGTACAGGCCGACCCCAGTGTTCTGGTTCGCATCCACCGCGTCCGTATCCAATTCCGCGCGCTGAAAGGAAATTCCCGCAGCCACCGCCGACCATCCGTGCTCGCCGAGTTCTGCGTCCACACCCGCTCCGACGTTCACAGTGTGGATCGAGTAGTCGAGCTCATTGGTGCTGCCGGCTGCACGCGTCCACGCGCCTTCGATGTGCAATTGTTTGTCGCCTTCCGACGGTTCGAAGTTCTTGCGCACGCGCGCGTCGAAGAAAAACGGCTGACGATCGTGTGCGTCGAGGGTGTTCGATGCGCAACCGACCGAAGACGCAGCCACCAGGGCGATCAGGATCCGCGTACTCGTTGTCATCGAGCCTCCGCCGCTCTTTAACCAATCTGCGGGAGGTGAGCAGTCGTCATCCGCGACCTGCGGAGAAGGACGACGGACTGACAACGGTCGCGGCAACTCCGCGTAGTTCGCGCAATCCAAGAGCTCTGGGCTCGTGACACCGCCTTACCGCTCAAGCAGTTGCCGTTCCGCAGCCGATGCCTTTACACTCATTCCGATGATGCTCCCGCTCCTCCAACGCACGACTGCTTGGCTCTGCCTCGCAGTGGCTGTATTGATCGGGGTTGCTCCGGTCCATGGCTTCGTCGTGTGCATCGAAGAGGACGGATGCGTGCGGATCGAAGTCAAAGCTTCCACCGCTGATTGCGATGGCTGCGGCGACCACGAATCCGAGGCACCCGCGAGCGAAGTGCTGGATCTCGCGACGGAGGAAGAAGCGTGTCCGTGCATCGACATCGCCGTGCCCGGATCGTCGCGCGAGCAACGCATGTTGCCGCGGGCGCGCGATTTCCAGTTGGAGTTCGTGACGGCGCTGCCGCCGCTCACGCCCGTCGCGCTGTGCATTTCGACTCCACGCGAGCACTTCGCGCCGCTTGAAGCGATTCCACGCGTAGCCGATCGGCTCGCGCACATCGGTTCGGTCGTTCTCCTCCGCTGAGGAGCCCTCACTCACTCGTGCTGAGCGTGGAATGACCACGCGACGCAGATGGTGATGCGCACCGGCACGTTTGCCGAGGCGCACGTTGGCTCCGAGCAGCGTGGAGAAATCCGTTGAGACCGTTTTCTTTCGGCGTCCGCCGAGTGCGCGCGTATTCGCGACTGGACCTGGTTCGCAGCATCAGCGTGCGTTGCACTCCGTGCGCGCAGCAAAACCATTCGAGCGCGAGGCGCGTCTCGTACGCGTTCATCGGCGCCGCATGTCTCGCAACGATCGTGAGCTGTGCGACGCCAGCACGCACGATCGTCGCGCCCGAAGAAGCCATCGCTGAAATTGCGGGCCTCGCAGATGCAGTCGAGTTCCGCGCCGTCGGACCCGACGGCGGTCCGCTCGACGAGCCGATGGCTCCCGGTGTGACCCTGGGATTCGCCGACGCCGTTCGTCGCGCAGTCACGAGCGATCCCGGCTTGCAAGCCGCTCTCGCACGCGTGCACATCGCGCGAGCCGACGCGGATCAAGCGCGTCTCCTGCCCAATCCCGTCTTGAACGTCGTCTTGCGTTTCGGATCCGGCGACCCGCAGGTCGAGGCCTCGTTCGCACAGGCGTTCGTCGAAGGGATTCAATTGCCGCGGCGTGCGAGTGCCGCAGACAACCGCTTGCGCGCAGTCGCCGCCGACGCTGTCGTCACAGCGCTCGACGTGGTCAGCGAGGTCGCGGAGAGCTACATCTCGGCGCAAGCGTCAGCTGCACTGCGACCGCTCTTGGAGGAACGCAGCGCGCTCGTCGAGCGTCTCGTCGCAACGGCCCGAGCACGCCTCGACGCCGGGGAAGGCACGCGCGCCGACGTTGTGACGCTCGACGCGCAGCGTGTCGAATTGGCTGTCTCGATCGACCGTTCGCGGCTCGAAGAGCGCGCCAAACGACTGCGCTTGGCGCGCTTGATCGGTGAACCGTCCTCGATGGCGATGTGGACACTCGACGCTTGGACCGTGCCGGCGAACGTCGACCGACCGGAATCCGCGTGGATCGACCGAGGCCTGCTCGCGCGTCCAGAAATTCAGGCCGTGGTATGGCGCCTCAAAGCGCTGGACGACGACGAAGCACTCGTGCGCCTGCTCCCGTTCGAGGGCGCGAATGTCGGGCTCGACTTGCAACGCGATGACGGTTCGTCGGTCGGTCCCGCGCTCACGACGCCGTTGCCGATCTTCGACGTGGGTCAGGCGAAAAAAGCGCGCCTCACAGCGCAGCAGATCGAAGCTCGTCACGAGTTGACGCTCGAGAAGCGCAAGGTCGTCGAACAGGTGCGCACGGCGTACGAAGCACTGGCGGCGACGCGTGTGAACCTCGCGCGGATTCGTGATGAGCTCATTCCGCTGCAACGTCAACGGCGACAGCTCGCCGAAGATTCCTATCGCGCCGGCCAGACGGACGTCACACCGCTGTTCCTCGCCGAGCAAGAGCTGCGCATCGCCGAGACCCTGGCGATCGAAGTCGAAGCCAAGGCCGCGATCGCACGCGTGCGCCTGCAGCGCGCCGTCGGCGGCGTAGGTGTCGCGACCTCGCTCACGAGCACAGATCTCGATTCGCGCGCTGAAGATCGACCGCGCATGGTCGTCGATCGTTCCGAGTCGTCTTCCTCACGCAAGCCTTGATGCGACCAGTCATGAACAACCGCGCACATCGATTTGTCTCACTGTCAGAAGCTCGCTTCGCACTTCATCGAAGCAGTGTTGCTACTCACGCCTTCAAGTCGTTCACTACCGTCGCATTGCTCGCACTCTTCTGCGCGTGTGATCGAGGAGCTGCTAAAACGAGCACCGCCGTTGCAGCCGCAGGCGACAAACAGGTCGATTCGCACGCTGTTCACGACCACGGGGCGGCCCGGAGCAAGCATGTCGACGAGGTGATGCTCGCCGCGGAAGCGATCGAGCGCTACGGAATCAAGACGCAAACCGCGCAGTCGAGAGCGCTCGAACCGACCATCCATGCGCCGGCGCGCGTCGGATTCAACACCGAGTCCATGGCACACGTCGGTTCGCCTCTGCGCGGCCGCGTCACCGAGGTGAAGGTGCGCGTCGGCGATACAGTGAAGACCGGTCAGGAGCTTCTCGTCATCGAAAGCCCTGAATTGGGCGAAGCGCAAGCCGAGTACCTCCAGCGACGCGTCGGTGTTCAAACTGCGGGACCGGCCGTGGACTTGTCCAAGGTCGCCTGGGAGCGCGCGCGCGGTCTGTACGAGCAGTCGCAAGGCCTCTCGCTCACGGAAGTGCAACGCCGTGAAGCCGAATACAAAGCCTCCGTCGCAGCTTTGAAAGCCGCCGAGTCGGCCACGAAGGCCGCGGCGAATCGACTGCACTTGCTCGGCATGACGCAGGACGCTCTCGATCGACTGGCCGCGACCGGCGAAGTCGTTCCGCGCTACTCGGTTCACGCCGCTATCGACGGAATGGTCGTGCAACGCGAAGTGACGCTGGGCGAGCTCGTCAGTCCGGACCGCGAATACCTGATGGTGCTCGCCGACGCGACCAAGCTGTGGGTCTTGGCGGATGTGCCCGAGTCACGATTGATGGAAGTACACGTCGGAACGCGGGCGTGGACGAGCGTCGGGTCGATCAGTGACGAGGGCGGCCGGCGCTTCGAAGGAACCGTTGCGTTCATCTCGCCGCTCGTCGATCCGACCACGCGAACGGCGCAAGTGCGCATCGAGGTTCCCGTCACCGAGTCGAGTTTGCGTCCGGGCATGTTCGCCCAAGCAGAAATCGTCGTCACCGACCCGAAAAGATCGACGCCGACAGCGCACGTCGTCGTTCCCGAAGAGGCCGTGCAAACCGTCGAGGGCGCGCCGGCTGTCTTCGTTCCCGTTCGCGGTGAAGCGTACACGTTCCAAAAACGCATCGTCACCGTCGGTGCCGCCGTCGGCGGATGGGTCCCCGTCCATTCGGGTCTGATCGAGGGCGAACTCTACGTCAGCTCGGGCACGTTCATCTTGAAAGCTGAGCTCGGCAAAGGCTCGGCCGCACACTCGCACTGAGAGCGAACGGAACTCACAACGATGCTCGAATCCCTGCTCCGTTTCTCGATCAAGAATCGCTGGCTGATAGTCGTGCTCACGGCGGTCGTCGCGGCAGTCGGAGTGTTTCAACTTCGACGTCTGCCGATCGACGCCGTGCCGGACATCACGAACAACCAAGTTCAGGTCAATGCGGTCGCGCCCTCGCTCTCGCCTTTCGAGGTCGAGAAACAGGTGACGTTCCCGATGGAGAACGCGCTCGCCGGCATTCCGGGTTTGGAGTACACGCGCTCGCTCTCGCGCAACGGCTTCGCGCAAGTGACGGCGGTGTTCGAAGACGGCGTGGACATCTACTTCGCGCGTCAACAAGTGAGCGAACGCTTGCGCGAAGCGACGGCCGGTCTGCCGCTCGGCGTCGAGACCACGATGGGCCCGATCGCGACCGGACTCGGCGAGGTGTACATGTACACCGTCGACTACGAGCATCGGCACGGTCGCGGGGCCCCCGTTCACGACGGTCGACCCGGATGGCAGTCCGACGGAACGTATCTGACGCCGGAACGCGCGCGACTTGCGACGGAGGTCGAGTTGGCCGCGTACTTGCGCGAAGTGCAGGACTGGATCATTCGTCCGCAATTGAAGGGCGTGAAGAACGTCGCGGGTGTCGACGCGATCGGCGGGTACGTCAAGCAGTACCACGTGCAGCCGGACCCGATGAAACTCGTGTCGTACGGATTGACGTTCGCGGACGTCGTCGAAGCACTTGAGAAGAACAACGTCTCGACAGGCGCCGGTTACGTCGAGCACAAAGGCGAGTCGTATCTCGTGCGCGCCACGGGCCGCATCGAGTCGATCGCCGAGATCGAGACGATCGTGCTCGGCACGCGCAATGGCGTTCCGATCTACGTGCGCGACGTCGTCGGCCCCGATGGCGTCGGCGTCGGTCGCGAGTTGCGCACCGGATCCGCCAGCGAGAACGGCAAGGACGTCGTCGTCGGAACGGCGATCATGTTGATCGGCGCGAACAGCCGCACCGTGGCGGCTGCGGTCGACGCGAAGATGGGCGAAATCCAGCGCTCGCTGCCCGAAGGCATCCGCGCGAAGACCGTGCTCAACCGCACGAAACTCGTGGACGCCACGATCGCGACGGTCGAGAAAAACCTCGTCGAGGGTGCGATCCTCGTTCTCGTCGTTTTGTTGGTCATGCTCGGGAACTGGCGTGCGGCGCTGATCTGCTCGCTCGCGATTCCGCTGTCGATGCTCATGACCGCTACGGGAATGGTGCAGAGCCGCGTGAGCGGCAACTTGATGTCACTCGGCGCGATCGACTTCGGATTGATCGTCGACGGCGCGGTCATCATCGTCGAGAACTGTTTGCGACGACTCGCGGAGGAGCAGCATCACAAGGGTCGACTGCTCACGCTCCAAGAACGTCTGACCGTCGTGTTCGATGCATCGAAGGAAGTGCGCAAAGCGACCGCGTTCGGCGAGGCGATCATCATCGTCGTGTACTTCCCGATCCTCGCGCTGTCCGGCGTCGAAGGGAAGATGTTCCACCCGATGGCCCTGACGGTCATCTTCGCGCTCGTCGCGGCATTCATCCTGTCGCTGACGTTCGTGCCGGCGATGGTCGCTTTGTGCATCAAGGGACGCGTCACCGAGAAAGACATGTTCCTCGTGCGTTGGGCCAAAGCGCTCTATGCACCGGTCGTGCGCTGGGCCGTGAGCCTGCGCTACGCCGTCGTCGCGTTCGCTGTCGCCGCCTTCGCCGGCGCGCTGCTCTTGTTCGGCACACTGGGACAAGAGTTCATTCCGACACTCGATGAGAAGGACATCGCGATGCACGCGGTGCGCATCCCGTCGACGGGCATCACGCAGAGCCAGGAGATGCAGTGCGACGTCGAACGGACCATCGCCAAGTTCCCCGAGGTCGCCTTCACGTATTCGAAGACGGGCACGGCCGAGCTCGCTTCGGATCCGATGCCGCCGAATGTGTCCGACACGTTCATCATCATGCAGCCGCGCGAAGCTTGGCGCAGTGAGGCCGAACTCGACGAGCGCATCGAGGAGTTGTCGGCACTGCGGCGCACGAGTGACGTGCACGAAGACGACGATCACGTCGAAGGTTCCGGCGTTGTCGATGGACAGAAGGCCAAACTGATCAAGCTGCTCGAGCTGACGCTGCAGTCAGTGCCTGGCAACAACTACGAATTCACGCAGCCGATCCAGATGCGCTTCAACGAGCTCATCTCGGGCGTGCGCGGCGATGTCGCAATCAAGGTCTACGGCGACGACTTCGCGTCCATGCAGAAATCGGCCGCCGAGGTGCTCGCTGTGTTGCAGGCGATCCCCGGCGCTGCCGACGCGAAAGTCGAGCAGACCGAGGGCTTGCCCGTGATGACCGTCGTACCCGATCGCGCGGTGCTCGCTCGCTACGGTTTGAACGTGTCGGACGTGCAAGACGTCGTCGCGGTCGCAATGGGTGGACGCGAAGCCGGGCTCGTCTTCGAGGGCGATCGTCGCTTCGATCTCGTCGTGCGCTTGCCCGATGCACTGCGCGGCAAAGTCGACGTCCTCGATCGACTTCCGATCCCGCTGCCGCATGGTGCGGAAGAACGACGAGAGCCGGAGATTCCCGCGCTGTCCGACGACGGCGGAGCGGCGTTGTTGCGCACGCCGATCGAGCGCGGCTTCGTCCCGCTCGGCACCGTCGCGCGCATCGACATCACCGAGGGTGTGAATCAGATCAGTCGTGAGAACGGTAAACGCGGGATCGTCGTCCAATGCAACGTGCGCGGACGCGATCTCGGCTCGTTCGTGAACGAAGCGCAGACGAAAATCGCAGCCGTATCGCTGCCTGCCGGTCAGTGGATCGTGTGGGGCGGCCAGTTCGAGAACCTGGTGGCTGCGAAAGCGCGCCTGTCGATCGTCGTGCCGGTGTGCTTCGTGCTGATCCTCTTGCTCTTGTTCGCGACCTTCAAGAGCTTCAAGTACTCGCTGCTCGTGTTCGCAGCTGTGCCGCTCGGTCTGACCGGCGGAGTCGTCGCACTGTGGTTGCGCGACATGCCGTTCTCGATCTCGGCTGCAGTCGGTTTCATCGCGCTGTCGGGCGTCGCCGTGCTCAACGGCCTCGTGATGATCACCTTCATCAATCAGATGCGCGAACGTGGTGAGAAATTGGAGGACGCCATCATCCACGGTTCGATCACGCGACTGCGACCGGTGTTGATGACGGCTCTCGTCGCGTCACTCGGCTTCGTGCCGATGGCGCTCGCGAGCGGAACGGGTTCGGAAGTTCAACGTCCGCTGGCGACCGTCGTCATCGGCGGATTGATATCGAGCACGCTGTTGACCTTGATCGTGTTGCCCGCGCTCTACCGGATCTTCACGAGTGCACGCGAGGACGACTTGCCGATTCCGCGTGCGGATGATTGGGAGCGCGATCCAGTCTCGGCACTTCATCCGTCCATGGTGAGCGCAGTCGGTTCACCGAGCGCAATCACGCCCGCCTGATGCTGAAGGCACTCTGCTGTTTCAAGTTCCTCACTCTCGAAGCAAGATGCACTCACCATGTTCCTCACCGCACTGGCACTCGCACTCCCACTTCCGTTGTTCCAAGACTCCGTCTCGCGTGTTCCGTCGTGACCCTTGTGACCCGGCGAGGGTCGGGGGGTCCGTGCGACCGCCCAGGACGGAGACGAACAGCGCTGGACGCTCGGCGCGCGTTGGATTCCCGGCATCGACGTCGATCGAGCGCGATTGCGCACGACGTTGACCTATCGCGTCTTGCCCACACTGACGGCCGGACTCGAGTACAACCCGATCGCGAACGACATCGGGCCGATCGCCAATTGGCTCGCGCTCCCGGAACAACACGGTTGGCCGGCTTTGATCGTGGGCACGAGTTCCGATCGCATCGGCACGTCACACGGTCGCTCGTTCTACGGGACCTTCTCGAAGGATCTCGAGGAATGGACCGGTCTGCCGATCGCGCCGTACGTCGGTGCAGCGTTCGGCACGTTCGACGACGAACTCAACGAGATCGCGGGGCTTTCCGTGCGCTGGAGTGAGAGCGTGAGCACGACGAGCTTGTGGGACGGACACAATCTGCACCACATCGTCGAGACGTACGTCGGCGATCGACACACTTTCGGGCTCGTCATCGCAAACCTCGATGGCCACTACGACTTGGGCGTCTCGTACTCGATCGGGTTCTGATCGCGCAGCCAGAGTCCGAGCGAAACCACCACACCGAGTGTGATCTGAACGAAGAACGGATCCCCGACGCGCCACTGCGGGCCGCCGCTTCCCTCAGCCCTTGCCTGTAGTGGGCAGGCGCCCGAGCTGATCGTTCAAACGCTTGACGGTCTCGCGCTCGCCGAGCACGCGGAAGAACGCGCCCTCGCTGTCGGCGCGCTCCTCCAAGACCTCGCATGCGGCGAAGATGTCGCCGCGCATCTGCTGAGCCGACCAAGGCAGAAAGAGCTCGGCCTCGACCATGCGCCGCCTGAAGAATGCATTGAGCGCGTCGCGTAACTTCACGACGTCGTCCGCGCGATGAGCGGACATCACGATGCAGTCGGGATGCTGAGCACGCAGCGCCGCTTCGCGTTCAGCCTGCATCGCCTCGTCGCCGACGCGGTCGATCTTGTTGAAGACGAGGATGCGCGGCACCGACATCGCGCCGATTTCGTCGAGCACTTCCTCGGTGACCGCGAGTTGCCGTTCCAACCCAGGGTCGCTGGCGTCGATGACGTGCGCGAGAAGCGACGCCTCGAGCGCTTCGTCGAGCGTCGACTTGAACGATGCCACGAGGCCGTGCGGCAGATTCTTGATGAAGCCGACCGTGTCGCTGACGAGCACGCGCGGAATGCCCTCGGGCTGAAGCACGCGCACCGTGGTGTCCAGCGTCGCGAAGAGTTTGTCCGCGACCAGCACCTCGCTCCCCGTGAGAGCGCGCATCAACGTGGACTTGCCAGCATTCGTGTATCCGACGAGCGCCACGTGAGCGAGACCCTGGCTTTCTTGCCGCCGCGTGCGCTGCGTCTTGCGCTCGGCCTCCATGGCGACGAGTTCTTCCTGCAGTTCGTTGATGCGGTCCCGAATCTTGCGCCGGTCGATCTCGTCCTGCGCTTCGCCCGCGCCTCTGCCGCCAATGCCGCTGCGCTGCCGGCCCTTCGGCCCCGCCAGTTTCGCGGTTTCGCGCAAGCGCGGAGCCATGTAGGCGAGGCGCACGATCTCGACTTGCGCGCGCGCGGCGCGAGAACGTGCATGGCGATGGAAGATCTCGAGGATGACCATGGTGCGGTCCATCACCGCGCAGCCGATCTGGGTCTCGAGGTTGCGCGCTTGCGAGGGAGAGATCTCGTGATCGACGAGGATGAGGTCGGCGCGGAGCGTGGCGGGATCGAGCGGCGTCTCCTCCGCTGCCTTCGTCTCCGCGGCACTCGGCCCGCCCTCGACCTGATCATCGATGTCGACTTCACCCTCTTCGATATCGGACGAAGCGTCATGCGCCGGGTCGAACTCGTTGCGCACGAAGCGGCGTATCTCCTGCCGCTTCCCCTTACCCACGTACGCACCAGGGTCGAATGTGCGGCGCTTCTGCGTGAACGTTCCGACGATCTCGAAACCAAGCGTCTTGGCGAGTTGGCGCAGTTCGGTCACGGACGCTTCGAACTCGAAGTCGTTCACGCTCGACAGCTGAACGGCCACGACGATCGCTCGCTTCGGCGCCTCATTCGGATCATGCATCATGGGGCGACGATACTAGCAGGTTGCCCACGCCGCTCATGCGGAACTCGTCGTCACGACACGACTCACGACGCGCTCTCGACTGCATGCGCGTAGTCGGGACCAACTCTTGCTCCGGTCCTATCGCCGCGTCGAGTTTTTCAGGACAACAACAACCATGTGCGCACTCGCCTCTCGACGGATAGAAAAAAGGAACAGACTACAATGAAAGCACTCGTATACGACGGACCCAACAAGGTGTCCGTCAGCGAAGTCCCCGATGCGAAAATCGAGCGACCGACCGATGTGGTGGTTCGCATCACCAGTACCAACATCTGCGGATCGGATCTGCACATGTTCGAGGGAAGAACCGACATGGAGACTGGGCGCGTGTTCGGCCACGAGAACCTCGGCGAAGTGATCGAGGTTGGCGATGCAGTCGAACACGTGAAGGTGGGCGATTGGGTCTGTCTGCCCTTCAACGTGAGTTGCGGTTACTGCAAGAACTGCGAGAAGGGCCTCACGGGCGCGTGCTTGGCGATGAATCCGGGCACCGCCGGTGCGGCCTACGGATTCGCGGGTATGGGCCCATTCGAAGGCGGGCAGGCCGAGTACCTCCGCGTTCCGCACGCCGACTTCAATTGCCTCAAGCTGCCTGAAGATGCGCAGGAGAAGGAGTCGGATTACGTGATGCTATCCGACATTTTCCCCACCGGATATCACGCCGTGGAGATGGCGTGTGTGAAACCCGGTGAGTCGGTCGTCATTTATGGCGCTGGTCCAGTAGGTCTCATGGCCGCACTCTCGGCATTCATCCGCGGGGCGAGCAAAGTCATGGTGGTGGATCGTTTTGCCGACCGACTGAAACTCGCGGAACAGATCGGAGCCGTCGCTATCGACTTTTCGAAAGGTGATGCCGTCGAACAAGTCCTTCACAACACGGACGGTCAGGGCGCCGACAAGGGTTGCGAGTGCGTCGGGTACCAGGCGCACGATCCGCAAGGCGAAGAGCAGCCCAACATCACCATGAACAACCTCGTCGCTTCGGTGCGCGCCACCGGCAGGATCGGCGTCGTCGGAGTCTTCGTGCCCGCAGACCCGAAGGCCAAAGACAAGCTCGAGAAGAAGGGCCAGATTGCCTTCGACTGGGGCAAGTTCTGGACGAAGGGTCTCCAACTCGGCACGGGTCAGGCCAACGTCAAGGCGTACAACCGCCAGCTTCGTGAATTGATCCACGTCGGCAAAGCCAAACCGTCGTTCATCGTCTCGCACGAACTTCCGCTGAGCGACGCGCCGATGGCCTACCAGCACTTCAACGCACGCGATTCGGGTTGGACCAAGGTCATCCTCAAGCCTGCAGCGGTATCCACGCCCTCTCGCAAAAAAAAGGCGACGGCTTCAGCACGACGATGAACCTCGGCCAGCGGTTGGCCCGGCGTGGTGCATGTCGAGGAAGTCATCGCGCATCCCAAGACATGAGTGGGTTCGAGCCGCATGTGGCTCGCGAATCCGAACCCATCTCGGGGCGTCGCACTCGAATTTCAGAATCGAAAGGCAGCCCTGCCTGCGCTCTCGAAACGGTTCGACTCCCTCTCCGACCGCATTCGCCGTTCGAGGAGGAAGATGGTCGGGGCGATAGGATTTGAACCTACGGCCTCTGCAACCCCATTGCAGCGCGCTAGCCATGCTGCGCCACGCCCCGACCCGAGTACGAAATGGGGCGGTTGTTATAGATGGCAGCACGTCAAACGTCAATCGATCCGATGCGCAGCTTGTCGCTTGCAGCCGCAACGTCGACAATCGGGCACATGGCGCGTCCGGTTCGACGACTGTGGAAGATGCGCACGGTCGTGCGGCGACGGCATCGAACGTGGATGTTCTCGATGTCGATGGCGAGCCTCGGATGGGCCGTGTGGTGGGTGACGCTCGTCATCGCGCGTTTCGTGCCCGACGCGACGCCTGATCTGCGCGTCACTGAATGGGCCGCAGGAGCCTGCGCCGTCGTCGGATTCGCCGCAGCGCTGTGGGCGTTCCGCGCGAAGCTCGCGTGGTTGCTCATCATTTCGATCGCACTCTTCGCGAACGGATCGTTGCTCTTGATGCCGTGGATCGTCGACGCATGGCGACTCGATCGAGCGGGTCACGTCGAAACGCAGAGTGTCGAGAGCGTCGAGCACGTTCAGCGCTGACGCTCGTCGGCGGAACTTCAGCGCGGATTCGACATCAGGATCATCGCGACACCGGTCACAGCGCACACGACGACCAACGCCAGCACGACGTACGCGAGCTTCGCGTGCAGCGAGCGCGTCTTCGGCACGTAGAGCGTCCGCACTCCCGTCACGAGCGGCGCGAGCAACGCGAATGTCGTGATCTTCGCGAGCGTCAGGTGGATCGGCGTGATGATCCCGGCCGACTTCAAGTCGTACACCTCACCCATCTTGTACGCCTCGAAGATCGTCCAGCCGAGCGCAACGAGCGTCAGCACCACGCACACGATGTGCGGCTTGACGATCCGCTTCTTGCCCGTGACCACGACTGCGACGAGCAGCGCGAGCGTGACACCGAACGCCAGCGCGAAGAGCGCCGTCGGACTCAAGCAAGTCCCTCGGTCAGTCCGTGCATCTCACCGACAGGCGCGCGATTCATGAGATCGAGCACGGCCTCGCGCGGATCTTTGCCGTCGAACAAAACAGCGTGAACTTGCTCGCAAATGGGCATCTGCACGTCACCCAGATCGGACTCGGGCCCGAACAGTGCTTTCGCGGTCCACACGCCTTCCGCAACCATCTTGGTGCCAGCGAGAACGCTGGCGAGCGATTGACCACGACCGATCGCTTCGCCGACGGCGCGATTGCGCGAGTGACGCGAGCAGCACGTCGTCACGAGATCACCGATGCCGGCGAGACCGAAGAAAGTCTCGGGTTGCGATCCGCGCGAACGTCCGAAGCGCGCGATCTCGACGATGCCGCGCGTGAGCAACGCGGCTTTCGCATTGTCGCCCAACTCGAGCCCGTCGCTGATGCCGGCCGCGATCGCGATCACGTTCTTCAACGCGGCGGCGAGTTCCGCGCCGACCGGATCGCCGTGCGTGTACAAGCGGAACGAGTTCGAGCGGAACGCCGACTGCACGCGCACAGCGAATGCATGGTTCAAACTGGCGGCGACGACCGAGCACGGCTTGCCGATCGCCACTTCTTCGGCGTGACTCGGCCCCGTCAAGACGCACAACGGTCGCTCGCCCCACACCTCGGTCAAGATTTGGCTCGGCGTCTTGAACGTCTCGATCTCGATGCCTTTCGTCGCACTCACGACGGGCACATCACCGGCGAGCGCGTCCTCGAAACGATTCGCGACGCCGCGCAAGTACTGCGTCGGCACTACGCTCACCACCAAGTCCGCTCCGTGCGCGGCGCGCTCGGGATCGGCGGTGATGACGACGTCGTTCGGAATCGCGATACCGGGCAAAAAGCGCTTGTTTTCGCGCGCCAGAGCGAGATCTCGCGCTTGCTCGGGGAACGCGCTCCAGATCGTCACCGGTATGCGGTTCTTGTTCAGGATCAGCGCGAGCGCCGTCCCCCATCCGCCATCGCCGACGACGAGCGCGCGTTTGAAGCCGTGCTCAACCATGTCGCGCCGCCTCTTTCTTGTGACGCGCGTTCGGTTCGGTGCCCTGCAACATGCGTTGGATGTTCCCGCGGTGACGAACGACGATCAACAATGTCAAGAGCGCTGCTCCGACGACGAGTGCGCGATGATTGGGCCAGTCGATCACGAAGGCCGCGATCGGAAACGCGACTCCCATGAGGATCGACGCGAGTCCTGCGTATCCGGTCGCAAGGCGCGTCAAGACCCACACGAGTCCGCCGATGACGAAGATGCGCCAGTCGATCGCGACGATCGCACCGCATCCGGTCGCGACGCCCTTGCCGCCTTTGAAGCCCAAGTACACCGGGTAACAGTGCCCCAAGACCGAGGCGGTGCCGACGAGCACCTGCAAGAATTCGCGGTCGTCAGGCACGTCGAGACCGCTGAAGAAGTGCACCAGCAGCACTGGTGCGAAGCCCTTCAAGAAGTCGAGCGCGAACACCACGAAGCCCCAGCTCCGTCCCATCGCACGCGCGGCGTTCGTCGTGCCGATGTTGCCGCTGCCCATCGTGCGCAGGTCGACCCCTGTCTTCCACTTGGCGAGGATCAACCCGAACGGGACCGCGCCGAGCAGGTACGCGATGACGATCACCATCCAGACGAAAGGCCGTTCCGCGAGGCTCGCGATCGTCGTGTCGAAGAGGGCCAAGGGCAGCATGCGCGGGGGAAAGTGCGCGTTGCACGATACCGTTTCGCCGGGCTGAAGCGTGAGTGTCAGGGGATCGCGACGTCTCGATCAAGACTTTTGCCGTGGCGCGGAACACCGGCGTAAACTGAGGCTCCGCCGCAGAATCGTGCGCTGACAGAGCCCTCAGAGGGGCCGACTCATAGCGCTTCCGAGCAGGGTTGAAAAAGGCGTCCCCCCCTTTACCATTCTCCACTCGCAACTCTCCGCACCCATCGAAAGCACCCCATGACCTACGTGATCGCCGAGCCGTGCATCGGAACGAAAGACGCCGCGTGCGTCGAAGTTTGCCCCGTCGACTGCATCCATCCCGTGAAGGACTCTGCGGACTTCGCGAAGTTCGAAATGCTCTACATCAACCCCGACGAGTGCATCGACTGTGGAGCGTGCGTGCCGGAATGCCCGGTCGACGCCATCTTCGACGAAGCCGAATTGCCCGAGAAATGGGCGTCGTACAAGAAGATCAACGCGGAGTGGTTCCAGAAGAATCGCTGACGCGCGATCCAGTTCGAATGAGCGCGGCCCGGAAGTTCCGATTGGAACAGCCGGGCCGCGTCGTTGTGCTTCGCACCGCGTTGGCTGCTGATCGTGTGTGTACCGAGCCGGAGCGAATCGTGTGTGTACCGAGCCAGAGCAATGTTTCCCCGATGC
>JAWXBU010000280.1:0-15434 GCA_034440255.1 Planctomycetota bacterium | reverse complement strand
GGTCCACGCCGCGCACCGAGAACGCGCGCAAAAAACGATCGCTCGGAAAGAAGTCGACGAGGAAGCGCGCGTGAGTCAAACGCTGCCGAATCCGACGAAGCACGTGCCGAAGCTCGTCCTGCCGATCGAGCGCTTCGAACTCTCGTGCGGTGCGATCCTGCTCGTATCTCCGCGGCCCAGCGCTCCGGTCTGCGCCGTCTACGCGCATATCCGCGGCGGACCGGCGTTCGACGAAAAAGGTTTCGAAGGTTCGGCCTACCTCGTGGGAGCGCTCGCCGATCAAGGCACGCAGAAGCGCACGGAAGACGAGATCGCCAACGTGCTCGAGCCGGCGGGCGGAGAAATCGCCGGCGACGCAGGTGGTCTCGCCGGCACGATCGTCAACGAAGAATGGGAGCTGTTGCTCGAGCTCATGTGCGAGCAGCTCGTCACTCCGACGTACCCGCGCATCCATTTCGATCGCCAGAAACGGCGTCTGCTCGATCGATTGCGCGTCGAAAAGGACGACCCCCGGACGCAAGGTGGATTGCTGTTTCGCAAGCTCGTCTACGGCGATCACTGGCTCGGTCGTGCGGCCTACGGAACGATCGAATCCGTCGGTGAGATCGGGCCCGCGCAGTTGCGTGCCCACCACGCGAAAAATTGGGTCGCCAAACGCGCGGTGATCGCCGTGTGCGGCGACGTGGATCCGAAAAAGGTCGCGCGCACGCTCGACAAGTTGCTCGCGCGTTTCGAGCCGGGCACGGCCATCGTGACCAGCGTTCCGAAATTCCCGCAGCGCGAAACGCGCGTCGGTGTTTTTGCAGCGGAACGTCAACAAGTGCACGTGCACCTCGGACACTTGGGCATCACGCGCAACGAGCCCGACTACGCGGCGTTGGTCGTGATGGATCACGTACTCGGAACCGGGCCCGGCTTCACGAATCGCATCGCGCGCAAGTTGCGCGACGAACAGGGGCTCGCCTACACGGTCAGCGCGAACATCCACGGATCGGCCGGCATCTTGCCAGGGTTGTTCAGCGCGTACATCGGCACTTCACCGGAACACGTCGCTCAGGCTTTGCGCGGGTTCGTTCAAGAGATCAGGCTGATCCAGCGCGAACTCGTCGCCACCGACGAACTCGACACGGCCAAAGATTATCTGATCGGCTCTTTCCCGCTCGGCTTCGAGCGCGCGTCACGCCGTGCGAGCTACATGACGAGCGTCGAACTACACCGTTTTCCAGCGGACAATCTGGAGCGCTTGCTCGCGCAGTTCGCCGCCGTCACGCGCGAAGACGTGCGTCGGGTCGCGCAGAAGCATCTGCATCCCGAAGCGAGTTGCGCTGCAGCGTCCGGACCGTTGAAGAAGCGGGACTTGGAACGCGCTCTAGCCAAAGCTGTCGCGACCTGAGCGGGTGCTCACACGAGTCGAATAAGAGGGGGCCCCGACCGAGGGAGTCGGAGCCCCTGAGCGGCGGATCGGAGAGAGAGCTAGAACGATCCGCGCGCGAACCACAATCTTGGATCGTGTCGCGAACGGGCGGAAGTGCCAAAGTCGCGAAATCACACGCTCAATCTTCGCCGCGCTTCTCGATCTTGGCCCAACTGTCGCGCAACGTAACGGTGCGATTGAAGACGGGGGCGCCCGCCTTCGAATCGATCGGATCGACGTAGAAATAGCCGACACGCTCGAATTGATAGTGCGCGCCCGGCTGAGCATTGCGCAATACCGCTTCGAGCTTCGGGTGTTCGAGCACGTCGAGCGAGCGCGGATTCAGGTTCGTTTTCCAGTCCACACCGTCGGCGACTTCATCGGGAAATTCCGCCGAGAACAAGTGGTCGTAGAGCCGGACGGGTGCTTCGACCGCGTGATCGGCGCTGACCCAGTGGATGATGCCTTTGACCTTGCGACCGTCGGACGTTTGTCCGTGGCGCGAGAGTGGATCGTAGGTGCAGATCACTTCAGTGACCTCGCCCGCTGCATTCTTCACGACGCTCTTCGCCGTGACGCAGAAGGCATAACGCAGACGTACTTCCTTGCCAGGTGACAGGCGGAAGTACTTCTTGGGCGGATCCTCTCGGAAATCATCGCGATCGATCCAGACCGTGCGCGTGATCGCCAACTTGCGTGTGCCCGAGTTCGGATCTTCGGGGTTGTTCACAGCGTCGATCCACTCGGTCTCGCCGACGGGGAAGTTCTCGATCGTCAGTTTGAGCGGATGCAACACGCCCATCACGCGGTGTGCACGCTTGTTCAAGTCGTCGCGGATCGCGTTCTCGAGCACGATCTTGTCGACCGTGCTGTTGAAGCGCGCGACACCGATCGTGTCGCAGAAAGAGCGCAAGGATTCAGGCGTGTAGCCACGGCGACGGATGCCGCTCAACGTCGGCATGCGCGGATCGTCCCAACCCGTCACGAGCTTCGACTGCACGAGCTCGAGCAATTTGCGCTTCGATAGCACGGTGTACGTGACGTTCAGTCGCGCGAACTCGATCTGACGCGGTTGACTCGGCACAGGCAGATGCGCGAAGAACCATTCGTAGAGCGGGCGGTGGATCTCGAACTCGAGCGTGCAGATCGAGTGTGTGATCTTCTCGAGCGCGTCGCACTGACCATGCGCGAAGTCGTACAGCGGGTAGATGCACCATGCGTCGCCGGTACGGTGATGGTGAGCGTGCATGATCCGGTAGAGCACCGGATCGCGCAGATTCGGATTGGGCGAGCTCATGTCGATCTTGGCGCGCAGCGTGCGCTTGCCGTTCTCGAACTCGCCTTTGCGCATGCGACGGAACAAGTCGAGGCTCTCCTCGACAGGTCGTTCGCGATAGGGACTGGGACGACCCGGTTTGTCGAGGGTGCCGCGATATTCACCGACTTGGTCACCGGTCAAGTCGTCGACGTAAGCGTGGCCGGTGCGGATCAAGTGCTCTGCGTAACCGTACAGTTCCTCGAAGAAGTCGCTGGCGTAATAGAGCGCGTCCCACTCGAAGCCCAGCCAACGCACGTCGGCTTGAATCGAATCGACGTACTCCTGCTCTTCCTTGCTCGGGTTCGTGTCGTCGAAGCGCAAGTTGCATTTGCCACCGTAACGCTTGGCGAGTCCGAAATTCAGGCAGATCGATTTCGCGTGGCCGAGGTGCAAGTAGCCGTTGGGCTCGGGCGGAAAACGCGTCTGGACCCGACCGTCGTTCTGCTGTGCGGCGAGATCTGCGTCGATCGCGTCGTGGATGAAGTTGTGGTGACCTGCGTGGATAGGCGTTTCGGAACTCATGGACTCACTGGTTGGTGCGGCCTCGCGCGGACGACTGGAGTGGGAAAGATACCAGCGCGTCGGCTCGCTCACACGCTTGGCACTCTCGAACCCGATCCTCGAGCGTTCCAGGCATCGATCGAAAGAGCGACAGTGACGCACACGAGCCCGAAGAAAACACTGTTGTGCTGAACGACCCACGCAGCGAGGAAGCGACCGAGTAACGCTGGGGAGGTGAGTCCGATCAAGATCACAGCCAGTGCGACGAACGTCCAGCGCAGACGGCGCGCGCCGATGCCGAGACCGTCGGGCGACCCCGCGAAGAGGAGCGTGAACGGCAACAGGAGCCAGACCAAATGTGCTTTGTGCACGAGTGGACCGAGCAACAACACGAAGCACATGGCTAGCGAGACTTCTCGCACGAAAGCCAGGGGCGCCGCGCGTTTGCGCGACACGGCGAGTGTGGCCGCGAGGAATGCAAGGCTCGCGATTCCGATCGCGCGGACGATCCACTTGACGGTGTCGGGATCCAAATCGACGAGATCCGCCGTCACTTCGGGATCGGCGCGAGATGTAGAGGGCGTTTTCGTGAGCAGTCGATAAGCGCTCGCCGTGAGACTTTGACCGGGCAAGTAGTCGCGCTCAGCCAGCAGGGCGCGGCCGCCCTCCAGATAGGGAAGCGGTTGCGTGCTCCACCAATGCTCCAACGCCGACGCGTTCGCGCTCCAGCCGAGCACGAGCGCGGGGAGAACGAGCCCGGCGATCAACGATGCAATCACGGTCGCGACGACGCGGAAACGCCCGCGCATCAAGAGCACGATCGACAAGCCGGCGGGCAGGATCTTCAGAGCGGACGCAAGACCCAGCCAGAATCCTCCGCGCCCATCATGTCCGACTCGACAGGACTCGATCCCGAGCAGGACCACCGCAAGTACGAGCAGATTGGCCTGACCGTTCGAGAAATTGGAGTCGACCAGGCGCAGGCAAGCGACGAGCGGCAGCCACAGTAGCCAAGGCTGTTTGCCTTCGGCGTCACACAGGCGGACACAGCGCAAAACGACGAAACACAACGCAGCGAAGGATACTGCCTGCCAAAGAACAAGAGCAACGGCATGAGGCAGCAACGTAAGCGGGCTGATCAGCACAGCGAAGACGGGTAAATAGATGTATTGCTCGACGCGGGTCGGGTCGTGGCCGGCCCAAGCGACTTCACCGGCTCGATAGTAAATCGTGAAGTCCGAACCGCCTTCCTTGAGGCCCGCGTGAACGCCGTGGATCGCGAAATAAACGCAGATCGCGAGCGCGACGACAAGGAGCAGTCGATGTCGGCTCAACTGCTTCGACTCGGCAGGTTCGCAGCGTAAGCCGTCCGTGAGCAAGCGCACAATGCCTCGCGGCGGAGCGAAAGTCTCCGACTCGTTCGAGCCGAGTCTCTTCGAGGGTGAATGCGCACGTCAGCGCTTGCGCACGTCTTCGAGGCCCAGCGTGAACAGCTTCCACGCGTCCTCGAGTTCGCTCAGGTCGACGTCCTTGAATGCGTCCTCGAGCGCCTTTGTGCGGGCCTCGAGTCCGGCTTTGCCCCTTGCGGCCTTGTCGTCCTTCTTGCCCGCGGCCTCGAGCTCCGTGAGCTTGGTACCATAAACTGATTTAAGCGTGTTGAAGTAAGTCGGCAAAATCTTCTTCCACTCAGGCCGTTTTTCGACGACGTCGCACTTGCGTAGGAAATAGATCATGGACCAACCCTGCGCATAGCAGATGTGCACGATCAGCGGGTTGTAGTACTGCGGCTGCTCGAACTTGATCATGTCGTGCCAAGGCACGAATTGCTCGGTGGAGATGGCCCCTTGGATCGTGCCCAAGCGCCAAGGATTCGGCCCGATCTTTTGCAGCTTGCCGTCTTTGATGACTGCGCCCGAAAAGTAATCGCCGGTGCCTTCGTTGAACCACGAGTGCGGCGGTAACTCGCCGGTCGAGTAGTGGATGTATTGGTGGAAGGCCTCGTGATAGAGAACGATGAACGTGTCGGCATCGCTCGTGCGGTGTTGTTTGTCGACGATCTCGGCGTCGTAGAAGACGAGCTCTTCGTCGACCCAGTTCCAGTAACCGGCGCTCATCTCGGGTGCGCCATAGCTCAAGTATTCAGCGCGATTCTTGCACACGCGTACCGTCGACACCGCTTCCACGGGCTTCGCCGGCGGGAACATCTTCTCGTACTCTTTGCGCAGCAATTCCAAGTCGCGCAAGATGCGCCGCACCAGCGGTTGATCGGGTGTGTCGTAGACGACGATGTAATTCTCCGTGTCTTCGGCCTTCCAACCACGCACCAAATCGAGCCGCACTTGAATGCGATAGTCGATCGCCTTGAGCGGCTTGCGCGCGTAGAAAACCTTCAGCTTGTCGGGACTCTTCTCTTCAGGTTCCTTGATGTCCAAGTGCTCGGCCGTGTTGCGCCAGATCTTCACCTGGGAATCGAAATCGTCGGCTGCGCACAGCCCGAAAATGGCGATCGAGCGTTGGGGTGTGTCATAGGTGTACACCCAGCCTTTGTGAGGCAGGCCCGTTTTGGCGCGCAGTAGGAATTCCCGCGGTTTGATGCCGTTGCGGTCCTTGCCGTCGACGCCTTTGCCGAGGCCCCAGCCGACGAAATTCACTTCGAAATAGCGCTCGATCGAGTTGATCGTTTTCTTGCGCGGCTCGGGCTTCTTGTCTTTGTCTTCAGGAGGTTTGGGTTCAGGGTCCGGCGGTGGCACGTTCTCGCCGGTCTTGATGTCGCGATCGGGCACTTGATCGATCCACAAGATGCTCATCTCAGGCCGGACGCGCTTACGTTGGTCGGCTTTCTCAGGCATTTTCTCGCCGAAGTAGAGGACCGTGAACTCCTCGCTAGGCGGGATCGGGATTTCCTCGTAGTCGCGCGCTCGCGGAAAAGTCAGTCCCAAGTCTGGGCGCTTTTCGGTCGTGTAACCGCCTTGAGCGAAGGCGCTCGAGCAGATGGCATGCGTCGCGACCCAGAGGCACAGCGTGATGTGAAAACGCACGAGGGAGGCGGACACTCTCATGTCCGTCGTTGTATCCGCCGAGGTCGAAACGCCGCAAGCCGCCGCAGCTCACCACAGCGTGAAAAGTGTGACTTCGAGCGCCCAGGCTTGGGCGAGGTTCGCCGCCAGGAGCCGGCGCAGGGATGCGGCATCCCATGCGGACCCAGCGACGCCGACCACCGCGATCCAGGGCAGGGCGAAGAGCCATATGCGTTCCGTTTCCAGATAGTAGAGCGCACACATGACGGCCACCGTCGCGAGCACGGCTCGTGTCCACGCCGACATCCAGTTCGCGCGCGTCCCGAGCGCAAGCCCGAGCGCGGCGATCGTCCCGACTCCAGCCGAGATCGCGAACGCAACGCCGTTGCCGAAGAAGAGTCGAGCTCGGTCGGTGTTCTGCGAACGCGCCATCACTGCTTCCATGAACTCGTGTCCGGATCGGACGGCCTCGGCGCCGCAATCCCACAACGAGAAGCCCGATACGAACCACACGAGCGTCGCCGAGATCATGGATGCGAATCCGATCCACATCCATCGAACGACGACGCCGAGGCCGTCGTGGCGCACGCGAAAACAAGCGTAGAGCGCGAGCACGATCGCGATCATCGCGCTCGAAAAGCTGAACAGTGCAGCCGCGAACAGTGCGACTCCTGCCAGCAGAGCACCGCGCGTCGTTCCGGTGGGTCCAAGCGCCCGCAATCCGAGCCAGAGTGCGAGCGATGCGAATGCGAAGAAAACAGCGTCCATGGAAGCCGCGCCGAAGTCGAGCAGCGCCGGTGCAGTGAGGATCATCCATGCCGCTGTGCGAGCGCGGGGTTCATCGAAGACGACGCCGACGGCTCGATAGGCGAATACGCATCCGACGGCGACGCCGACCACAGACGCGATTCCAGCTGCTAGCGCCGAACCACCGAGCGCGTACAAGAGCAGCGCCGGTCCCGGCGGAAAATGGCGTCCGTGTGTCGAGAGCTGCGGCATGACATCGACGTAGTTCCCGAAAAACAGTGCCGGATCGACGATCGCGCGAGCATCGTGCACGAACTCTTCGTCGCGATAGTGATCGAACAAGGCGCCGAGTTCGCTCGCATCCTGTCGAACGAGAAATAGCGCGAAAGATGCCGCTGCTGCGACGAGCGCGAGGACTGACGTGAAGCGTCTCGACGACCAGCGCTCGACCGCGCACGTGCGTGGCGCGAGCCACACGATGCAGCCGGCCAGGCCTGCGAATATCAGCGCCTGCGGTCGCCACACGAACTCCGGCACGGCGTACAGCGGCGTCCATGAAGCTCGACCGTGGATCGGCGCCAAAAGTCCCGTGCGCAGTACGAACGCATCGATGATCCACAGCGCCAGAAGCACCAGAGCCGTGACGAGGATCCGCGACCCACGCAAGCGCGCCGACGCTTCGACGTGCGCGCCCGCAGCGGAATTCATCGGGCAAACGCGCTTGCCGTCACGAGATCGAGCGTGCCGGCTTCTTCGAATCGAAGGAACCGATGTCGCCCGGGCTGCGCAGCATCTTGTCGACTTCGCCGAGGTGCAGTTCTTCGGCGTAGATCATCTCGCGCGCGTATTCCTCGAGCATCACCGAGCGACCTTCGACCATCTCGAGCAGTTGTTCGTAGACCCTCAATGTCGCGCGCTCGTGCTCCAACGACTCGCGCAGGATCGCGCCGATGTCGTGGTTGTGCGTTTCGAGCAGCGGCCCGATCGCCAGCGAAGGATGCTCGCCCAGATGCGTGACGAGCTCGCCAGCCTGCTGCGCGTGCGTCATCGATTCACTCGCCTGGCCGCGCGGCCACGACACGATCGGTATGCGGTTGTAGCCGTACACCATCATCGAATAGTGCGTGTACCGCACGACGCCGGCGAGCTCGAGTTCGAGAATGGTGTTGAGCGTCTTGACGACGGCGCTCGTGTCGATGGATTTAGCGGCCATGGGATTGGGCTTGGGCTTCGAAGAGAGGGAGGGGAGCGGCAGCCGGCAAAGTCTAGCCGACTCACCGCCCTCGAATCTCGCGTGGTCCGTGTCCGACGCGTGTCGAACGTCCGCACGACATCAGCGGGCCCAGACGAGCTCGACCGCGTTCGTCGAATGGAACACGGCGCTCGTGCAGAACCCGAGCGTGGCGTCGCGATACCACAGCTCAATGTCGAGCGTGTGCCCTGCTGGCGGAACCCGCGCCGTTCGCTCAGCTTCCCGTGAAGAACGCCCTCAAACGTTCCATCCGTACCTGTTCACGGACCCCATGTGACGCTGAACCCATTCGTCAAATTGAACGTGGCCGCCGTGCAGAAAGCCGCCGAATCGCGGTACCAACCTTGGTAGTTCTGCACTGTTCCCGGCGTGGTCACGCCGCCTTGCAGAGAGAGCGACGGGTCGCCGACATCGGGGAACTGCGATGCGCCGCCGACGTTGATCTTGACGCCGAGTCGGACGATCGCGCCGCCGGCGCACAAGAGCCCATCGCCGAACGCCGTGCCTGCGCCGCCCGCTTGTTGGCCCGAGCCTTGGAAGTACAGCACACCGCCGACCGAGGACATGTTCGTGCCCTGGATGATCAGCGTGTCCGCCGCGATGCTCGCTGCGCCAACAGCAGTCAAATTCGCGCCGCTCGGATGTGAGGAGCTCGCGCAACCGCTGCCGGATGCGCCGCTGTTCGTGCACGGACACGCAGCGCCACTGCCGTCGCCGAAGCAGAACGGCGTTCCGACGGGCGGAGTGAAATCGATCGTCAGCATCGGGCGCGACGAAACCGTAGCGAATTCGCGCGTCGCGAATCTCTTGGCGGGCCCGCCGCTCGGGATCATCACGGTCCAACCGAAATTGCCGCTCGGCGTGTTCAAGAACGACTGCACGTCGGACACGAACGTCGCATTCGAAGGCCAGATGTACGTGCCGTTTTGGTCGACGAGCGTCGTCGAGCTCGACGTGCCTGAGAAATCTCCGCCCAGCGTCGTCCACAACGTCGAGGGAAAGAAGCGGTGCTGCCACGTCGCGTCGTTCGTCGTCGCTCCGGCGCCGCCGCCTTGTCCGCCGGCCGCGACCGAAGTGCCCTCGCCCCAATCGGCGAGCGTGCGCCGCAGATCGACGCTCAACGGCCCGCTGTTCGTCATGTTCATGACGAGAGTCAACGTCACGCTGTTGATCGTCGATCCCGCCGGGACGTTCGCCGCGACGTCGAATGCTAGCAGCGCACGATTCTGGAATCCGACTCCGTTCGGTCCAGCGAACATGCCCGTGCCCGCGCCGTTGCTGAAGGTCTGATTCTCGGCGTACAGCGTGTTGTCCTTGGAAGGTGCAAGCGTGACGACGTTCGCAGTGGCGAGGTCCGACGCGAGCGTGAGCACCGCGAGGGTGAGGAGAATGCGCATGGGGTGATCTACCGAGGAGAGGATGTGTGAGCCGACTCCGACGGATTTTACTGCACATCTCCGGATCACGCTGCGCAGCGAGCGAAAGCGAGCCTATTTGTCGCCGAATGTGAAGCGCGTGACAGCGCCTGAGCGCACATCTGCGCGCTCTTCCAGGACTTGGTCGTCCTCGAATCGAGCTTGCAACACGTAGACGCCCGGCTGCAGATTCCGCGCACGCCAAACGTGCTCGCCGAGGCTCGTGAGTTCGAAACGCAGGCCGCTCGCACCGATCAAGGCCAGACCACGCAAGTCCGTGTGTGCGACGGTGACTTCGACATCACCCGCCGCTCGCACGACGACATCACCCATGTCGACTGCCGCGGGTCGCGTCACTTCGATCGTGCCGAGGTGGTGCAACGTTCCATTCGAACTCCACGCCAACAGATCGTGCGCGCCGGCGAGCGTCTCGACCTCGAATCGTCCGGACGTCGAATCGATGGTTCCGATGAGCTCTCCGGTGGATCCGTTGGCAACAGCGATGACGCGCGACATCGCGACGACGCGGCCGTCCTCGTCGACGAAACGACCTTGGATGCGGCCTCGCGCTTGCACGACGCGCAGCACGACGTCGCGTGCGCCGGGTCGAGCGCCGGCCACGAACGCTTGCGGCGGCTCGCGCCATGCGGCTCGCGCGCGCAACTCGATCCTGTGTGTCGCATCCGAACGACACGGCACCACGAAGATGCCGCTCGGGCTGATCCAATTCTGCAGCGCGAGATCGTCCACCGGCGCCGGCACTTGTTCGCGCGACCAATGCGCGAGTCGTTGCGTCGCGTCGATCGAACTGTCCTCCGGCGTCGCGAGCACGAGCCACGTCGAAATCGGCCGACGGTCTTGTCCGATCGCTCGACCCTCGATCGTTTCACCGCCGACGAGAGTCGGATTCCACTCGCGTTTTTCACCTGCGTTCAATGTGATCGCGAGTGCTGTGATCGGCCCGTAGGCGCCAGCGCGAGCGCGCAGCGTGACGCCTCTCGCGGGTAGCTCGTCGACGACGAACGAACCGTCGAGTGCGCTGCGTGTCTCGTCGACCGCTCGTCCCTCGACGAAGACTTCGATGTGCGCCGTCTGAACCGGTGATCCGTCCGCGAAGCTCGTGGTACCGCGCACAGTGGCACCTTGCGCGAGTCGCACCGTCTCGAACCCGAAAGTCGCTGCGTCGCGCACGATGCGCGCGACGTGGACTCCGCGACCCGGTGCGGCAACGCGCAAACGCACCGCTCTGTCGCGCAAACCGTCGACGCGGAAACGCCCGTCGACGCCCGTTTGCACGGTGGACGGAGCGCTCTCGAACGACGGCATTCCATCGGCACGCCAGATCGGGAAGGGAGCCGGTTCATCGCTCGAGACGATCACGTTCGCAGCGTCGATCGGTGCACCGTGCTCGTCGATGACGACACCTTCGAGCGCAAATCCACCGCGTTCGAGTTCGATCGTGAATCGCGCCGTTGCATCCGCTGCCGGATGTCTGCCCGACCACGACAGCGTCGATTTCACGTGGCCGTCCGCACGCGCGGAAACGAAGCACTCGTCCGGTGCTCGATCGATGCGTACGCGACCGAACGCGTCCGTCGGTGCGCTGGTCAGGATCGATGGTTCGTCGCGCGCGGCGTGGACGTCTAGGATCGCTCCGGCGATCGCGCGGCCGTCCGTTCCGGTCACGACGACTTCGAGCGCGATCGGTCTCGGACGCGCGAGGTGGATCGCCGTTTCGCGGTCGGCGAAGACTTCGTTGCGAATCTGCTCGCCGCCTTCGAGGTGCACGGCGACGCGGCCCACGTTCACCCTCTCGAAGTGCGCCAGGCCCTGCGCATCCGTGCGCGTTTCACGCACGTGCTCGAACCAGCGTGGGTTTCCCCAGGTGAGCAGTTTGACGCGCGCTCCAGCCGTAGGCGAAGCGCTGTCGGCTTCGCGGACTCGCACGAGGACGCTGCCGAAAGTCTCGGCTTTGGCGGCACTTTCGGCCTGCTCGGTCGCTCCGACGGGAGCCACGCGCGACTCCGGCGGAGTCGGTGCAGTCAGCTCGGCTGCCGCTCGGGGCTCGTCCATCGACGTTCTCGGGCTCGCAATGTCCGCCGTTTCAAGATCCGCGATCGGAGTCGGCCACGCGAGCCAGAGTGCGACACCGAGCAGGCTCGCTGCTCCGACTGTCGTCGCACGCCGCCGCAAGACTCGCGCGGCCTTGCGCGCTGCCGATTCCGCGAGCGCTTCGGGACCGCGACCGATGCGTTGGGCTCCCGCTGCCAACACGCGTTCGCGCACGACGTCCAATGCGTCGTTCTGCACCGCGCTGAATCCACCCAACGCGTAACCGGTCGGCAGCAGACGGCGCAGTAGCCGAATTCCGCGGTGAATCTGCGCGCGCACGGTCCCTTGCGGGCGACCGAGTTCGCGCGCGATCACGTGCGGATCCTTGCCCTCCGACAAGTGCGGCACGAGGACTTCGCGATAGTGCTCGGGTAACTCGGCGAGCGCGCGCGTCACAGCCGTGTCGATCTCGTGGCTTTCGGCGTCGTTTTCGTGATCGGGCCGCGCGGGGATCGCGCTCTCGGAATCCTCGGAGAGAAGCTTGCTCTGGTAGCGATGCGTGCGCCGCGATTGGTTCACGAGGATGCCGAGCAACCACGGCAAGAGCGGTCTTTCGGCGTCGAAGGTCGCCGAGCGCTCGATCGCAGCCAAGAAAGTGGCCTGCATCAAATCTTCCGGCTCGACATCTCGACCCCCGACGTGGCGCGCGACGCGCAGGAGATCCGGCGAAACGCGGTCGAACACTTCAGCCAACGCAGCGAGGTCGTTGTGCGCGCGGTATCGCTCGAAAAGCCGTGAAAGTTGCGGGTCGGGCATGTCGTCCCATTATCTCCCGGAAGCTCCGCGTTGCGCGGATTACGCATCTCGTAGAGTTCGCGCACGGCCCAGCGCACACCGAGTTCAGGGTCGAAATCGATCCACGAGCGCCATGCCGCTCCCGCGCGCGATCAGCGTCGGCGGGAACAACACGCTCGCGATGAAGGATCTCGCATCGGTGTTCGTCGGCGCGGGCTGCGTGGACGTCGAGACTCAGGGTCTGAGAGCCCAGCGCAATTTTGCCGATGACGAGCGCGGATTCGCACGCTGTTCCTCCGGCGACGCGCGGATCACGTCGTCATTCACGGTCGAGTAGACGCCGTCTTTCACGCCGGCTTCGAACGCACGCTTCACGCGTCGATCTTCCCCGGAGTGGAACGTCAACACCACGGCGCGTCCACCCGGGCGCAAGCACTCCGGAAGCGCGCGCAGCAGACCGTCGAGCACGCGCAGCTCGTCGTTCACTTCGATGCGGACCGCCTGAAAGACACGGCGCGTGCTGCGCAGTCCCTCGTCTTCGTCGACCTGTTTCGGCAGCGCTTCGCGAATCGCATCGGCGAGAGCGCGCGTCGTGAGCAGACTGCCGCGGCGCCGGTCGATTTCACGTGCGATGCGTTCGGCGAACGGCTCGTCGGAGTTGTCGACGAGGACGCGCGTCAACTCCTCGATCGAAACGCGCTCCAGCCATTGTGCCGCGGAGACGCCGCGCGCCGGGTTCATGCGCATGTCGAGCGGCGCATCGACTTTGAACGTGAAGCCGCGTGTCGGATCGTCGATCTGCATCGACGAGACTCCCAGATCGACGAACACGAAGTCGACGCCGTCGCCGAAGCCGACTTCGAACAGCGCCGCGCGCAAACCAGCGAAATTCGTGCGCCGAACGAGCAATGCGCTGTCGTCGCTGATCAACTTGCGCAGTCGCGCTTCGGTCTTCGGCAGCTCGATCGGATCCACGTCGAGTCCGAGCAGCCGACCGCCGGGCACGAGGCGTTCGAGGATGCGCGATGCGTGACCTCCGTAGCCGAGTGTGCCGTCGACGCCGCGCTCACCTGGCTGCGCATCCAACGCTGCGAGCACTTCGTCGACCATGATCGAAACGTGTTGGCCGGCGGGTGTCATCCCGCGTTGCTTCACGTGTTCGACGAGGTCGGGATATTTCTCGGGCGCGAGTTCCTTGTACTTTTCGCCGAACGTGCGCGGGTGCGTGCCTCGATAGCGCGGCCGACGTTTGTGGGCCGGATTCGGTTCGGGGTCGGACTCGGTCATCGCGCGTCGATCTGAACACCGCCGTGCGCAGGGCGCCAGCTTCACGCGTGAACTCGCGTGAGAACCCGATTCGTCGACGCTTTCGTCCGCAGGCGAATCGCGCTCGCGACCGACACGCACGCGCTCGGCGCCCGAAAGACTGCGCGTGCAACTTGCACTAGCGCCGCCGACGAATGTCCGCCGAATCAAGTCGACCACCGCGGGTCGACGGCCGCTCATTCGTCGGGCGAGCCGTCTGCCGTCGAGCGCTTCGCCGCATCTTGGTCGAGCGCGTGGTACGTCGCGAATCGACCGCGTGACTGCAACGTGCGCTCGACCATCAGCGCGAAGAGGCGCTCGAGATGCGCTTGCACGTGTGCGCCTTCCAAGATGCCGAGCGCGCGTGCGACTGCTTCGAACGTCGCGAGGAAGCGGGGATCCGGATGTCGACGCAACCGGTACTTCGACGGCGGTCCGTCGGGCAAGTGCACACGTTGCACGGTGCGCAATGCCGGCTCGCGCGACGTCAGCTTGAACGCGCGTCGCCAGTTCGCGTCGGGGACGATCAGCGTGACGGGTTTCGATATCCCGTCTTCACGCGTCAACGAACGCGAGTCTTCGCTCGGATAGAGCAACAGCGTGTTGCGTGCCGGATCGATCAAGTTCATCTTGTCGATCGAGTCGTAGCGCTCGCCGAAAACCCTGATTTCCCCGCGCGAAATCGTCAAAGGCACCAAGCGGCCGGTATTCGTCGTCTTGTACGTCTCTTTGCGATGACGCATCACGACGACACGCGTCGCGAGTGCCATGGGAACGAGCTCGTCGCACAAGCACGAGTGAACGAGTAGCGCACAACGCGGACAGCGCGCGACTGCACCGGTCGAGTCGGGATTCGAAGCCGGTGCATCCACGAGGCGCTGGAGTGTAGCGCCGCCGGACTCGCCCAGTTCACACGACGTCGAACCACGGTAAGTCCAATGCGGTCACGCGTATCCGCGCGCGACGAGCCAGGTACACGCCTGCTCCCAACGGAATCCACGAGACCGACCATGACACACACACATCGCACACGAGTTTTCCGCGCCTTCCTGTCCTTGATGATCCTGTGCGTGTGCATGTGCGCACGCGCGGCGGGGCAGGGCACCGCGTACTGTTCCGGAGACGGCAGCGGGACGGCCTGTCCGTGCTCCAACTTCGGATTCGGCGGCGGCGGATGCGCGAACTCGTCGTTTCCGGGCGCGATTCTCTCCGCCCAAGGAGTCGCGAGCCTGTCGAACGATTCACTGAGTTTGCGCTGCACGCTGTTGCCTTTCGATCCCAGCGGCACAGCGGTGTTGTTCCAAGGCGCCAATGCGATGAGCGGCGGAGCCGGAGCGCCGTTCGGCGCAGGCCTCGTGTGCGTCAGCGGCTCGGTGCGTCGCCTCGGAACGAAATCCATGGCTTCAGGCCAAATCCTGGTGGGTCCGAGTGCTGGCGATCCCGCGCTGTCGACGGCGGGCCAGATCGCGACGCCCCGAACGACCATGCGTTACCAGGTTTGGTATCGCGACACGCTGCCCGGCTGCGCGCAGCCGCCGTTCAATCTTTCGAACGGCCTGACCGTGACGTGGGGCGCCTGATTCAGGCGTTGAGCGCGCGGCCGTCGACGGCCAAGCAT
>JAWXBU010000279.1:0-28277 GCA_034440255.1 Planctomycetota bacterium | reverse complement strand
GCCCTTGAAGTAGCGCCCAACTGCATCTCCGCCGAGCAGGGCGCAGCCCGTAACGTCATCTCGAGCGGTCGCACCGAGGCACGTCTCGCTGGTTGGCTGAAGCGCATCGCACTCGAAGGTGAAACCGCTGAGTGGCGCGACTGGGCCCGAGCGCGCCTCGTCGCGCGCTGAGCTGCCTCCGCTACTTCAACTTCTCCCAGTACTCCGCCGGCATGTCGTGCGCGATCTTCAGCGCACCATTCGCGCCACCGTAGATCGGCTCTTCGATGCGCAGCACCTTGCCGCCCCCGAGCAGCTTCTTCATCTCTTGCTCGATCGCCGAATCGAGCCCTTTGATCTGCGAACCACCGCCCGCGAGCAGTACACGGTTCTTCAAACGGTGCTGGAATTCCGGGTCGAAAGTGGAAATCAGCTTGCCCAAGCCCTCGACCATCGGCGTCACGATCGAGCGACACGCCGTGCGCATGTCGTCGGTGATGTCGAAGGACATCGGCTTGCCCGCCACCGGCAATTCGATCACGACGGGCGGCATGCTGTCCGACACCGACGCGTAACGCTCCTTCAAGGTCTGGATCATGCGCGATGTGAATTGCGCTTCCGGGTGCTTCTTCTTGATCAGCGCCGACAGTTGATCGTCGACGTAGTCACCCGCGAACGTGTTCGTAATCTGGTCCGAATCTTCGGGCATCGTGCCGTGCATCCGGCACAAGTCCGTCGTGCCGGCGCCGATGTCGATCACGAGCACGTCGTCGAGCATGTCCAATCCGTACGCGACCGCGAACGGCTCCGAGCACAGCATCACGCTGTCGAGCGTCTCGCGCGCAGCTCTGATGATCGCGTCTTTGTGATGGATCGCCGCTTGCGCGGGCACGCCGATCACGCCGTACACCAGCTCGTCCTTGCGCGGCAACGACACGCGGATGATCTCGCGGATCAAGTCGGCCGCTGCCTTCATGTTGCCTTCGACGTCGTCGGTCGTCTTGTTGCTGTGCTTCAACACGCCCGCAGCGAGCGGCCGGTAGAACTTCAAGCTCAGGCGGTGCTCGACGGCTTCGTCGCCGAACAAGATGTCCTTCTTCAACAGCTTCTTCGACACCACGTCCTTCGGATAACCGACGTGCGAGCTGATCGTGATCCGCTGTCCGTTGCTCGACGCGACCGAAGTGCGCGACGTTCCGAGGTCGATCCCGAGATAGAGGACGCCTTTGTCCTTCTGGCCCTCTTGCGTTGTTTCGCTGCTCATGAAAATGCTGCTTTCACTTCTTCTCGAACGGGGAACCAGGTCCGGAACCGGGCTTGAGCTTCTGCTTCAACTCGAAGTTGGCCTCGAAGATGGTCTTCATCATCTCGCGCTTCTGCTCGTACAAGCTCGTGTCCGTCGCGAGACCCTGGACCGTGCTGTAAATCGAAGCGAGACCGAGGTCGATCCCCTTCATCGTCGCCACGCGGCGCAATTCGTCTTCGGTGATGCCGAGGACGTGCGTCAATTTCGCGATACGGCGCTCGAGCTGATCGATCTGGCGGCCCTTGTCTGCGTCGCTACCGGCGCCGGCCTCGACCACGTTTTTCTGTTGGCTGAACGCGCGGATCGCCTGCGCGATCATGTCGGGCGGCATGCCGGCCAACGCGTCGATGTCGAAGCCTTGCGACATCAGTTTTTCGAGCAGTGCCTTGCCGACCAATTCCTCACGCGTCGGTTCGTGCGGTGCGGCAGGCAGCGGTCGGGCGGGAGCGTTGATGATCAGCGGTTTGTCGCTGTCCATTCCGCCGCGCTTTTTCTTGTTCGCATAGAGAGCGTACAGCTCGGTCTCGACGAAACGGTCTCCGCCGCCGGCGTCTGCGACCGCGAGCCCGTCATCGGCGACCGCGAGCAGTGTCTCGAACGACGTCGCCGCCTCGTCCTTGTTGTGCGCGACGCCGACCGACAGCGAAATGCGCAAGCTGCGACCGTCGCGCTCGAAACGCATCTTGCGCGCATTGGCGATCAAGCGCTTGGCGAGCATCTGCCCGGTCTCAGGCGTCGTGTGCGGGAACACGGCCAGGAAGCGATCGTCCTGCGTGATCCCGAGGTGATCCGAATCGCGCATCGAGTCGCGCATCAGGGCCGTGACCGCGCGCAGGATTTCGTCCTTCGATTCGACGCCGTACAGATCGTGCAGCTGATCGATCCGATCGATCGCGACGCGCATGCACACGAGCGGGAACTTGTGCCGACGAGCGCGCTCGAATTCGACGCGCATCAAGCTTTCGACTTCGGCTCCGGAGAAGAGCCCCTGTCCCGTGTCGCTCATTCGGACTGTTTGGAATTCGGGCATGGATCACAGTCGCACGGCGGCGCTTGGGGGCGACCACGGAAACCGGTCGAGGGGAACATGTCAACAGCGACTTCCGACTCGACGAAAGTCGGCTGGCGCAAGGGACGACCTGAGCACCTGTTCACCTAGAGCGGATCGACCGACGCACCGCTCATCCTTGAGGCTCGAGCGAGCAGTTTCGAAAAAAATGCGCTACCCTAGTTGCCTACCTGGAGATCCACTCGATGCGCCCCTTATCGCTCTTCCTCCTCGCGCTCCCCGCGCTGTTCTTCGCCGTCTCGTCACCTGCTCGCGCCGGCGGCCAAGAACCGGGCAGCCTGCTCGTCTATCCGGAGTACGACAATCGTCCGGGGCAGTTCTCGCTCCTCACGATCACGAACACCAACGGCGACACGCAGAGCGGCTCGATCAAGGTCCACTTCGTGTTCATCAACGCGACGAACTGCCTCGAGACGGACTTGATCTTCAACTTGACGCCGCGCGACACGGTGTCGTTCCTCTCGAACGTCTACACGTCAGCGAATCAACGCGGCTACGCCTACGGTTGGGCCGTCGATCCCCTCACCGGCAAGTCGCTCGACTTCGATCATCTGATCGGATCGCTCGTGCGTGTCGACGGTGTGCTCGCGTTCGATTGGTCGGTGCAAGCACTCTCGTTCCAAGGTCGGCCCGGCGCGGGTCTCGACACCGATCTGGACCACGACGGTCAACGCGACCTCGACGGCTTCGAGTACGACAAAGCACCGAACAAGATCTACGTCCCGCGTTTCTACGGTCAATACCCCGAGGCCGTCGGCCGCACGGCGCCTCTCGCGGACCTGATCTTGTTCCGACCGCTGGGCCCTGCGAACAGCACGACGACGACGGCATTCCTCGTGTGGAACGACAACGAGGAAGTGTACTCCGCGTCGTACTCGTTCACGTGCTGGACGCGCCAACGTCTGCTCACGATCGCGGGTTCGTTCGGTCAGACGTTCCTCGCCGGGACGAACGACGCGCCGAACGAGATCATCGGCATGAACACGACGGAATCGGGCTGGTTCCAAGTCAAAGGACAAGTCGCGACGGCTCCAGGCGGTCAGACGACGTCCAATCCGCCGATCTTCGGCGTGCTCGTCGAGCAGCGTCCTCAGAGTGCGGCCGATCTGCCGTTCGTCGAAGATCTGTAGAGAGCGCGCTGCGGTCTGAGCAGATCGACGCGCTTTCTCAAGAGAGCCAACCGCCCGACACGGGCAGGTCCACGCCGGTCACGTAGCGCGCTTCGTCCGAACACAAGAACAGCGCCGCGCGCGCGATGTCTTCGGGCGTCCCGGCGCGACCCAGCGGAATGCGCGCATGCAGCTTCGCATCGAGCGTCAGCGGATCCGCGTCTGCGTGCGGGATCACGCCCGGCGACACAGCGTTGACGCGCACGCCGTGCGCGCCTTCTTCGAGCGCCCACGAACGCACGAGCACGAGCAGCGCACTCTTCGCAGCAGCGTACAGCGCCGTGTCGCGTCGACCGCGCAAGCTGTCGAGTCCCGCGACGCCGAAGAACAGCGCGTTTCCGCGGCAGCCACGCAATGCGGCGCGCGCTGCTGCGAACACGTGCATCGCGGTCGTGACGTTGCTCTCGAACATGTGCGCGGCGTCGTTCGGTGTCGCGCGCTCGAGCGAGCCCGCCTTGAACTCGCCGACGGGATGCACGAGCACGTCGAGACGTCCTTCGAGTGCGACGACCTCGGCCACGAGTTGCTCGGCGTCGGTTGCGCGCGCGAGGTCGACGCGATGGACGAACTCTCGCCCGAATTCGCGCTGCAGCAGCGGCACCGCCGCACTCGAACTCCGCCACGAGACATGTACGCTGTCGCCGCGCACCTTGAAGGCACGCGCGACGGCCAGTCCGAGTCCACGCGCGGCCGCAGTGACGAGCACGACGCGCGGCGCATTCGAACGATCGGCGTCCTGGGTCATGAACCCAATGAAGTTACGCCGCGCTCAGGGTTCAGTCGAGCACGCCCGCTCGCGTCGGCGGCCAAACGCGCCAATTCACGAGCCCGACGAGATTCTGGCGCGGCACTTGGCCGAACTCGCGCGAGTCCGACGAGTGCGGACGATTGTCGCCCATCACGAAAAAGCAATCGTCGGTGACGTACTCGTGCAGATGCGTGCGCGGATCGGGCTCGGCGATGTACGGCTCTTCGATGTGATCGCCGTTGACGAACACTTTGCCGCCGTCGATCAGGATCTCGTCACCGGGCAAACCGATCACGCGCTTGATGTAGTCGAGGGAAGGATCGAGCGGATACTGTAGGACGACGATGTCCGAACGCTTCACGTCGCGGAACAAGTACGTCAAGTGATCGACGAGGATGCGATCGCCGTCGTGGATCCCGGGCGACATCGAGCTGCCGCGCACGATCGAAAAATTGAAGATCAGTCCGTAGGTGAAGAACAGGACGAGGCCGAGCTTGAGCGACGTCATCGCGGCCGACATCAAGCGGCGTCTCTGCTCGCGCTCGCGGCGCTCCAACGCTCGACGCACGCGCGAGAGATCGTCGACGAGTGGTCGATCGACTTCGGGCTTGCGCCACGTCTCGACCCGCGGCGCGAGCAGCGGTTCGGGACGCACCTCGGTCGTCGTCGATTCGGGGCGGCTGAGTTCGTCGGTCTTCATCGACGACGGTTCCTATCGGGCGCAGGCGGCACCCGAGTTGAGACGGCTTTTTCAGGAGGCCGCTCGCCGCTACTCTCGTGCGCCCGAACGGGGCCCACCGCGTGACCCACGAGCCCCTGAAACACCCCTTCGACCGTCGTGCGCTGCTCCTCGGAGCCGGTGCGTTCGGTATCGGCTTGTCACTTCCGAGTTGCCGATCGAGCGGTCTCGACAAGCCACCCTCAGGCGACGAACTCTTCGGGCATTTGCGCGATGACTCGGCCAGCGTCGCGCCCGTCTCGGAGCCGGAACGGGCACTGCGCAGAGCGCGACTCGCGAGCTTGCTCAGAGCCGCACAAGCCGACGCGCTCGTGCTCGAAGGCGGCGCGACGATGACGTACCTGAGCGGCGTTTCGTGGGGCAAATCCGAGCGACTGTTCGCGCTCGCGGTGCTCGCGGACGGCTCGCATTTCTGGTTGGTGCCCGCGTTCGAAGCTTCACGAGCGCGCGGACTCGTCGAAGGAATCGACCGACCCGGTGGCGCACTCGTGACTTGGAACGAAGACGAGTACGCGACACCCGTGCTCGCCGCTGCCTTGCGTCATCGCCGCGTCGAACGCGTACTCGTGGAGCCGCAACTGCGTCATGTTTTCGCCGACCGCTTGTCCGAGGAATTCGGACGCGAGCGTGTTTCCTCGGGAGAAACCGTCGTCGCCGCATTGCGCTCGGTGAAGGATGCGCATGAACTCGCATTGATGGAGCGCGCCAACGAACTCACCAAGATCGCGATTGGCTCCGTCGCAGAATCGCTCACGCCCGGACTGACCGGCACCGAGATCGGTGCGCGCATGGAACTCGCGCACACGCGCCTTGGAATGCGCGCGCCGTGGAATTTGTCTCTGATCGGTCCGGCCGCCGCACTGCCGCACGGCGATTCCGATCGACGCAGGCTCGCACGCGGCGACGTGATCTTGATCGACACGGGTGCAGCGTTGCACGGCTACCAGAGTGATGTGACGCGCACTTGGATTTTCGGCGACGCTCCCAACGTCGAGGCCGAACGCGTGTGGCAGACGGTGCGCGACACACAGCGTGCAGCGATCGACGCGATCCGTGCCGGCGTGGAAGCACGCGTCATCGACGGTGTCGCACGGACGTTCGTCGCGAGCCGCGGCTTCGACGGCGGATATCGCGACTTCACGCACCGCCTCGGTCACGGCATCGGACTCGAGGGCCACGAACACCCCTATTTCGACGGCGGAAATCGCACGATTCTGCAACCGGGCATGACGCTGTCGGTCGAGCCGGGTCTGTACTTTCCAGGACGCTTCGGCGTGCGGATCGAGGACATCGTCGTCGTCGAAACGAGTGGCGCGCGCGTCTTCGGCCGCGAACAAGAGAACGCGCGGTCGCCGGCATGAACGTCTCGCTTTGGCGCGCCACGTGGATCGTCGCGTGGAAGGAACTCGTCGCGGCATTCCGCGATCGGCAGACGACGCTCTACACGATAGTGCTGCCGATCGCGATGTACCCGTTCCTCTTCTGGGCGCTCATCCAGGGTGCGCTGTTCGTGCAAGGACGCGAGGAGCAGACCGAAGTCCGCCTCGGTGTCTCGGCCTCGAGCGACGCGGAGATCCCGGCCGGGTTGACGCAGGCACTCTCGAAACGGCCGACGTTGCCGACGAAAGCGTCGGCCGAAACGAGCGCCGTGCACGCCGCTGAAAAGCCCATCGCGCCAATGGTCGTCGAAGCGCGCGGCGAACCGCTCGACGAGAGTGGTGCCCGCTCGTGGATGGCGAAACGGGCGGAAAAGAAGCCAAAAACGGCCGAAACGCCAGACGCCGTGCTGTGGCTGCACGGCCCCGGACCCGCCAGCGATGCGCCCGAAGGCGGCGCGAACGTGTACTTCGACAGCAGCACTTCGCACTCGGACATCGCCAAGAAACGCACGCTCAGCAGATTGCCCGTGTACGCGGAATCGTTGCGCGAAGAACGCGCGCGCGCCGTCGGTCGCGAGATCGACGAGCTCGATCCGTTCCGCATCGACGAGCCGAAGGACATCGCTGCCGAAGAACACGGCGGTGCGTTTCTACTCTCGTTGATCCTGCCCATGTTGCTCGTCGTGATGACGGTGATCGGCGCGTTCTATCCAGCCGTCGACTTCACCGCCGGCGAGCGCGAGCGCAACACGGCCGAGACGACGTTGCTCTTGCCCATCCCGCGCTTGGCCGTGCATCAAGGCAAGATCGCGGCCGTGTGTGCGTGCGCTGTTCTCGCGACGGCGCTCAACTTGTTCGCGCTCGCACTCTCGGCCGGTCACTTGGTCAACATGCTGCGCGACGAGTCCGAGCTCGACATCGCGTTGCCCATCGCGGCCATGTTGTCAGTCGTTCCGTTGGCGCTCTTGTTCGCGGTGTTCGTGAGCGCCGTACTGACGAGCGTCGCGGCGACCGCCAAGACGTTCAAGGAAGGACAGGCACTGCTCGGCCCGGTGCAGATGCTGTTCCTCTTCCCCGCCATGGCGGGCGCGATTCCCGGACTCGAGTTGTCGGTGCCCTTGTGCTTCGTGCCCGTCGTCAACGTCGTGTTGTCGTTCCGCGCGATGTTGAAGGGCCAGTGGTTGCCGCTCGAATACTCGTTGACCGCGCTGACGTTGCTCGTGCTCGCCGCGTTGTCGGTGTGGATCGCGTTGCGCGTGCTCGGCCGCGAAAGTCTCATTTCCTCCAGTGGAAAAGCCACCTTTTGGTCCCGCTTCGGCTTCGAACGGACACGGAAATCGAACGCATGAACACGACCGAGAGCGCCATCGTCGCCCGCGGACTCGCGAAGAGTTACGTCGATCCCAAGCGCGGTCGCGTCGACGCATTGCGCGGGCTCGATCTCGAATGCAAGCAAGGTGAGATCTTCGGACTGCTCGGACCGAACGGCGCCGGCAAGACGACGACCTTGCGCATCCTCGCCACGATTCTCGCGCCGACGGCCGGCTCCGCGATGGTCGCGGGGGTCGACGTGACGAAGGATCCGCTCGAAGCGCGTCGACGCATCGGCTTTTTGTCGGGCACGACGGGTTTGTATCCGCGTCTCACACCGCGCGAGACGCTGCGCTACTTTGGAACATTGCACGGCATCGAAAAAGAGAAGCTCGAAGCGCGCGTCGAAGAGTTGATCGACACGTTCTCGATCCGCGACTACGCCGACGGACGTTGCGAAGCGTTGTCTACCGGTCAGAAACAAAGAGTGTCGATCGCGCGCGCCGTGCTGCACGATCCCGCAGTATTGATCCTCGACGAGCCGACGACGGGACTCGACATCTTGGCCTCGAGCGCGATGATCGAGTTCATCGACGCGGCGCGAGGGCGCGGAACGTGCGTCCTGTTCAGCACGCACGTGTTGTCGGAAGCAGAACGGTTGTGCGACCGCATCGGCATCATCCACCGCGGGACGTTGCTCGCGTCTGGCACGCTCGACGAGCTGGCGCAAGCCACGGGCAAGGAGTGGCTCGAAGACATCTTCTTGGCGCTCGACCGCGAAGCGCGCGCGAGCAACGGAGTGCCGGAACGTTGAGCGATTCAGAAGCCAGACCGGGTCCGCGTACGAAGCCGCGCCGCCGTCCGCCGGGCTTGCGCGCCGCGCCGGTGGCACGCGATCCGGCAGCGACGTTGTCGGGCCGAGTCGCGACGAAGACAGCGTTGTGGGCCGTGTTTCGCACGGAAATTCTGGGCCTTTTGCGCGATCGGCGGGCGCTGTTCTCCGCGTTCGTCCTGCCCACCCTGCTCTATCCGTTCCTGTTCCTGTCGAACTCGTGGCTCGCGAAGTTCTCGAAGGACGTGCTCGACGCGCGTCACGTGCGTGTCGCTCTCGACACCCGCGCGATGCCACCGGCCGAAGCCTCGCGACTGCGCGACTTGCTCGCGGACGAGAAGCCGATCGAACTCGTCGACGTCGACGCGACGATGCTGCTCGCGCTCGGCGCCGGTCTCGAATCCGGTGCGACGGTGACGACGGCAGAGCGCGAACACGTCGAGCGTTTGCTCGAAGAGCGCGCCGACGTCCTGGTCGTCGCACGCCATCTGGGATTCGCGCCCCACCTGGCGCTGCGCACCTACTTCGACGGCCAGACCGACATCGGCAACGAAGCCGAGCGACGCTCGCGACGCGCGATCGCGAAGTTGCGCGGCGAGTTGCAGACGCAGCGCGTCCAAGACGTCCTGGGCGAGGATCCCGCGCGCGGCCTCGACGCGAAGGCCATCGACGTCGCGAGCGAGAAGGAAGCCAGCGGGGCGAAGCTGGGTCAGTTCTTGCCGCTCGTGCTCGTGTTCGTCTTGCTCGCAGGGGCCTCGTACGCCGCGCTCGCTGCGTTCGCGGGAGAGCGCGAGAGCGGAACGCTCGAGACCTTGCTCGTGCAACCGGTCCATGCAACGTCGATCGTGACGGCGAAGTTCCTGGCGGTGCTCGCGACGGGCATCGTGACGATCGTCTTGAACGCCGGCAGTGTGTTGCTCTCGCTCCACTTCGGGCTCGGCAGCATGCCGGGCACGGGGCTCGAGAACGGAATCATCCTCGACGGTGTGCGCCTCTTGTTCGCGGCCGTCCTGTTCCTGCCCGCTGCCGTCTTCCTGTGCGCCGTGTTGTGCCTGGTTTGCGGCCGCGCGCGCACGTTCCGCGAAGGCCAGCAACTGCTGTTGCCCCTGCTTTTTCTGTCGATTTTGCCGGTTTTGCCGGCGACACAGGGCGACGTTTCGCTGGACGCGCTCCTCGCGGCGATTCCACTGTGCGGACCTTCGCTCGCGTTGCGCGACGCGCTGCGCGGACAAGTTGCGCTCGGGCTTTCGGCGTGGATGTTCGTCGCACAGTCCGCGTGGGCGTGGTGGGCGTTGTCACGCCTCGCGAAGTTGCTCGATGCCGAACGCGTCGTGCAGGGCGTCGAGAACGAAGCCGAGACCGAAGCTCGCAACATCCAATCGCGCATCGCCACGCGTTGGGCGATCGTCGCAGTATTCGCCGTGTACCTGGTGGGCGCGACGCTGCAGAAGTGGAACATCGTGTGGGGCTTGGCCGCGACGCTGTGGTTGTTGTTGTTGCCGCTCGCCCTCCTGTCGGCTCGCGGAACGGCTCGACGCGCACGTGAATCGATCGGAGAAGCGTTGTGGATCGCGCCGCCGCGCATCGTGCATGCGCTCGGTGCCGTCTGCCTCGCGCCCGCACTCGCTCTCGCCGCCAAAGTTCTGTTCGAATGGCAACAACGCGTGCTGCCGATGCCGTCGACGCAGGGCGACATCACGCTCTTTCAAGGCGATCCCGGCGATCACACGTGGGCGATGCTCGCGCTCGTCGCACTCTCGCCGGCGATCTGCGAAGAGCTCTTCTTCCGCGGCGCACTCTTGTCCGGCTTGCGACGCGACTTGCCCGCGTGGCGCGCGGTCGCGATCAACGCGTTCTTCTTCGGCGCGGTGCACATGTCGATCTATCGCTTCTTGCCGACGGCGATCCTCGGCGCAGTGCTCGCGCTGCTCACGTTGCGCGCGCGCACCATTTGGCCGGCCGTGATCCTGCACGCGTCGTACAACGGACTGTTGGTGCTCGAGGGCGAGAACGTGCTCGCCATACGGCCGGTCTTCGCCTTCGCGGCCGTGATCGGACTCGCTGCTTTCCTCTTCGCGCGTGGCCGATCGGTGAAAAACAGCGTCTGACAGCGACTTGATCTATCGGCCTAAGCCGTTGTGTATCAAAGACTTGCATCCGCACCTCCAAAACGGTTCGCAACCGTTCGGCCCGGAAGTGAGGCCTTGTTGCGGATCTAGTCGCAACCGGCGCCCCACGCCGAGGCAGGAAAGGAAAAAGTCCCCCCAATGGCCAATCCCATCGACAACGGCTTCGCGAAATTCCTCGAGTACTTGGTGCTAGCCATCACGGTCGGCGCATCGCTGTGGATGAGCGTGATCGCGGCGACGATGCGCTTCGCGAGCTGATCACGCGAGCGACAGCACGAGCCCGGCGACTCCGCCGAAACCGATCAGCGTGCCGATCCACGCGCGAGCGCCGTGTCGTTCGCCGAAGAGAAAACCCAATGGCAGGGTGAAGAGCGGCGTCGTCGCGAACAACACCGCGGCGATGCCGCTCGGCAGACCGCGCAGCGCGAAGTGGAAGAGCGGTAGACCGAGCACGGATCCGAACAGTGCCGCGAATGCGAGCGAGCGACGCGTGTCGTGTTCGCGCATCGGTCGCACGAGTTCGCTGCATTCGGAATTCACCGTCGTGCGAGCCAGGCCGATGAGCACCGCTCCGACGACCGCGCCGAAGATGCCGCCGCACATGCGCACGAGTGTTCCGCCCATCAGGCTCGCGCCGCTCATGCCCTCGTGACCGAGCACCACGCCGACGGATTGCGAGGTCGCGGCGCAGAGTGTCAACACCACGCCGATTCTCAGCGCGCGACGCCGCTCGAGCGAGTGCGCTTCACCGGGCCTTTTTTCCGTGACGACGAGTGCGACACCGAGCAGCACGACGAACATCCACAGAATCGTGATCGCGGAAAGCGATCGCCCGAGGAAGATCCAATCGAGCAGCGTCGTCGTCGGCACGTGGACGAGCGAGACCATCGTCGCGACTTGCACTCCGCAACGCGGAAGTGCGGCGAGGTACATCGTATCGCCGATCGCGAAACCGAAGACGCCGGACAGAAGCAGCCAGGGCCACGCCGCAGCAGCCGGCAGGCTCTCCCCCTGCACGAGGAACACGGCGACGAAGACGAGCGTCGCGAGCGTGTTCTTGAAGAGGTTCGTCGCGGCCGCTGTCGGTGCCGCGCGTGCTCCGTCCCGCCGCAGGATGCGCGCGAAGAGCAGCGACGCGAAGCCCCATGTGAATGCCGAACCGAGCGCCGCTGCGAATTCGAGCGGGCCCGGCGAGGTTTCGACGATCATCTTGCTCCCACTCGTGCGAGCAGAACCGAATCATGGCGTGCTCGCGCTCCAACGGTGGAGCGCAGCCCAATCAGACGCGGCGCTTGGTGTTGGCTTTCTTGCGGCTCTTGCCCGAGCCCATACCCATCTTGCGCGGCTTCGCGCGACCGCGCGTCGGACCCATATTTTTCGTGCGTGCTTTGGCCATCGATCGATCTCCTCTGGATGTTGAGCGGAGGTTCTACACGAGCCCGGCGCATGCGCCAAGCGCGGCGAGCTACTTTCGCGCTTCGCGCAGTTTGCGCACCGATTGGAGCACGAGCAGCGTGGCGCCAGCCTCGTCCAGGTTGCCGATGACCGGCACGATGTCGGGGATGAATTCGAGCAAGCCCCAACCCGGGTTGAGGACGTAGACGACGCCGAAAACGACGCCGGCCCAAGCGAGGATGCGTTGCGAGCGGGTGCTCATCTGCGCCGCATTGTCTGCGCCCACTCGGTCCGTTGCTACTCCCACGAGCGATGGACGTGCTGTAGTCTCGTTCGACGTGCATCTGACGGCGCTCGAGATCATGAGTTCGCTCGCGAAAGGCGAGGGCTTGCGCGTCGAGTTCAAGCGGCTTCTGCCGCGAGATGAAAGAGCTGCGCGGACGTTGTGCGCGTTCGCGAACACGCGTGGCGGACTGCTGCTCGTCGGCGTGACCGATCGCGGGCGCGTGCACGGTGTGCATCATCCGACCACCGTCGAGGAGCGCATTCGTGCGCTCGCCCTCGCGTGGATCGAGCCGCAATTGAACGTCGAGCTGCAGATCGTCGACGTACACGGTCCGCGCATCGTGGCGTGTTCGGTGCCGTACAGCCGCGTGCGTCCTCACGCGGTCAGCTCGCCCGACGGCAAGAAGCAATTCCTCGTGCGCGTCGGCGCCAGCAATCGAGTCGCCGACGGGCCGACGTTGAGCGCGTTGCGTTCGTCGCGTCGACATCGGCGCGGACTTTCGAGCATCGAAGAATCGATTCTCGAATGGGTCAAGCGCCATGGTCCTACGCCGAAGATTCCGGGCGGGACGGCGACGGTCGCAAGGTTCTCGCGCCTGCACAACCTGTCGGAGGCGCGCACTCGACGTCTGTTCGTGAAGCTCGAATCGCTCGGACTCTTGGTCGGACACGGCGGCGGGCGCGCGCGCATTTTCAACGCACTCTGATGCAAAAACGCCGCATTTTCGTCGGAGACATCCAAGGTTGTCGCGAGGAGTTCGAGCGCTTGCTCGACCGCGTGCGCTTCGATCCCGCGCGCGACGAAGTGCATCCCGTCGGCGATTTCGTCAATCGTGGGCCGGACTCGGCCGGTGTCTTGCGGGTGTGTCGCACGATCGGCGTCGGCGGCGTGCTCGGCAATCACGACGTGCATCTGTTGCGTACGGCCGCGGGTCTGCGCAAACGCCACGAGCGCGACACGATGGTCGATGTGCTCGACGCGCCGGATGCGCACGACTTGATCACGTGGCTGGCAGAACGTCCCCTCGTGCGCGACATGGACGACGTGCTGCTCGTGCACGCCGGCGTGAGTCCCGCGTGGAGAGATCCGGTGCGTGCGCTCACGGGTCTCGATCCGCTCGAGGATTCGCCCGAGTTGGCGTTCGCGATCTACGCGCGCTACTGCGACGCGTTCGGTCGTCGACCGAGCGCCGATTGGCCGGTTCCGAAGGGTTCCTACCAACCTTGGTACACGTACTGGCCGCGCGATCGGAGCGAACGTCGCACCGTCGTGTTCGGACACTGGGCGCGCGGCGGTCTCGTGTCGAAACCCTTCGTGCGCGGGCTCGACACAGGATGTGTGTGGGGCGGCGAGTTGACCGCGTGGATCGCGGAAGAGGATCGCCTGGTCGACGTGCCTGCGGCCCGCGTGTACTCGGAGGCGGATTGACGACTCTCGTTCCCTCCGTCGAGGCTGAAACCCCGTCAGACATCCTGTTTTCGATGACGGTCAACTCTCTGTCGGAGTCGTTTCGCGACTTGCACGCCATCAAGGATCTTCCCAGTCTTGGCCTGAGCGAATCCGTCCGCGATGTGGGCGCGCATTTCTTCACGAAGAGTTCGATGCCCGGCTCGGGTTTGAGCCCCTCGACCATCGCATCGTAGGCAGGTCCTTAGCTTGACGCTCGGATCCACTGGTCCAGGCCGCTGCATGTTTCTTCCGTTCACGCGTGAGAGCATCACGCAGAATAAATTCCGAGCGCACCCAATTGATCCGAATGTCGACACCCAGCGAAGAGCACCGCTGAATCCTCGAAGAGGTCTCAATGGTGCCGCTTTCCTGCGAGCAGTTGCGCTACTGCTGGACTGCGTCGATGTTGAGATCGAGCGCACCGCGGATCGTGCCCCAGGTGTAGTTGGCCTTCGGTTGAATCGTGACCAAGTACTTCAGTACTTTGTGCGGAGGACGCTGCGGCGCGACGACCTGGCGGTCGATTCCCGCCATGTTGAAGACCTTCGGATTCGTGTCCGAGACGTCGTATAGCTTCAAGACGTCGATCTGCTGCATGACGCCAAGTCCGTACAGGAAGTTCAGGTGCAGACTGACGGGGCGAACAGATGTGCTCGTCGTCGGATTGATGACGGCGGGCGCGAGTCCTACCCAAGTTTCCAACTCAACACCCTCGCCGATGTCCTGAGAGCTGAACCAAGCCGGTTCTCCTGTGACTGTTGGCACTGCGGGTGTTCTCGGCTGGGCAGTCTGCCCTGGGCTTTGTGTGGCAGCGGCCACACACACGCCTGCGAGAAGAACGGCTGAGAAGAGGAGGATGTGTGTTCTTGAAATCATCGTGAAGTCCTTGTGGTTCGAAATTGAAACTCTAGCACCAGCCCTGGAGGTCGCTGCATTCGTGAACGTCACCCCAGGTCTTGCCCGGCTTCGGCTCGATGTACCCGCCAGCCGTCCTAACGACGTGGTTCGAGTCGTTCCGGTTGTTCGATGAAAAGTGACCGCCATCCGGGGCATCACCGAAGGTTCGGGTGACTCCCGTGTGGCCCTTGCAGACCCAAAAGCTCGAGTTGGCGCAGCCAGGCGTGTAGCAGGGACCGAAGCAAGCGGCGCTTTGGGCTGGCGCGCTTGCAGCAGCGGCAGCGAGTAGCAATGAAACAAGCATGATATTCCTTTGAAGTTAGAGGACGGCACACGCCCAGGCAGCGGTCGCGGAGTGCAAGCGCTTCGACGACGTGATGTACCCTTCTCAAGCAGACCATGCCCCCCCCCCCTCGGAGTCAACATCATATTCCAGATTGTCGAAGCCGATGTAGGAGTTTGGCCGATCCAACGCGCGGGAGACGTCAGCCCCGTGATCTGCGAGCGAGTCTTTGCCACGGTAGGACTGATCGCTGCTGACGAAGCGCTGGGTCGGGGGTCTGAGCCGGTGTCTTGCCCGGCTAGCGTCTCAATCCGTGCAGAACGCGGCGCGACAGATTCGATTCGAAGCACATGTCTGGGTCGATACGGCGTTTCAGAGCCAAAAACGTGGCCAATTTCTCGGGTGGATACATCGCCACCATGTCGGTGTTCGAGATCACGAGATCCTTTGCGAAATAGAATTTGCCGCCGTTCGCGAGCACGAGGCGCGTGAGTTCGGCGCAGTGACGCCACAGACGATCACGCGACTCGGGAGTGACTTTGAAATCGAGCGCGAGGCTCCAACCGTCGACCGAGTGCGTCAACCAGAACGGATCGGGGCGGTGGCGCTTCAAGACGCCCAAGTACGGGACGATCTTCGCGCGTTGACTGCGACGCAGGATTTCCTCGAACACGTCCGCGGCGGAGCGGTGCGGCACGAAGACTTGGTACTGGATCAGCCCGCGTTTGCCCGTGCGACCGTAGGCCCACTTCCAATTCGGCACGTAGTCGAGCAGGAACGCGAAGCCGGCGTGCGATTGGCGATGCGGACCTTGGCGCTCTTCGATCTGCCCGGCCAAGTACTTCGCGAGGTTGAGCGAGCGCATCCCGAAATCGTGATTGAGCAAGCGCAACGCGCGCCATACTTCGCCTTTCGGCACGACGCCGAGGACGTTTTTAGGCAGGTCTTGATGCGCCAGCGCGAGCGACCTTTCCGGTGTTTCGTCCTCGCCGCGGCGCAAGTAGCGCGCATCGTGCACCAGCCCGCGACCGAGTTCCGGGGCAGCAGCGAAGCAATCGATCCAGGCGACGAGATAGTCGCTCGTCGCCTTGTGCGCTTGGAAATACTCCATCGCTTCGCGCAGCGTCTGCGTGCTCTTCGCACGCACCTCCACATCGCCCGAGTAGACGCGCTTCGTCTCGATCTCGACGCGGCAAATCACGCCGAGCAGTCCCAGTCCGCCGATCGCAGCATGGAACAAATCGCTGTTCGCCTGTCGATTGCACGTGCGCACTTCACCGCTCGGCAGCACGATGTCGAACTCGCGAACGGCGTCGCCGATCGTACCGACGGCGTAGTTGTTCTTGCCGTGGATGTTCATCGCGAGCGCGCCGCCGAGCGTCGGGAACATCGTGCCCGACACGACGCGCGGCCAGTAACCGTGCGGCAGAATCGTCTTCCACAGTTGTTCGATCGAGACGCCGGCTTCGCAGTTCGCGATGCCCGTCGCAGGATCGAATGCGAGGATGCGATTCATGCGCGTGAGCTCGAGCACGTGGCCGTGCTCGTTCACGCTCGCGTCGCCGTACGAACAACCGGTGCCGCGCAGACCGATCGAGACTCCGTCGGCGCGTGCGGCGGCGAGCGTAGCGACGATTTCTGCAACGCTCGTGGGTCTGAACACGCGCGACGTCGCACCGACAGCCATCCCCCAGCCTTCGACGTACTCGATATCGTGCCGCGGTCGCTCGAACTCGCGTTTGCGATTCCCCGCGCTCATCTCACACGTTCAGCTTCTTGAACACGAACGACGGGATCGAGCGAATCACGGTCCCGACGAACCACCAACGCCGCGGAACGTAGCGCGTGTTCACTCGACCGCGCGCGGCGGCAAGGATCATCTCGGCCGCTTTTTCGGCCGAAATCAGCCAAAACAGGCCCGGCATTCCCTTCGTCATCGCAGTGTCGACGAAGCCCGGCTTGATGGTCGTGACGTGCACGCCGACTTCGGACAGTCGATTGCGCAACGCTTCGAGATAGGTGTTCAGCGCAGCCTTCGTCGTGCAGTAGACGGGGTTCCCCTTGCGCCCGCGATCGCCTGCGATCGAGCTGATGCCGACGATCGTTCCGCGGCGCGTCGTCTGGAACAGATTCGCCGCCGCGTTGCACCACGCGATCGCGCCGCCGACGTTCACAGTCAGTTGATCGAGATCCTTTTCGGTGTCGTACTCTTTCGAACCGATCTTGGGCATGATCCCGGCGGCGTAGATCACGAGTTCGAGGCCGCCCAGGTCGCGCACGATCTCCTCGAAGAGCTGGGGCACCTGTTCCGCACGCGCGACGTCGTGGACGCGAACGATCGAGCGGCCCCCGCTCGCACGCGCGCTGGCAGCGACCTCGCTGGAGAGCTGATCGAGAACGTCTCTCCGGCGCGCGATCGCACACACGGCGTAGCCTTCGCTCACGAGTTGCTTCACCAGCGCTGCGCCGATGCCGGAACTCGCGCCGACGACCAGCGCCGTCTTCGCGTTCCGATTCGAGACCAAGTCCAACGGTGTGTTCGCGCTCATGTGGGAGAGAGCTTATCGGAGGCTCGCATGAAATGACCGAAGGCTTGGTCGACTTGATTCCGGCGGACATCGCGCGTACACCGACGCAAGCTCCAACCCCGAAGGAAATCGCGTCCGTGAACGGCTCCCGTCTGATTCGTATCGCGCTGGTCGCGGCCCTCGTCGCCTTGGCCGTGTACTTGTGGTTTCGTCCGCAGGAAAAGACCTTTCCGCTCCCCGCCAACCAGGCGCTGCGCGTTCGCGAACGGGTCGCCGTGCTCATAGCGAAGGATCAGCGCACACAGGCGCGGGAAGAGTTGGCTGCCCTCGTCGCGGGAACCGACTCAGCCTCCGAAGACTTGGTGCGCGCGGCCGCGATCGAAGTGTCGGACACGCGCGACGCCGAGGCGGAAGCGTTCCTCGCGCGCGCCGAAAAGCGCGATCCGCAATCCGCGGCGGTCGCGTTCTTGCGCGGACAGATGGCACGTCAAGCCGGCGATTCGGAGGCGGCGTCGAAGTACTTGATGCGCGCTCACGAGCTCGCGCCGAACGATTTGCCGACGAAGATCCTCCTCGGGGCGATCGAAGACGATTTGGAGAAGCCGGCCGAGGCCGAGAAGCTCTTCCGAGAAGTCGTCGCCGTCGGTTTCGAAAACGGGCAACAGTGGTACTTCGCCGCGGTGACACGCCTCGCGAACTTGCTGACGCAGAGCGGTCGCGATGCAGACGCAGAACCCTTCCGCGCCGTGATTCGCGATCTGGAAAAGCGCGGGGTGAAGGCGCCGACGACGTTGCAATTCCTGCTCGGAGAACTCGGTCGCGTGAAACCGCCGCAACCGATGGGCAGCGTCGTCGAGAAGGGCGACCTGCTGAAGTTCCGCGGACAAGCTCTGAGTCCGCGCGACTTCGATGGTTTCGATTCCTTCGTCGCGTGCGATCGCCGCATCGTCGCGTTCGGGGCCAAAGGCGTGCTCGCCGTGTCGGCAAGTCCGTCGTTCGACGACGTGACCGCGCTCACTCTTGCGCCGACGACGAGCGTCGTTCCCTTCGACGCCGACAACGACGGTGATCTCGATTTGTTGGTCCAGATGAATGCGCAGTGCACGCTGTTCGAAAACACGGACGGAGTGTTCGTCTCGGTCGCGGCGACACTGCCCGCTCTCCCTTCGACAGCGCACGACATCGCCGCCGTCGATTGGGATCACGAAGGCGACCTCGACTTCGTCGTCGCGGGTGATTTCGGAGCACGCATCTGGCGCCGCGACGGGACGAACGAGCTCAGCGGCGAGGGCAAACGCGTGGTCTTCACCGATGCGACGCAGGGGTCCGGATTGCCGGAAGCGAAGGTCTTTTCGTGGCTCGTGACCGAAGACTTCGACGGAGACAACGACGTTGATTTCCTGTTCGGCGGCGCGGGTCAGCCGTACCTCGCCGACAGCCAACGCGGCGGCAAGTTCAAGGAGATCGCGGGCGCGTTCGCGCTGGACGTGAAATCGAAACCGGTGGTCGCAGACTTCGACGGCGACGCGCGCGCCGACTTGTGGATCGCCGGCAATCCGAGCACGTTCGTTCCACGCGGCGGCCAACCGCGAGCGTCGGTTCCGGCCGCTGTCGCGCCGCGGAGTTCGCTCAGCCCCGCTGATTTCGACCTCGACGGATCGCTCGACATCGCCTGGATCGGTGTCGACGGCAAAGTGCACATCGTGCTCGCACCCGGTCTGGCCGCCGAGCGTGCGCTCGACACGGGTTTCGCCGCGAGCGGAGTGTTGAGCGCGTTCGACTACGACGACGATGGGCGCACCGATCTCGTGTTCATGAAGGCGGACGGCATCGATGCGCTGCACAACGAAGGTCCGACGGGCAACGGCGTGCGCGTCTCGTTCTCAGGCTTGCGCGACAATCAACGCGGCGTCGGCTTGGTGTTCGAGTTCCGCGCGGGCGACATCTACCGGCGCGTGTATTGGCGCGGCGAGCGCATACCGATCGGTGTCGGAGGGCATACACAGTTCGACGTCTTCCGCGCGACGTGGCCGAATGGCGCGAACACGGACGAACTCGATCTGGCGTTGAATGCGAAGAGCGCAGACGGAACTTCGATCTTCGATCCGATGAAGCAACCGTCGGCTCAAATCGGCTCGTGCCCGTTCCTCTACACGTGGAACGGCCAGTCGTACACGTTCGTGTCGGACGTGCTCGGCATCACGCCGCTCGGCCTTCCGATCAACGCCGACATGCTGGTGCCACCCGATCACGACGAGTACGTGCTCGTCACGGGGGAACAGATGACGTTGAAGGACGGTGCTTTCGAGATGCAGTTCACAGAAGAGCTGCGCGAGGTGACGTACCTCGATCACGCGAAGGTCGTCGTCGTCGATCATCCCGCTGACACCGAGGTGTTCCCGAACGAGCGCTTCACGTTTCCCCCATTCCCAAAAGCTCACAATCACACGGTGAAACAAGCGCTTTCGCCGCTGCGAGCTGTCGATGCGGCGGGCGCTGAGTGGAAGGAGCACGTCGCAGCGATCGACGATGTGTACGCCGTTCCGTTCACGAAGCAAGCGCCCCAGTTCGCCGGTTTGGCCAAGCCGTGGTTCCTCGAACTGTCCTTCGACAAGGATGTTGTCGCGCGGGCCAAGAAGCTGCGACTGGTGATGACGGGTTGGTTCTTCTGGAGTGATGCGAGCGCGAACATGGCCTCGTCGCGCACGCCGGACGTACCGTTCATTCCTCCGCTGTTGCACGTTCCCGACGGCAAAGGCAGTTGGCGCGAGACAGGTCCGCCGGTCGGTTTTCCCGCGGGAAAAACCAAGACGATGGTGATCGACGTGACGTCGATCCTGTCGAAAGACGATCCGCGCATCCGCGTGTTCACGAGCTTGCAGCTCTATTGGGATTCCATTCGTCTCGCCGTCGACGACGACGATGCGCCGCTCGAGTTGCGCGAGTTTCCATGCACGTCGGCGAAGTTGTGGCGCCGTGGTTTCAGTGCGCCGCTGAGCTCAGGGATTGCACCGGGCGTCGCGACGAACGATGGAACTCCTGAGCGTTTCGACTGGAACGAGATCGCGCCGCATCCGCGCTGGAATCAGCATCCGGGTCAGTACACGCGCTTCGGCGAATGTCGCGAGTTGCTCGATACCGTCGACGATCGCTTCGTGATCATGGGCGCCGGGGATGCGCTCACACTGCGTTTTGACGCAAGAACACTGCCTCCGCCGACGCCCGGCATGCGCCGCGACTACCTCGTCTACTTGGATGGCTGGGCCAAGGATCGCGATCCGAATTCGATTCAGGCCCTAGAGGTCGAACCGCTCCCCTTCCATGCGATGAGCGGTTATCCCTATGAAGCCGACGAGCATTTCCCGACGGACGAGCTGCATGCGCGGTGGCGCGCGGAGTGGAACACGCGCTCGGCTTGGCAGTGGATCCGTCCGCTCTCGCCAGCGCGCGAAAGCGACTGGTTACTTTCGGTTCCGCCGCTGCGCTGATGCGCGTTTCGGCGTCTTTCGCGTCTTGGATTCCGGCACGATGACCTTCCCAGTCTGTGTCTCGTACGCGCGCAGCAGTCGCGTCAGCTGTGCCTTCTCGAGCACCAAGCGTTTGTTGAGCCCCCACGGACTGCGACCCCGTTGATATTTGAAGTCCATCCAACGCGTTCGCGGATCCGCGTGCCTGAATGTCTCCCACAGCATCGTGAGTTGATCGCCGTCGGGTCCGAGACCGACGATGTGCTCGACGCTGACTCTCTCGGGATCTCCGCGCTTGAAACGTGAGGTGATGCGCAGCGACTTGCGCGTGCACGTGCACAGGCGGTGCAACAAGCGCTGATCCCAGCCGCTCGGCGCCAACTCGTCCCAGATGAAAGCGGCCACGCTGCGCGAGTCACACACCGTCGACCAAGCGGGCTTCTCACCGCACGAAATGCACTGCCAACCGTACCTAGCCATTGGAGAGACTATCGCACGTCCCGTGCCGAGAGTGCGAAGAGTCTCGATCGAGCCGCGCGCCGTGTTGTTCGGTACTCCGCCCTCTCCGCGCAAAGAAGGTGCCTGGCGCCGTACTGATCCGCGGCGGCCGAATAGGCTGGTGGACGTGCCCGCGTCAACGGGCGCGCGCTGAAGCGGCGCGTAACACGTCTACGAGCCTCGCCTCGAACTTCATGGGACTAGGATCCCGAGCCAGAACAGGACTCAGCTTCGTTGCGGAGCTTACTTTGCAACTCGACCCTTTACGGCATTAGCCCGGGCCCTGTAGGTAATGCGGCCGGCTGCATCCGACGGCAACCGCTCGCGCATCCGTGCTTCGAGAAGTGCGAGATCTCCGGATGTCAGAGCGGCCAACTTGGGACCGACGCTCGGCCCGCCGAGGATCGTCGTCCAGTAGTCGGCGAAATCAGCGAACGTCCGCTGCACCGTGATCTCCCGTGTTTCGATCGCATCCAGACCCGCACCCATCCACAGTTCTCGCATGACGTCTCGACTCGACGCACCCGGACTCGGCGGCACCGGTACATCCATACCCAACTGGCGCATTTCGACATGCAGCGCGTCGTAGGGGAAACCACCGCCGGGCATGTCCCACGCGTAAGCCGTGACAAATCCCCCGCGACACACCACGCGTGCCATTTCGGCCACGCCCTTCTGCGGGTCTGGTACGAAGAAGATCACGAGCGGCATGACGGCCGCGTCGAACGTGTCGTCGGGAAAAGGCTGCGCCATCGCGTCGCCCTGACGAAACTGTGCGGAATGCAAGGCGGGTCGCGTGCGAGCAAAAGCGAGCTGCCCTAGCGACGGATCGATTCCGTGTACTGAAAGAGGTGAACACCGCTCGACGAGCGTTTCGGTGAAAGCACCGCTGCCGCAGCCCACATCGAGCCAGCGCAAACCTGATTGCGGAGCAAGCCATTCGAGGAACGTTTCACCGGCAAGCTGGCTCCACTTCCCCATGTAGCGCTCATAGGCAGCTCCGTCGTCGAAGCGGATTTCACTGGTCACCATTCGTCATGTTCTCGGGAGGTACTCTGCTTCGAATCGTGAGGCCGGATCGCGGTACCTCCTCCCACACTGCTTTCGATACGACCGCCGTGAAGCAGTAGACCCGCGAGCGCGAGGTCGGACGTCAGCGTGCCGTCAGCGCGGTTCGAGGAGGTCCCACAGATTACCGTACAGATCCTCGAACACAGCTACCGTTCCGCAGGGTTCGTGCAGGATCTCCTTTGTGCACACGACGATTGCGAAGCCGAACTGTCTGACGCGATTTTCGAGGAACTAGACAGCGTCGAACGCCGCCACACGCTCGCGGAAAGTGCTCGAGATCGAGCTTTTTTTGCGAGCTTGATTGTCCCACGCGACCAAGCGCGCTTCGGCTTCGCACCACACGACTCCGCTCTTGTCGATCACTCGATAGACCTGCGTGAACGACGAATTACCGAGCGCAACCGTCTTCGCTTCGACGATGACGTCGACTCCGCCCTGGCCCGGCGACAAAAACGCGACGTTCGTCTGAGCGAGCACGAATGGGAACATCGCACCTTCGAGCAAGCCCAAGTCACCAAAGTAGCGGTGACGCGCTTCCTCGAACAACGTCAGGTAGACCGCATTGTTCAAGACACCCTGATTGTCCTCGTCGGACCAGCGCGTGTGCAGCGCGACTCGGAAGCGGATCGATCGGGATTCGGGAACTCGGGGTGTTTCCATAGGGCTCAAGCTGGAGCGACGACTCGTTTGGGATGCACGACGAGCCAGATGCCGGCGAACACCAGCACGGCGGAGATCAACATCGCGGGCGTCAGCTCTTCCTGCAAGATCCACGCACTCGCGGACGCGGTGATCAGCGGTTGCATGTAGATGTAGACGGCCGTCGTCGACGCCGACAAAACCGACAGCGCATAGATGTTCAACACGTACGCGACGACCGTCGGGAACACGAGGATGAACGCGAGCGCCCACCAGTGATTCGACGTCGCCGTCTCGGGCACGAACGTTTCGCCGCGTGCGAATAGCGGCACGAATGGAACCGACAACGCGAACACCCACGCGATCACGACGAGCGGCGGCAAACGGTGCAAAATCGGCCGCGAAATCACGAAGTAGCCGGAGTAACAGAGCGCGTTCGCCGCCATCAGCAGGTTGCCGAACGCGTGCTCGCGCACCAAATCGGGACGTTCGGCCCAGAAGCGCGACGACGCGCCGACCAAGGCGACCAACACGCCGATCACGCGCGTCGACGAAGCGCGTTCCTGCCCGGCGAACGCGGCGATCGCGAACGTGAACACCGGGATCAGGCCCATCATCAACGCTGCATTCGTCGGCGTCGATCGCGCGAGCCCCTCGAGATAGAGAACCATGTTGAGCGTGACGCCGAGCAGCGACGCGACGAAGAGCAGCGGCAGGTCGCGCCAGTTCGGCACCGCTCGCCGACCGTGCACCGCGAACGCGATCGCGAGCAACACTGCCGCTCCCACACCCATGCGCCATCCCGCGACCGCGAGCGGACCGAAGCCGCCTGGTTTGAACGCCAACACGCCGAAGATCGGGAACAGCGCGAAGCAGAATTGAACGACGACGAGGGCTGCATGTCCGCGCCAAACGTCGCTCTTCATCGGCGGAGAGTAGACTGCGCGTCTCCATCATGTCCACGACCGACGACACGCCGCATTCACCTCGCCCGCGACCGTGGCCCAAACTTTCGACGCGTCACGGCGCGCACATGGTCCTCTTTCGTCCGCGCTGGGATCGCTTGTCGAATCCGCGCACGGGTGAAGAGTTCGATCGACTCGTTCTCGAGACGCCCGATTGGGTCAACGTCGTCGCGTTGACTAGCGACCGACGACTCGTGTTGGTGCACCAGTTTCGCTTCGGCAACGGTGCGATCACGGCCGAAATCCCCGGCGGTATGGTCGACAAGGGCGAAGCGCACGGCGACGCCGCTCAGCGCGAATTGCGCGAGGAAACAGGCTTCACCAGCACGAATTGGCGCTACCTGGGTGCCGTCGAACCCAACCCGGCCTTCCACGACAATCTGTGTCATCACTGGCTGGCGACGGACTGCGAACGCACGCACGAACAAGGCCTCGATTCGGGCGAAGACATCGAGATCGAAACCGCCCCTCTCGCCGACGTCGTGCGCCGCATTGCGCGCAACGAAATCCGTCACAGCCTCGTGATCAGCGCACTTTCTCGCGTCGTCGATCTGTCGGGCGGGTGACCGCTAGCCACGAGCGCGCTACGGAGACTTCGATGTTCTTGGCACTCGCACTCGCCGCCCTCACGGAAGCGCCTCGCGTCGGCCGCGTCGCGGTCGTCACCGTGCCGTTCGTTCTCCCTGTCGAAACAGCGCGTGAGTTGAGCCCGACGGCTTCCGAACGACTCACGTTCCAGATCGGTGGCCAAAGCGCGAGCGCGCTCGATCCGTTCGCGAAGTCGGAGGCTCGCGCGTCACTCTTCCAACTCGACATGAACGTCGCGCGTCCCGGCGACGACCCGACGTTCGCACCACGAATCGCAGCCGCGCAGTGCATCGTCCTCGAAGGCGGCAACTGGCTCGACTGGTGGTTCGCTCTGCGCCCGTATGGCAAACAATCAGAACTGTGCCGAGCTCTCGTCCGCGCACACGCGCGCGGAATCCACCTGGTCGGCATCGGTCCAGCCGGCGCGCACTTGGCCGGGCGATCGCTGCTCTCGCGCGCAACGCTGCACCGACCGAACCGCGATCCGCACGCACGTTCGATCGACGTCCTCCTCGGCGGAATCGGCGTCTCGAGTGATCTGTGCATCGATTTCGCCACAGACGGCCGCGTCGATCCGGAGCGCATGCTCGAAGCACTCTTCGACCGTGACCTCGAACGTGGCGTCTGGCTCGCCGGACCGTGCGCTTGGATCGAAGACGCGAACACGCAGACCGCGAGCACGGTCGGTCCGTCCGGCGCCGCGTTCGTGTTCGACGCACGCTCGTCACGTCGATCGCGTGAACAAATCGAAGACGTCGCGCTCACGCGGCTCGTCGATGGTTCGCGTATCGATCTCGCGAATCGCGCGGCTCAGTCGAATACTGTGCCTACGTCGCGAGAGGAAACGTCAACCGGACCGGGCGGCGAGGCGGGCCCCGGCAAGCTCGCGGGTTTCTTCGACCTTCCGGGCGAAAACACCTGGATTTCCGGTAAGCCGCTGACTTTGCGCGGCGAGAGGCACGTGCTGCGACTCGCGTTCGATTCCCCTTCGAATGCAGATCGGAGCGGGCCGGGCCCGAATGCTCCCGACCGTGCGCGCTTGGCTTGGTTGCCGCTCGAGCGCTGACGCGGGACGGAGGGTTCCAGTCGCCGGCTCGGTCGAACCGTGCTGCATGGAACCTCTCATGTCCTACTCGCTGACCCTGCTGCCCCACGCCGAAGTCACGACGCTCATGCGCGACGCTGCGCGCGGCGACCAAGATGCCTGGCGCCGGCTGTACTGCGCCCTCGAGCCGTGGATGAAGGGGGTGTTGAGAGGCCGCATCCCGCCGTACTTGCGTGCTCGCTTCGACGAACGCGACGTGATGCAGGAAGCGTTCTTGTCGCTCGCGTCTACTCCTCGCGTGCTCGAGTCAGCCGACGCTACGAGCTTCGCCGGCTATCTCGCGGAAATCCTGCGCAATGGTCTTGCCGACCAAGTGCGACGTCATCAACGCTGGCGCCGCAACGCGCGACTCGAGAGTCGCGACGCCGAGCACGTCTTGTCGTCGATCGAGTGCGAACACGAGCGTCCGAGCGACTGCGCGGAGCGATCCGATCTGCAAGCCTTCGTCGACGACGCCTTGAGCCGTGTATCCAACGCAGATCGCGAGATCCTCTCGCGCCGCTTTCTCAGCCAGGAGACGTGGGTCGAGATCGCGCGTCGCACCGGCGTGCCCGAGCCGACGGTCCGCCGCCGCGGTGGCGAAGCGCTCGAGCGTCTGATGCGCCGGGCAACTTGATTCGGCGAACATTCGCGTCACCCGATCGCGATGAGGCAGACAACTTGATTCGGCAGAGAATCGACGGGCTCGAGGATCGAAGTCCGACGGTCAGCGCGGAGGGGCAGAAACATCCGGATTCACGCTCGTCCAACTTTTGGCGGCGCCTCCCCTCGCGGGCGTCCACGTCGAATCGGTCCAAGGTCGGATGGGAATGAGCGACGCCGAAGGTCACGTGCTGTTGCGTTCGCGCCTGGGGCCGCCGCGCTTGTCGTTGCGCGCAGAGGGCTATCGCTTGCGAGAATTGCAGCGTATTCCAGGGCCAGGCTCGCGCTGGGTCGCGTTCATGGAACACGACCGATAACATTCCGCCGATCGTGGTTTCGAATCGCATCGTCGTCGTCGGAGGTGGACTCGCGGGCTTGTCGACGGCCTGGCATTTGGCGCAGTTCGGTGCGCGTGACGTCGTGGTGGTCGAGCGCGAGCGCGAGCTGGGAACTCAAGCGAGCGCGCAGAACGCCGCCATCGTGCGGACGGCCATCGACGATGCGCCGATGCGTGAACTCGCGCAGCGTGGAGCGCGCTTCTTGAACGAGCCTCCGCCGGGATTCTCGCTACAGAAGCTCGTCGCCGGCGACGGTTTGATCGTGCTGTCGAGCGCGAACGTCACGTGGGAGCACGGTGAGCGCATCGACTCCGTAGGAGCGCGTCGACGACTGCCCGCACTGTCGAAAGCAGCTGAAAACGGCTGGTTTTTCGCGCAGGAGGGCCGCGTCGACGTCCGCGTGCTCATTGCCGCATTCGCCGAAGGTGCGCGTGCCGCCGGCGTGCGCTTCGTGCTCGACGCGCGAGTGCGTGCGATCCGCGAACAGGGCCTGGGCGTCGAACTCGCGAGCGGCGAGACCATCGAAGCCGAGCGCTGCGTGCTCGCTGCAGGGGCGTGGGCCGCACCGCTCGCGCGCGCCGTTGGATCGCGAGTCGAACTGACGCCGACGCGCCGTCACTTGCTGGTCACCCGGCGCGACGCGGCCATCGATCCGCGCTGGCCCGCTGTGTGGAGCGACGACGACGAGTTCTACGCTCGCCCCGACAGCGGCGGTTGGATGCTCTGTCCGTGCGACGAGGACGCAGTCGACCCGGATCGTTTGACGGCGACGCACGCTGCGCTCGAATCGGCGACGTCCAAAGCTCGTGCGATCTTGAATTCGGCGGACATCGGGCAACCGGCGAAGTTCTGGGCCGGATTGCGCACGCACGCCGCCGATCGTCGCTTCGTGATCGGTCGCGATTCGCACGTACCGAATCTGATCTGGGCCGCCGGCCTCGGCGGTCATGGAGTCACTTGCGCTGCCGTCGTCGGCGAACTCGCCGCGCGCGCGGCACTCTGCATCGAAGAACCGCGCGCTATCGCGGGGCCGTTCTCGCCGACGCGATTCGAAACGCCATGAGCCGTCGCCTTCGAACGGCGGAGTCCGCCGCCTTTCAGCGATAGATCTCGCCCCCGCCCGCGCTGAACTCTTTCTGCTTCGTGCGCAGACCCTCTTCGAGTGCTTTTTCCTCGGCCAGCCCTTGTGCCTTGGCGTATGCGCGCACGTCGTCGGTGATCTTCATCGAGCAGAATTGCGGTCCGCACATAGAGCAGAAGTGCGCGGTCTTCGCGCCTTCCGCCGGCAGCGTCTCGTCGTGGAATGCGAGCGCCGTCTCGGGATCGAGCGACAGATTGAATTGATCGCGCCAACGAAATTCGAAGCGCGCTTTCGAAAGCGCATTGTCGCGCTTCTGCGCCAGCGCATGACCCTTCGCGAGATCGGCTGCGTGCGCCGCGATCTTGTACGCGATGACGCCGTCCT
>JAWXBU010000278.1:0-10192 GCA_034440255.1 Planctomycetota bacterium | reverse complement strand
GCGGCCAAGTGTGCTGGCCCGGCGGCCAAGTGTGCTGGCCCGGCGGCCAAGTGTGCTGGCCCGGCGGCCAAGTGTGCTGGCCCGGCGGCCAAGTGCGGCCCTATGACGGAAATGGAAACCTCAGTTTCGGGGGGGCTGGGTGTGACGGCCGAGTGTGCCCAAGTTACGCGGAACGAGACCCTCCTCCCACGCAGCGTCCCCCGAATTCCCGTCACTTCGAACCACCCCGAAACCGCGCGAACCACTCGCAATTTGCCTTACAGCGACGGATCTCACCGTACTCACCCAAGCTCAACGACGGAGCACGCCTACGACAGCTCCTGGCTCGCAGCCTCTTCTTTCTCGCTGAACGCGAGGGGACCGCACAGTCACCCTCCCTCCCGACTCCTCACGGACAAAACGTGACCGCCAACCCCTCGGACAAATTGAACCCAGGATTCCCGTTCACGTTATCCCGGTACCAGAACTGAAAGCGCCACACATCGCCCGCGACAATCGGATTCGGCAGATTGGCGTAGTTGATCGGATACGTCGCAATCCCGAAGAAGTCCGCAAACACCACTGGCAACCGATAGGTCGCACCTGTCACACAGATGAACCCGTTCCCAAACGGAATTTGCGTCGCATTCGGCCCGTAGAAGAAGATGCCCGCCGTACCGACCGGCAACCCCTGCGCGTACAAGCGCAAGTTGTTCGTACTGATGTTGGGCGTACCCTCGGTGAACAGCAGCGCACCAAAGCCCGTCGAGTTCACGGCCCCCGTGCAATAATGCTGTTCCGCCGCACACGGAATCGGCAGACCCTCGACCCACAGCACCTCGACGTCGTCGAGATTCCAACCTCCGTATTGAGTCGTCGTGTTCGACTGCAGCGCCCACTCGATCGTGACCGACGCATTGTTGTCAGCGATCGCCGAGATATCGATCTCCTGCGCAAGCCAACTGCCGTCGTTCAAATTCGTCGTCGGGTTGATGAACACCTGTGTGCCGTTGACGCGCACGCGCGCTTGATCGCTGGCTGAACCTTGCACCGACAGCCAACGATTGAACCGCAGGCGCGTGTTCACGGCACCCGTGCAATTGAGGACCGGCGTACGCAGCCAATTGTTGCCGTTCGCGGAATAGGAACCCGCCGTAGTCGCGCCCAGATCCGTGCCCCAGGCTTGGATCGGCGAGAACGAAGAGCCCGGATCGGCCCAACCGGTGCCTACTTTTCCGTTCGGATCACCGCGCTGCCACTCGTCGGCTGTGCCGCCGTGCGTGAAGCCTTGATCGTCACTCGCGAGATCGAACGTGTAAGACGCGATCACGTGCGGAATCCCCACGTCGAATTGCACCGGCACGCCGGGCGCACTCTGCGGAGCGACGTTCGAACTGGCCACACTGTTCGTGGCGGTGACGTAGTACTCGATCTTCGTGCGACCGAGCTGCGCCGGAATCGCGGCCGAGTACATGTTGTTCGCGCCCGCCGTCATGTTCACCGTTTGGAACGTGCCGCCGTTCAAGCGGTACTTGATCTGTGCGGTTGCGATCGGCGGATTCTGATTGGCGATGATGCGCGCGGAAACACCGTAATTCGTCGTCTGATTCGTCGTGTCAGGGAGCACCGTCAGCGTGTCGACGGTGACTTGGAAAAGCGTCACGCCCGGGAAGCCCTGGTCCTTGAAGCCGAGGTCGATGTGCGTGTAGTGCGGCGTACCGCTGTTGATGTTGCCGTCGTCGTCGTCGAGCGTCAGCCATTGCGTCTCGATGACCGTACGGATCTGCGTCTGGTTGTAGCCGTTCATCCAACCGAGGAAGATGCTGTTGGCGATCTGGTCGCCGATGGTGTTGCCGTACGCCGTATTCAGGCGATTGCGGATCTTCCACGCCGCGCCCATCCACACTTCGCCGTCGTTGTGGACTTCCCCGTAGCAGCCACCGCTCGCGTCACCGCAGAACGAGCGCGTGTTGTTGCCACTGCGCACGAAACTGCCACTCGAGCCGTAGGCGCCTTGGCCGTTCAGCACGGAGTCGAACGTGTAGCAACCCCACACGTCGGCGTTGCCTTCGCCCATTCCGTCGGGACCGTTGTTCGTGCCGTACAGCGCGTTCAACCAGTGCCCGAACTCGTGCGCGACGATCGTGCCGAAAGCGAAATTGGCGCAACCGCCGCCGGCCAGGTAGTAGTTCGTCTGACCGCCGGTCCAGCTCGCGTTGCACGAGCCCGCTTGGTTGACGCTGTGAAGCGAAACGAAGTCGGCGCGCGTGTCACTCGGGTTCGTGGTCTTGATGAAGTCGCGCACCAACAAGATGGCGCGGTGAGCGTTGGCCTGCGCTGTCGTGACCTCGGTCGGCGTCGGTGCCATCTGGATCACGTTGCCGGTGGCGGCGTTCAGCACGGTCGTGAGCGAGTAATCGGAGCCCGCCGCGTTGTTCACGTTCGTGAACGAGCCGCTGTAGTCGACGGTCACCGAGATCGGCGCAGTCAAGCCCGGCAGCGTGAAGTTGCCGGTCGTGTCGGTGAACGTCGTCACGGCGCCGCTCGTCACCTTCAAGAAGCGCATGGGTTGCTGCGTCGCCGCGTTGGAAGCGATGTCCGCGATCCCGCCGGGCGAAGCACTGCCCGTGACCGTGCCCGACACGTCGAAGAAGTGCACGGAGGCTTCGCTCTTGTAGGCGGCAGCGGTCCGCGCGTCGACGAACCACTCGAAGCCGACCGGATCGAATCCTTCGGCCTCCGAGCGCACGTCGATCTTCCACGCGAGGCGCGCGAGGCGCTGCTCACCGTCGAAGTCTTGGTCGACGACCAATTGCGCTGCACCGAAGCCCGTTTCGAGCACGCCCGACTGGGCTCGGAACGCCGCGATCGCAGCACGAGTGGCGCGGTCCGCGTCGATGCTCGGGCGCACGTCGAATCCGGCGACGTGCGGCATGCCGACCGACTGGATCGAGAGCAGACGTCCCTGCATGTCGAAGAGCGCGTTGACGAAGCCATCCTCGACCGGAACTCCACCGACGGTTTGACGAAAGCGCACCGTCATCTTGTCCGTGCTGCCGATCATCGCGAGCGGCAAGTGCAGCGTCGAAACGGGCTCGAGCGTCGCGTCGTCGATGCCGTGCATCGCGTACGTCTCGCGCAAGGCCTCGCGTGCGAGCGTGAAGTAGTCCTCGTCGACGACCGCCCGCGTGCGCGAATCAGCTCGGCCGCCCCAGAGCATCTGCAGGAAACCGGTACCCTCGTCGGGCACGACGCGCCAATTGCCGCCGTGCTTTTGGTTCCAATCGACGAGCAAGCGCGACAGGTTGGGCGCGTCGGGCGCTTGCGCGAGGACTTGGGCAGTGGAGAGGCTGAGGAAAAAGAGGGCGGTGAGGAGTCTCAGGATCATCGTTGGGTCGGCTCGGAGAGGGTCGAGGGGATCCGGGCTCTCTGCGCAGGCGGAGGGTCCAGAGCACGAATCAGGCAGTCGAATGGCGCCTGGAACGCGCAATCCGACCTGGAGAGGCCTACCAAGGTATAACGCGGCGGAAACACGCGGGGTTCCTAGACAACGCGAGATTCTCACCGAATCCTACCCCGACTTGGCGGCCCCGGGTTTCGCCGGGACGCCCGACCCCAAACCTCGATGGTCCCCATGCGCTTCCAAATCGAATACTGCCTGCAGTGAAACTACACGCCCCAAGCGGTCGGTCTGACCGCTGAACTGAAGTCCGCCTACCCCGATTCGGAAGTCGAGTTGATCCCGTCCAAAGGCGGCGTCTTCGAGGTCACGCTCGACGGACGCCTGCTGTTCTCGAAGAAGGCACTGAAGCGCTTCCCGGCGTATCAGGAAATCCCTGAGACGATCAGCGGCTGACCTCCGCGATCGTACGCAGCCCGGCACGATCACAATGCTGGCGCACCCTGAGTGTCCTCAGCCAAAGCCATGTTTCCCCGATGCGCTGCGAGCAAATCACTGGAGGCGAATTGCTCGCAGCGCATCGGGGATGAATGGCACTGGCTCCCAAGTCAGGGTGCGCCGGTGTCGTGATCGTGCCGGGCTGCGTACGATCGCGGATGTCAGCCGATCCAAGCGATGAAACACAGCAACCCGCCGACCAGCGCGAAGACCACGATCGTGGTCGCGACGGGCACGCGTCCGTTGCTGGAAACCTGAAGCGGACTCGGCGCTGGAGCGTCGGTGGGAACGCGGGGTTGAGTCGCAGTCATGAGGAGAAGACCAGATCCAGTTGTCGAGCAGTGTTGTCCTGGTCGCAGACCTCGAGAGGGGGGCATCCCGGCCTGCGACCACGTACCTTGATAGATAACACGCATTCCCAATTTCTGCGGGCCCTTCGAACAAGAAGCGGTTATTCGGTGACCCCGCCTCGATACCTTCGAGCCGCGCGCAGCGGCGTTGCGAGAGATCCGATCCCACATGAAAATCCCGCGCTTCTGTCTCGTCCTCGTGACCGCACTCGCCTCGGTAGCGCCTGGGGTCGCAGCCTCACAGGCACAAAGCCTGCCCCAGCCCGGCGAGCTCGGCTATCAACCCCCGGAAGTCTTGAATGTGCTCGTCGCAGACGCGATCCCCCATCAGGAGACCTCGGGCGGCAGCCAGCAGCTCCTGCTCGGCCTTTCCGGCGCGCCCGGCCGCGGATTCGGTGCCGTGTGGCGCGACACGCGGGACGGGACGATCGGGCTCTACTTCGCGCGGCTCGATGTCGAGGGCAAAACACTCGAGCCGGAGCGCTCGATCTGTTCTCCGCACACGATGCGGCGCACGGACGCCGTCGTGACGCTGGCCGCCGATGGTGCGGGAACGGTCGCCTGGACAGCGGTGCTCGGTCGCGGCGCTGTTCCGTTCCTGCGTTGTTTCGACGCAGCCGGCATGTTGCTCGGCGGAGAGCGCCGGCTCAGCGCGCCCGTCGAAGTCGCGCCGGGAGACACTCCGCGCGGGGGACGCGGTGACGACGACGCTTCATGCCGCGAACCGGCGCTCGCGTCATTGTCGGGCGGTCGCTCGGCGATCGTGTGGGTGCGCGGCGGACGTCTCTCGTGGCTCGACGTGTCGCGCGACGGCGATCCGTACGGCACGCCGACCGATCTCGATCCGACGCAACCTGCGGCCGAGGCCGGAGTGAGCCTCGCGACGGCTCCGGGCGACATCGTCGCGTGTCTGTGGCGCACGACCGAGGGCGAAGCGCGAGTCACGGTGCGACGCGACAAACGCGCGCTCACGAACACGATCGGTCGCGTGCTGCCGCGCGCGATCAGCGCGGATCCAGCCGGCGGCTACTGGGCGCTCGTCGTCGACACAGGTCGCTCGCGCATCTTGCATTTGGCGGTCGACGGCAAGCCTGATCGAGCCGCGATCGAGTTCGAAGACGGCCGCGATCCGAAGGCGCTGCTCGTTGCGTTCGAAGGCGGCGTCGCGTTGCTCGAGCGGCCGACGAGCGCCGAAAAAACAGCGGGAAATCCGCGTGTTTGGCTCTTCGACGCGAACGGAGCGCCGTTGCCGGGTTCGCCCGTGTCGGTTGCGAGTGACACCGCGCGCGGCATCAGCGAGCCGAAGATCGCGAGCGCCGGCACGCGCTTGCTCGTCGCATGGACCGACTCGCGCGAGGGCGATCCGAATGTCTACGGACGCACGCTCGAAATCAGCGCGGCGCCCGACGCTCGGCTCGGCCCAGAGCTGCGCATCAACACCGATTTCGCGAGCGCGAACCAGTACCAGACCGCGACCGCGAGCAACGGCAATCACGGCGTGATGGTCTGGACGGACGAGCGCGGCAATCCGACACAGATCTACCTGCGTCGGTTCGGCGAGGCGGGCTTCCAAGGCGACGAACTCGCTGTGCCCGTCGCGCTCGCCGGCGAACCGGCGACACCCATCGTCGGAGGTCTGCGCCCCGCGGTCGCCGTGCAAGCGAACGGAGACGCGCTCGTGACATGGCGCGCGGTCGGCGAGCGCAACAAGAATCGACTCGTCGCGCAGGTGATCGGACTCGACGGGCGCGCGAAGACGCCTGTGCTCGAGATCGACGACGGAGCCGCCGACGCACCGCTCGAACCCGCTTGCAGCGAGTCGAAGCAGAAGAGTTTCGCGGTGGTGTGGCCGCGCAACGGACGCGGCAATGTGTACACCCGACTCGTCGGCGCCGACGGAGTGCTCGGGGCGACGCGCGAGATCAGCGCACCGCGGCCCGAGGGCGGAGAAGCCTGGCAGTTCGCCGATGTCGACATCACCGAGCTCGAAAGCGGTCGACTCTTGTGTGCATGGACCGTCAACCGCGGTCCGGGCGCATGCATGATCCGCGGACGATTCCTCTCCGACGCGCTCGCGCCGCTCGGCGAAGAAATCGCGTTCGAAGCGACCGACCGCGGCAACGATTGGGATCCAGCGCTGAGCGCTGCTGCGGGCGGAGGTTTCGCGATGAGCTGGACCTCGGGCTCGCTCCACGATCCGGTGCGCGACGCGGTCGTGCGCCTGTTCGACGGACGCGGGCATCCGACTGCGCCGACGCAGAGCGTGTGCTTCATGGCGAACGAACAGGACTTCTGCGACGTGGTGCGCCTCGACGACGGGAGCTTCGCCGTCGCGTGGGAGGACGATATTTCGTACTACGACCAGGTCTACGTGCGGCGCCTGTCGCGCGACGGGCGCACGCTCGGTCCGATGATGCGCATCAACGCGCTCGAAACCGAATTCCTGCCCGATCGCGTCGCGCCGCGTCTCGCGCCGATGGGAGGAGGCTTCGCTGCCGTGTTCTCCGATCGACATCGCAGCCGCGGTTTCGACGCGCTGTTCAAGCTCGTCGGTCCGGGCTTCGACGGCGCGAAGAAGCGCTGACCTGGCGCTGGACATGCGCGCAGACGCTGCCCGAGCGTGCTGACGAGGAGCCGCGCGCGCTCTGCCGACTAATGCGGAACCTGCGCGCGGGCTCGCACGTCCAAGCTCGCGATACGTCGCCGATGGAAGCGGACCTCCAGGGGGGAACGCGTCCTCAGGAGCGGCGGCGGATCGCCCGGACGCCGGTGGACCTCGACGGTTCCTCCCGGCGTTCGACTCTTGTGGCGGTGTTCGGCGGGGCGGGCGCTGACCGTGCGCCGCTCACGGCCGTCAGACGCTCGAAACCGCGCCTCGTTCGAAGCCGGGAGCGGTCTAGTCCGCTCGCAATCCGTATAAGGAAGCGTGCGCGACCTTCCGCCCGTCGCCACGAAAGCCATGAACCCCGACCTGGAACGCCGTCCCGTCCCGAATCCGAAACTCGCTCAACCCTTCGCCCACACGAAGATCGTCGCCACGATCGGACCTGCGTCCGAGGACAAGATCGGTGAGTTGATCGACGCCGGCATGTCGGTCGCGCGCATCAATTTTTCGCACGGCACGCCCGAGGACTTCTTGCGCCGCGTGCAGAAGATCCGCCGCGAGAGCGACGCGCGCATGGCCTCGATCGGGATCTTGACCGACATCCAAGGTCCGAAGATGCGCATGGGCCGCTTCGACAAGGGCCTGCGTGAGCTGAAGGAGGGCGACATCCTGCGCCTAGTCGAAGGCAAGGGCATGTCGAAGCCGGGCGAGGTCGTCTTCGAATTCACCGGCTTCCAAGAGGCCGTGCGTCGCGGACATCGCGTGTTGCTCGCCGACGGACAAGTCGAGTTGATCGCAGACGACGTCACGAAAGAAGGCATCACGGCGCACGTGACGCGCGCCGGAAACGTCGCCGATCGCAAGGGCGTGCACTTCCCCGACAGTCAGGTCGCGTACGAACTGCCGACCGAGGAAGACCGCGCGAATCTGGCTCTCGCGCGCGAGGCCGGCATCGACATGATCGGGATCAGCTTCGTCGCGAAACGCCTGGAAATCCAGGCCGTTCGAGCGCTGTGCCCAGATGCGTTGATGATCTCGAAGATCGAGCGTCAGGCGGCGCTGGATGCGCTCGACGAGCTTCTGATCGAGAGCGACGGAATCATGGTCGCGCGCGGCGATCTGGGCGTCGAAGCCGAACTCGAACAATTGCCGCTCATCCAAAAATCGATCATCCAAGCGGCGATGCGCGCGGGCAAGTTCACGATCACGGCGACCGAGATGCTCGAGTCGATGATCGAGAGCTCGCGTCCCACGCGCGCCGAAGTGACGGACGTCGCGAACGCGGTGCTCGACGGCACGGACGCAGTGATGTTGTCGGCCGAGACGGCGGTCGGCGCGCATCCGATCGAGACGGTCGCGACGATGACGAAGATCGCGCGGGCCGTCGAGACGAGTCAGCGCTACCGCGACATTCCGCGCCCCTTGTTTCGTGCGTCGGAAGCGACGTTCAGCAACGCGACAGCTCTGGCCGCAGTGCAAGCGTCCGAAGCGTTGAACGTGACGAAGATCGTGTGCTTCACCGAGACGGGGAACACGGTGCGGTTGATTTCACGCTATCGCCCGAATGCGGAAGTGATCGCGCTGACGCCGCATCAGCGGACCGTGAATCACATGACTGTGCTCGCTCACGTGCGGCCGCTCCTGTTCCGGCGCGAGAAAAGTCTCGAGGACATGCTCTACATGGCGAGCGAGATGCTGGTCGTGCGCGGCATGGCGCAGTACGGCGATTCGATCGTGTTCGTCGCCGGCGTGCCGGCGGGCATGGCGCGCACGACGAACGTGATGAAGCTCCACAAGATCGGCGAAGAAGTGAAGCTGCACTGACCTCGAGCGTGTCGCTGGAGAGAGACGCTGCCCGTCGAGTGTGGGCGCGAATTCATCGCTTCGCCGTTGCCGACAGCACGCACGAGGTTGCTCACGCACGGCTGGCGCAAGCACGGACTGATTCCAATGGATGCGCGCCCGGGCTGACGAATAGATGCCGAGCAGCCGACCCTTGGTCGCCGCGAGCGTGAACCTCGCTCGCTCTGACCTGTCGTACGTGGTTCATCCGGGTCACACACTCCTCACCCGACCGGCCAAGTTCCGATCGACCAGCGCATCTGCCGACGCGCGCATTACAGGGCTCGCGCGGTCGATCTGCGCGCGCCCGGAGCGACTTTCGACTGCAGCGTTTTGACCCGCAGCACGAGCAACGCCGAAGTCGCGGGATCCACGGGCTGCGTCCAGACAACTGTCCATCCTCTCGCTTGACGAACCACGCCACGCGCCGGCCGCAGGATCGCGAATCCAAGCGTTGTCAAGAGGCGACTCGCTCCGCTACATGACCTCTCGCTCGGAATTCACATCGACACGCGTGCGTTTCGGGCCTGCACGACCGGTATGAGCGTCTGGTAACAACGGCGCGCGGCGCGTACGTTGCCTGGACACCTCGGATTCACTCCAAGCGGCACGTATACGCATGTTCAAAGGATCGACCTGGGACTTTTTCCGCAGCGGACCCCGCACCGCCGCCGCACGCGACGCAGCCTGGCGCGCGACGGCGAAATCGATTCCGGCGGCCCCGACCCGGACGGCAGCGAAAGCGCGCGTGTTGTGCGTCGCCAGCGGCAAAGGCGGAACGGGCAAGAGCGTGATCGCGTCGAACATCGCCGTTTTGCGCGCGAAACGCGGCGAAAAAGTGCTCTTGATCGACTTCGACGCGGGCATGGCGAACGCGCATCTCTTGCTGGGCGTGCAGCCGAAGTTCGACCTCGGTCACGTGCTCGACGGCGAAGTCAGCGCAGCATTCGCAGCCGTCCAAGGTCCACACGGACTGTTCATGATCTCCGGCGGCGTCGGTCGCGCGTCACTCTTGAACCCGACGCCGCGCGAGTTGGAGCGCCTGTTCACCGCGCTCGCGCCGCTCGAGAACGAGTTCGATCTGATCGTCGTCGACCACGGCGCCGGACTCTCGTACGCGACGCTCGCGCACCTCGCGGCGGCGCAGAAACTGTTGCTCGTCACGACGCACGAAGTCACATCGTTGTCGGATGCCTACGCGCTCTACAAACAGGCCACGATCGTCAACGGATCGATCCACGTCGGCGTCGTCTTGAACCGTGTGCCCGACGAGATCGCAGCGAAGTCGGCGTGGACGCGCTTCCACGGTGCAGCGTCGAAATTCCTCGCCAAATCGCCTGAATTCATCGGCTGGGTGCCGCACGACGAGGCCGTCAGCCACAGCGTCCAAGCGCGTCAACCGATCACGCTCCGCGAGCCCGACAGCCCCGCCGGTTTGGCCATCGCGCGCGTCGCGAATTGGAGCGCGATCGACGAAGCGCGCATCAATGGATCGTTCTACGAGGCCGCGCGGCGGGC
>JAWXBU010000277.1:0-7548 GCA_034440255.1 Planctomycetota bacterium | reverse complement strand
GCTTTCTCGAGACCCTGTCGGCCTACGCGCGGCAGTTCCTCGGCAACATGGAGAAGCCGGACGTCGAGAGCGTCGAAGGTCTGTCGCCGGCGATCGCCGTCGATCAGAAATCGATCTCACGCGGAGCGCGCTCCACCGTCGGCACGCTGACCGAGATCGTCGATCACTTGCGCGTGCTCTTCGCGCGCGCCGGACGACCGCACTGCCCGGCGTGCAAACTGCCGGTGCGCTCGCAGACGCCCGAAGAAGTCGTGCAGATCGTCTTGCGCGAAGCCAGCGGTCGCTCGGCAACGCTGATGGCGCCGCTCATCCGCGACCGCAAGGGTTCGCACAAACAACTGTTCGACGATCTGCGCAAGCAAGGTTTCGTGCGCGCGCGCGTCGACGGCGTCGTGCATCGCATCGAGGACGTACCTGAGCTCGAGCGCTACGTGCGTCACACGATCGAAGTCGTCGTCGACCGCGTGAAACCCGAGGCCGACAAAGTGTCGCGATTGCGCGAGGCCGTCGAGCTCGCGCTCGAACGCGGCAAGGGCGACATGGTGCTCGGCATCGACGGCGAAGAGGACCGCACGTTCTCGACGTCGCGCACGTGTCCGGGTTGCGGTGGTGAAACGCCGCCGCTCGAACCGCGCCTTTTCTCGTTCAATTCGCCGCATGGCGCGTGCCTCGATTGTCAGGGGCTCGGCCAACGCATGGTCGTGACCGAGCGAGCGATCGTGAAGGACGCTGCGCTCACGCTGCGCCAAGGTTGTCTGACGGTCACGCGTGCTTCGGGCGGTGCGTTGTTGATGCCGCACGTCGACTTCGGCTTTCTCGACTCGGTCGCCGTCGCGCACGATTTCGATCTCGACACGCCGTGGAAGGATCTGCCGCGCGCGGCGCAAAAGGTCGTCTTGTTCGGAACGGGCGAAGAGCGCTTCGAGGACGAGAACAAGTGGGCGGGGAAGAAGTTCTCAGGGTCAGTGAAGTGGAAGCGCAAGTTCGCGGGCGTGATCCCCGCGATCGAAGCGGCCGTCAAGGAAGGCAAGCACAAGAGTCAAGTCGCGCGTTTCCTCTCGTATCAGCCGTGCACGTCGTGCAACGGCAGTCGTCTGAAGCCGGCCGCGAACGCGGTGTTGCTCGGTAGTGCGACTTTCGCCGAAGTGACGCGCACACCGATCGCCGAGCTGAAAGAGAAGTTGGCGTCGCTCGATCTCACGACGCGCGAGCAACGCATCGCGCGCGACCTCTTGGTCGAGATTCGCCGACGCGTCGATTTCCTGCTGGAAGTCGGCCTTTCGTATCTGACGCTCGATCGCGCGGCTGATTCGCTCTCGGGCGGCGAAGCGCAGCGCATCCGGCTCGCAGCGCAACTCGGAGCCGGATTGCAAGGCGTCTTGTACGTGCTCGACGAACCTTCGATCGGATTGCACGCGCGCGATCACGGCCGTTTGCTCGGGGCGTTGCGACGTCTGCGCGACGCGGGCAACACGGTCGTCGTGGTCGAGCACGACGAAGCCACGCTGCGCGCCGCCGATTGGCTCGTCGACGTCGGTCCGGGCGCGGGTCGCCACGGCGGCCGCATCACGGCGCAAGGTCCGCCGGGTGAGATCGAGAAGAGCGACACGCCGACCGGGCGTTTGTTGCGCGGCGAGATCGCGCTCGCGATGCCGACGTCGCGCCGCCGCGGCAACGGTCACGTGTTGCGCGTCGAAGGTGCACGCGGCTTCAACCTGAAGAACGTGACGGTGAGTTTTCCGCTCGGCACGTTGACCGCCGTCACGGGCGTGTCGGGTTCGGGCAAGTCGACGCTCGTCAATCGCATCGTCGAACGTGCCGTGCGCAGACACTTGGGGCTCGAAGCACCGATGCCCGAAGCGCACGACCGCGTCACCGGCCTCGAGCACATCCAAGATCTCGTCACGATCGACGCGGCTCCGATCGGTCGCACTCCGCGCTCGAATCCGGGCACGTACATCGGCGTCCTCGACTTCATCCGCGATCTGTTCGCGTCGATGCCCGAAGCCAAGATGCGCGGCTACACGAAGTCGCGCTTCTCGTTCAACGTCGTCGGCGGACGCTGCGAAGCGTGCGGCGGCGCAGGAGCGAAGTACGTCGAGTTGCAGTTCTTGGCGCCGGTCACCGTGCCGTGCGAGGAGTGCGGCGGACATCGCTTCCAAGTCGAAACGCTCGACGTGAAGTACAAAGAGCACTCGATCGCCGACGTGCTCGCGCTGACCGCCGAGGACGCGCTCGTGCTCTTCGCCGATCACCCCAAGATCGCGCGTCCGTTGTCGATCATGGTCGAAGTCGGCCTCGGTTACCTGACGCTGGGCCAACCGTCGACGACGATCTCCGGTGGCGAAGCGCAGCGCCTCAAGCTCACGGCCGAGCTGCAAAAACGGCCTAAAGGGCACACTTTGTACGTGCTCGACGAACCGACGACGGGCCTGCACATGCAGGACGTCGCGCGCCTCGTCGCGGCATTGCAGAAGCTCGTCGACATGGGGCACACGGTGCTCGTGATCGAACACAATCTCGATCTCGTGCTCGCGGCCGATCACGTGCTCGACCTCGGCCCTGAGGGCGGCGAACACGGCGGAGAATTGCTCGCGTACGGAACGCCCGAAGAACTCGAAAAGGTCGTGCGTTCGCACACCGGCATCGCGCTCGAAGCGTTTCGCACGCATCGCACGGCGCCGCTCGCGACCGAGCTCGACGACGTCGCGGTCGAACCGGCGACGCACTTGACCGTGCACGGCGCGAAGACGCACAACCTGAAGGACGTCTCCGTGTCGATCCCGCGTGACGCTCTGACGGTCGTCACCGGGCCCAGCGGTTCGGGCAAGAGTTCGCTCGCGCTCGACACGATCTACACCGAGGGACGCCGACGCTTCGTCGAATCGCTCTCGACGTACGCTCGTCAATTCCTCGGCACGAAAGATCGTCCGCCGGTCGAGCGCATCGAAGGCTTGGGTCCGTCCGTCGCCGTCGAAGCGCGCACGTCCAGTGGGCATCCGCGCTCCACCGTCGCGACGACGACGGAGATCCACGATCACCTGCGCGTCCTGTGGTCGCGCACCGGAGTGCGCCGCTGTCCCGAACACGGCGAGAAGCTCGAACGATCCGACGCGTCTCGTATCGCTCGGCGCATGATCGCCGACGCACCCGGCGAAACGGCGTGGGTGTGTGCACCGATCTACGGCGCGCATCGTGCGGTGCCGGACGAGCTCGCCGCCGATTTGATCGAGCGCACGATCGCGTGGCGCGCCGCCGGTTTCGTGCGCGTGCTCGTCGACGGTATCGAGCAGCGTCTCGACGAAGATAAGCTCGAGATCGCGCCGAAGAACACGCTCGATCTCGTGATCGACCGCTTGAAACTGGATGCTTCGGGGCGCGCACGCATCGCGGAATCGGTCGAGCAAGCCGAAGCGACGTCGGGCGGCATGGTCGCGCTCGTCGTGCGCGGGCCCGACAAGAAGGCCGGAACGCGGCGCGTGTATTCGACGCACGGCGCGTGTCCGATGTGCGGATTCCACATCGAGGGTGAGCTCGAACCACGGCATTTCTCGTTCAACACGCACGTCGGCGCGTGTCAGGAATGCGACGGCCTCGGCGAGAAGGTCACCGCCGACGCGGAACTCCTGTTCGAACACCCCGGCCTGTCGATCGAAGACGGCGCGCTGCATCAGAAGCTCGGGCGCTACCTCGCCAAGGGCAAGGGCTACTACGAGATGTTGCTGCGCACGGTGGCGAAGTCGCACAAGATCGATCTCACGAAGCCGTGGGTTGCGTACACCGACGAACAGCGGGCGCTCGTCGCGTACGGCGTCGGCGCGAAGAAGAGCTACAAAGTCGAGATCGAACGCTCGACGCAGCACGCCGAGATCGAAGAGACGTTCGTCGCCGGTTGGCCGGGTCTGTGCGGTCACATCGACGCCTGGCGCGCGAAAACCGAAGACGCCGAATGGGCTGCGATCCTCGAGACGGTGATGACGCGGCGCGTCTGCGCCGCGTGCGCTGGTGAAAGGCTGCGTCCTGAAGTGCGCGCGGTCACGATCGGGAAGATGCGCCTGCCTGAATACTTGAAGATCTCGGTCGACGATGCGCTGGCGTGGATCGTCGACGTCGAGGCCAAGGGTGAGCTCGAAGACAGCGTCGCACCCGTCGTCGTCGAGGTGCGCTCGCGTCTAGGTTTGCTCGAACGTGTGGGGCTCGGCTACCTGACGCTCGATCGACACACGTCGACGCTGTCGGGCGGCGAAGCGCGTCGCGTGCGCTTGTCGGCGAGCCTCGGTTCGCAACTCGTCGGCGTGTGTTACGTGCTCGACGAACCGACCGTCGGCCTGCATCCGGCCGACGTGTCGAAGTTGACGGACGCGCTGCTCGATCTGCGCGAGCGCGGCAACACCGTCATTGTCGTCGAGCACGATCCCAGTCTGATGGCGCGCGCCGATTGGATCGTCGACATGGGTCCGGGTGCCGGAATTCATGGCGGTTCCGTCGTCGTTTCGGGCACGCCGGCTGAGGTGCGCGCGCACAAGACTTCCATGACCGGTGCCGCGATGCGCGGCGACATCGTGCTCGCGCGGCCGCCTGTCGACAGAGTCGCTGAGGCTCGGCGCGAGACGGTCAAGATCGTCGGCGCGAAGACGCACAACTTGAAGAACGTCGACTTCGAGTTCGCGTTCGGCGAGATCACTGGCGTGTGCGGGCCGTCGGGTTCGGGCAAGAGCACGCTCGTCCTCGACACGCTCGTGCCGGCGTTGTCGGGCGAAGGTCCGGCCGGTCGTTGGAAGCGCCTCATCGGAGCACCCGGCGGATCGCTGCGCACCGTCGTCGTCGATGCCAGCCCGATCGGACGCACGCCGGCCAGCATTCCGGCGACGTACACCGGCGTGATGGAACCGATCCGCGAGTTGTTCGCGCGCGCGCCCGAAGCGCAAGTGCGCGGTTTCGACGCGGGACGCTTCTCGTTCAACAGTCCGAAAGGCCGCTGCCCGGCGTGCGAAGGTCGCGGCGCGACGAAAGTCGAGATGCAATTCCTCGCCGACCTGTGGCTCGTGTGCGAGGAATGCGACGGCAAGCGCTACGCCAAAGAGGTGCTCGAAGTGCGCTGGCGCGGCAAGAACATCGCCGAAGCGCTCGACATGACGACGGACGAGGCGATCGAGTTCTTCGCGCATCAGCCGAAGATCACGCTCGTCCTCGACACGCTCAAAGACGTCGGCCTCGGTTACATGCGTCTAGGGCAGAGCTCGACGACGCTGTCGGGTGGCGAAGCCCAACGCGTCAAGCTCGCGTCGGAATTGTTCCGCGCCGAAGCCTCCGCGCGCGGCGTCGTGATCCTCGACGAACCGAGCACCGGACTGTCGACGGGCGACGTCGTTCATCTCGTCAACGTGTTCGATCGCTTGGCGCGCCGCGGCAACGCCGTCGTCGTCATCGAACACCACACCGGGCTCCTCGCGACTTGCGACATATTGGTGGAGCTCGGACCGACCGGGGGCGACGGCGGGGGACGCATCGTCACCATCGGGACGCCGCGCGAACTCGCCGCGAATCCAGCCTCGATCACGGGGCCGTGGTTGTTCATCGACGAACCCGCCACCAAGAAGGAACCCTCGAAAGCGCGCACGAAGAAGAAGGTGGTCGGATGATGCGTCCCGACAACCCGCTCATCGTGCAGAGCGATCGTTCGCTGATGCTGCACACGGTCAGCACGCAGTTCGACGCGAACGGTCGCGCGATGAAGGACGACTTGGGGCGTCCGATGACGATCGAGCATCCACGTTACACCGAGGCGCGCGATCAGTTGGCGCTGTTCGCCGAGCTCGAAAAGAGCCCCGATTACCTGCACACATACCGCATCACGCCTGTTTCGATCTGGAATGCGGCTGCGATGGGCGTCACGGCCGAGCGCATCGAAGCGATCCTCGAAGATCTGTCGTGTGTGCCGATTCCGAAGAACGTGCTCACTGAGGTGCGCGGCTGGCTCGAGAAGTACGGCCTCTTGCGCATCGAGAAGCGCCACGACGGCGACAGCGGTTTCGAGTTGGTCTCGGACTCGAAATCGGCGCTGCAAGACGTGCTCGGATTCCGCGAGATCCGCAACTTGTTGAAGGTCGACGCGAACGGTCGCGTGTTCTTGACCGAGCTCGAGCGCGGCACGATCAAGCAGGCGTTGATCAAGATCGGTTATCCGGTCGACGATCGCGGCGGCTACCTCGACGGTGATCCGCTCACGATCGAGCTGCGCACCGCCACGCGCGGCGGCAATCCGTTCGGCTTGCGCCCGTATCAATCCGAAGCCGCGCGCATGTTCTACGCCGGTGGATCCGTGTTGGGCGGCAGCGGCGTCGTCGTTCTGCCGTGCGGCGCGGGCAAGACCGTCGTCGGCATGGCGGTCATGAATCTGATCGGCACGAAGACGTTGATCCTCACGACGAACACGGTTGCGGTGCGGCAGTGGCGCGAGGAATTGCTCGACAAGACCGCGCTGCGCCCCGAAGACGTCGGCGAGTACACGGGTGACGGCAAGGTCGTGGCGCCCGTCACGATTTCGACGTACCAGATGCTCACTTGGCGTCGCACCAAGACGAGCGAGTTCGAGCACTTTGCGATCTTCTCCAAGGAAAATTGGGGCCTCGTCATCTACGACGAAGTCCACTTGCTGCCTGCGCCGATTTTTCGCGTCACTGCCGAGCTGCAGGCGCGTCGGCGGTTGGGGTTGACCGCGACGCTGGTGCGCGAGGACGGCAAGGAAGACGAGGTGTTCTGCTTGATCGGGCCGAAGCGCTACGACGTGCCGTGGAAAGTGCTCGAGCAAAAGGGCTTCATAGCCGCCGCGACGTGCGTCGAGGTGCGCGTGCCGCTCGACCACAACTTTCGCGGGCAATATTCACTCGCCGACGCTCGCGGCAAATTCCGCGTCGCGTCCGAGAATCCGGCCAAGATCCTCGTGATCGATCAATTGATCGCGAAGCATCCCGATGCGCACGTACTCATCATCGGGCAGTACATCGATCAGTTGAACGCGCTCGCGCGGCACCTGAAAGCACCGCTCATCACGGGAAAAACACCGACTTCCGAGCGCGAAAAACTGTACTCCGCATTCAAGTCGGGCGAGATCAAGCTGTTGATCGTGTCCAAAGTCGGCAATTTCGCGATCGACCTGCCCGACGCGAACGTCGCGATCCAAATCTCGGGCACGTTCGGTTCGCGACAGGAAGAAGCCCAACGCCTGGGTCGCATCTTGCGCCCGAAAACCGACGGCTCGGCTGCCGTCTTCTACTCGATCGTCACGCTCGGCTCGCGCGACCAAGAATTCGCGCAACGGCGGCAGCTGTTCCTGACCGAGCAAGGGTATACCTACGAGATTCTGGAAGCCGGCGCGATCGCGCCGATCGACTCAGCCAAAGCGCGATGAGCCCTGCGAGCAACGACAACAAGCCCGGGTCCAACGGCCACGGTCACGGATCCACTGGACACGGATCCAATGAGCGCGGATCCAGTGGAACTGGATCCAATGAGCGCGGATCCAGTGGAACTGGATCCAATGAGCGC
>JAWXBU010000276.1:0-21342 GCA_034440255.1 Planctomycetota bacterium | reverse complement strand
TGACAGAACCCCGTGCGCGTGAAGCGCGGTACTCCGCGGTTCACGCGTGCGGGGTCAGCGATGCGAAGCACGCTTGTGTAGTCCTTTGCTTCCAGTTGCTCTCGCGTTGCTCTTCTGCCTCGCGGTTCGAGGGGGCACGCCAGTCCGAGAATTCGAACGGCCGAAACTCCGCCGACGGATTCTCGCTCGAAGTTCGCTTGGTTCGTGTCGGTTCGTCGGTGTGCCGAGGCCGGTTCAGACTCGAAGTGCGTGAGCGCGAGAGGCAGAAGAGCAGCGCCAGGGCAACTGAAAACAAAGGACTACACAAGCGTGCTTCGCATCGCTGATTCCGCACGCGTGGACGGAGGAGTACCGCCGTTCACGCGCACGGAATTCTGTCAAGAGAAGAAAAGGGGCGTGGCGGCGAAGTGTGCTGGCCCGGCGGCCAAGTGCGGTTCCATGTCGGAATGGAAACGTCAGTTCCGGTGAAGCTGGGCGTGGCGGCGGAGTGTGCTGAGTTGCTCGAAATGGAAACGTCAGTTCCGAGGAAGCTGGGCGTGGCGAGAGAGTGGGCCGAGTGTGCCGGGATGGAGCCGTCAGTTCGGGTGATGGGTCGCGGTTTCACTCTGCTGAAAGTCGGTGCAAACCTCCGGCAGGCGGACGCCAACGGACTGCTGGGATTGGCCGAACTCCTTCGAGGCCGGGACCAAACCTCCCTGCGCCCCCGGGTTCGCCACGGTTGAGGTCACTCGAGTTCAGAGAATCTCGGGAAACTTGGCGGACGCCCCCACGGCCGTCCGTTTCAACCTTTCAGCACGCGAAGAGCGCGCCTTCCCGGCGCTCCCCGCGCGTGTTTTCGATCGTCCTTGCGCGTGCACGCAGGGATTTGGGGCCACCCAGGCCCGAGAGATAGAGAGAGAGAGAGAGATGGAAGGAATGGAAGGACGTCGAAGGGCCGCTAAATAATCTGGCGCTTCGATGGTGACGGCTCGCAGTCGTCAGAATCCTGTCCCTCTGGTTCTAATAGAGAGCACGATTCCCCTTCCGTTTCTTCCGCCGCCTGGAGAAGCGCCATGCCTGCCCCCTCCGTCGGATTCGACCGCCGAATGCTGCCTCCCCCCCAAGACGATTCGGATTCCAACTCCCGTACCGACTGCGCGTCTCCCCACGCGCAGTCCGATCGTTCGTCGGAGCAGTTGTCGGCATTGCTCTATCAAGAGCTGCGCCGAGTTGCGGAGGGTTACATGCGCGGTCAGCCTCCCGGCCACACTCTCCAGCCCACGGCACTCGTGCACGAGGCTTTCGTGCGCCTGACCGAGGCGAAGTCGGCCACGTGGACTGACCGCGGTCACTTTCTACGCGTAGCTGCTCAGGCGATGCGTTGGACCTTGATCGACCACGCACGCGCCCGACATTCGCGACCGGCTGCACAGGGTGAGGGCAGTGCGCTCGATCGCGTCCTCGTCACCTACGAAGACAAGGTGGTCGACCTGTTGGCTCTGAACGAAGCGCTGAACCGACTGGAAGCGGACGACGCCGACGCCGCACGACTGGTCGAGCTGCGCTTTTTCGCCGGCTTGTCGATGGACGAGATCGCCCTGACCTTAGCCCGCCCCAAACGCTCAGTCGAGCGCGACTGGGCCGCCATCCGAGCCCGTTTGTTCGAGCAAATGTCATGAGAAACAAACGCTGGATGCGAGTGAAGGAACTCTACGGCCTCGCGGACGAACTCGACCTCGTCGCGCGCGAGGAGTTCCTTTGTGAACGAGAGGCACTCGAACCCGAAGTGGTCGCCGATATACGACGCATGCTCGATTCCGCATCACGATCGGGCAGCTTCCTCGAACCTCCCGACCGGGCGGTCTTGACCGGACCCGTGCGTGAGCTGTCGTTCGACTTCCGCGGTCTGCAACTCGGGGAATTCGAGCTCGTGGAGGAGATCGGTCGCGGTGCTTCCGGCGTCGTGTACCTGGGGCTTCAACGCTCTCTCGACCGCAAGGTCGCCATCAAGATCCTGGCGCCCCAGTGGGCGAACACGCCCGACGCTCGGCTTCGATTCGAGCGAGAGGCGCGCGCGGCTTCGCGGCTGAGGCACCCCGCTGTCGTCGTTGTGCTCGCCTTCGGTGAGCAGCACGGAGCGCCCTACCTCGTGATGGAACACGTCGAGGGCCTGACGCTGCACCAACACTTGGTTTTGGCGAGCAACGCACGCGAGAGCGGTGATCGTGCAGACTCGTTCGACCCGCACGATCCGAAGACTGCAGCGCGCATCGCGCTCGAGATCGCCGAAGGACTCGACTACTGTCACTCGCAGGGCATCGTTCACCGCGACATCAAGCCGCAGAACATCCTCGTCACTCCGCAGGGCTCGGCGCGCATCGTCGACTTCGGCGTCGCGAAGGACCAACGGCGCGCCGACGTCACTGCCGAGGGGTTCGCGGCAGGAACGCTCCACTACATGAGTCCCGAGCAGGTGGAAGCGCGCTCGGGGATGCTCGACGCGCGATCGGACATCTATTCCTTGGGCGTCGTTCTGTACGAGATGCTCACACTGCGGCGACCGTTCGAGGGTGACACGACCCCGAAGTTGGTCCAGCAAGTACTGCGCGAGAACGCGCTGCCCGTGCACCATCACGATCCGCGAGTGCCGCGGGCTTTGTCTGCGATTTGCGCGCGTGCGATGCGCAAGAACCCACGTGAGCGCTACTCCGACGCGGGTGCGCTTGGTGCCGATCTACGCGCCTACATCGAAGGACAGAGCGTCGCGATCAGCGCGCGGATGCGCGCCGAGGATTGGCACCGCGAACTCGTCGTGAAGCGGCCGTGGATTCCGCTCTCTGTCGTGACTGTCGCGCTATTCAGCTTCGCGATCATTCCGATCGAGGGTGCGGTTCGACTCGAAGATCGAGTCGAGACGCCGTCGCCAGGCGACTTGTTCTCCACGCAAGTGAAGAAGGATGCGAGCGCTCTCGATGCTCGACAACGCCAACGGATCGCCGACCGGCTGAGAAGCATCAATCAGCACATGAAGAACATCCGCGCGGCAGAGGGCGTTTCGGAAGACCTCGAGGCAAAGGAAAAGCAATGACTGCGATCGCAACATCGGGCACGAACGGCGGCAGCGTCACGACCGCAAAGGAATCAGGTGAGAGCACCTCGACCTGGATCGAACGACACAACCGAGACGTGCAAGCGGCCGAGTCTTCGGGCGGGGAACTCGCCACGACGTGGCAGAGTTCGACGGGGACACAGTCCGTGAGAACCGAGCGTGAGGTGGGCGAGTCCGACGAGGAATTCACGCTCAGACACATCGTTGAGTACTTGGCGGAGATGGAGAAAGAGCCGCCGATTCCCTGATCGGATCGTTCCCGCGCCACGCGTCCAAAAATGAATCCACGCCATCGGCATTCTGCCGATGGCGTGGACATTTCGGAGGGTCAGCGCGAACGACTACGTCGCTGCTTCTTCGACGACCGAGCGCTCGACCAGCTCGAAGATCACGCGCTCGCCGTTGTCGCCGAGACGGTTCTTCGAAAGGTGCAAGATGCGACAGTAGCCGCCCGGGCGCGTCTTGAAGCGCGGACCGATCGTGTCGAACAGCTTGCTCGTGATCGCCTTGTCGCGCAACGCGGCGAAGGCCTGACGGCGCGTCGCTTGGTTGTCGATTTTGGCGAGCGTGATCAGCTTCTCGACGAACGGCTTCACGACTTTCGCCTTGGCCGGCGTGGTCACGATGCGTTCGTGGAGGAGCAGCGAGTTCGCCATGTTCTTCATCATGGCGATACGGTGACTCGTGGTGCGTCCGAGTCGATTGCCTGCGCAACGGTGTCTCATGTCTCTACTCGCTTGATCTCAGATGGGCATTCCGAGCGACAATCCGCGCTCGGCCAGCTTGTTCTTGATCTCGGTCAGGCTGGTTTTGCCGAGATTCTTCAGGTTCATGACTTCGTTTTCGCTCATCGCGACCAGGTCGCGCAGCGTCTGGAGATTCGCACCGTCGAGGCAGTTGCGCGCGCGCACTGACAGCTCGAGGTCCGAGATCGGGCTCGCCAGGATCTTGTTCAGCTCCGACGTCTCGCGGTTCTTCTGATTGAACTCGGACGTCGTCGGATCCTCGATCACCGGGTACTCGTCGCGCGTCGAGTTGTAGAGCACGAAGGGATTCAGGTGCTTGCGGTAGATCTTGGCGGCTTCGACGAGCGCCAATTCGGGCGTCACGGTGCCGTCGGTCCAGATCTCGAGGATCAAGCGGTCGTAGTTCGTGAGCTTGCCGACGCGCGTGGCCTCGATCGAGTAACGCACGCGGTGGACCGGCGAGAAGATCGAGTCCACCGGGATCGTGCCCAGTTGTTGGTACTCGTTCGTATTGTCTTCGGAGGGCACGTAACCGCGCCCCTTCTTGACCGTCATCTCGATGGAGAGCGCGCGGTTCGTCGTCACCGTGCAGATGTGCATGTCCGGGTTCGCGACTTTGGCGTCCCCTTCCAAGATCACGTCCGCGCCCGTGACGGCGCCTTTGCCGGTCTTCTGGATCCGGACCTTGAGCTCGTTCTGACCCTCGTACTGAATGCGCAGACGCTTCAGGTTGAGGATGATGTCGGTGACGTCCTCGTAGATACCTTCGAGCGCGTCGAACTCGTGGTTCGCGCCCTCGATTTTGACGCTCGAGAGCGCCGTGCCTTCGATCGACGACAACAGGACACGCCGCAGACCGTTGCCGATCGTGTGGCCGAAGCCGCGTTCGAACGGTTCGATGATGAACCGGCCGTACGTGTTGTTGAGGGTTTCGGCGTCGGGAGTCACCTTGCTCGGCAACTCGAAATTGCGCCAGCGGATACGCATGTGTGTTTCTGATTCCTTCGGGTCGAGACGTTCCCCAGAGGGGTTCTTACTTCAGGGTCCGACTGCGCGCCGTTTCGAGTGAGCGATCCCCCGCGTCTCGTTCGGGGGATCACCGACTCATCTACATGCGTGCGGCCGTGGATTTCAGTTGTAGCTGCCTACTTCGAGCAGAGCCTTCAGCTCGCTTGGAACGAAGCCTTCAGCTCACTTCGAGCACAACTCGATGATGAGCTGCTCTTGGATCGGGTGCGGGACGTCTTCACGACGCGGGATGCCGACGACGGTCGAGGTCAGAGTGTCGCCTGCGACTTGAATCCAGGCCGGGACCGGCTGGCTCTTGTTCACTTCGACGGCTTCCGAAACCATCTTGCGCGTGTTCTCGGCCGTGCCCGGTTGGACGATGTCGCCCGGACGCAGTTGGTACGAGCACACGTCGACCTTCTTCGTGTTCACGCGGAAGTGACCGTGGTTGATCATCTGACGCGCGTGGTTGCGCGACAGAGCCAGGCCACTGGACACGACGACGTTGTCGAGGCGGCGCTCGAGCAAGATCATCAAGTTCTCGCCGGTGTTTCCTTTGAGGCGCTCGGCCTCTTGGAAGTACAGCTTGAACTGACGCTCGCCCACGCCGTAGATGCGCTTGAGCTTCTGCTTCTCGCGCAAGCGGACGCCGTACTCGGTGACCTTTGCGCGTTTCTGCGCGTGGACACCCGGCGGGTAGTCGCGGCGCGAAACGGCGCACTTCTCGGTGAAGCAGCGCTGGCCCTTCAGGAAGAGCTTCATGCCTTCGCGGCGGCAAAGCTTGCACTTGTTGTCGGTGATTCTCGACATGGTTCGTTCTCGTTGATTCCTATGGGCTCTTCTTAGACGCGACGACGCTTGCGGGCGCGGCAACCGTTGTGCGGGAGCGGCGTGACGTCCTCGATCGAAACAACACGCAAACCCGAGTTTGCGAGAGCACGCACGGCGGACTCGCGGCCCGAACCGGCGCCCTTCACGCGCACTTCGACTTCGCGCACGCCGAGGCGCATCGCGCTCGCGGCAGCTTTTTCAGCGGCACGTTGCGCGCCGAACGGCGTGCTCTTGCGAGTGCCTTTGAAGCCGACTTGACCGGCGGATCCCGTGGCCAAGACTTCGCCGTTTTGCGAAGTCACGGTCACGAGCGTGTTGTTGAAGCTCGCCTTGACGTGCACGACGCCCTTCGAGCTGATCTTCTTGAGCTTCTTTTTGACGGCCTTGCCCATGCTACTTCATTCCCTTCACGGACTTCTTGCCGGCGACCGTCTTGCGCGGCCCCTTGCGGGTGCGCGAGTTGGTGCGCGTACGTTGACCGCGAACCGGCAGACCACGGCGGTGACGCATGCCGCGGTAGCAACCGATGTCGCGCAGACGTCCGATCGCAGCTGCGATCTGACGACGGAGCGTGCCCTCGACCGAGTACTCCTTCTGCAGGTAGTTGGCGAGGTTGGCTACTTGCTCCTCGGTGAGCTCGCGCGCTTTGATGCCGCGGTCGAGCTTCAAGTGATCGCACACCTTGCGGGCGGTCGAGTTACCGACGCCATAGATGTACGTGAGCGCGATTTCGAGGCGCTTGTTCGGGGGGATATCGACACCAATGACACGGGGCATAGTCCAGTGACTCCGCTCTATCGACCTTGACGCTGCTTGTGCCGCGGATCCGAGCAGATGACTCGGACAGTTCCACGGCGTCGGATGATCTTGCAGTTCGCGCACATGCGACGAACGCTGCTTCGCACTTTCATGAGTCGTCTCGCTTTCGACGTTCGCCGCGGCAGATGATGCGCCCCTTGGTCAGGTCGTAGGGCGACATCTCCACCGTGATCTTGTCACCCGGCAGGATGCGGATGTAGTGCATGCGCATCTTGCCGGAGACGTGGGCCAGGATTTCGTGACCGGATTCGAGCTTCGCGCGGAAACGCGCGTTGGGCAGCGCTTCCGTGACGAGGGCTTCGACCGTGATGGGCTCTTCTTTGGCCATCAGTGGGCAACCTTCGTCATGACGAGGCGGTTCAAATCCGCAAACACGGAATCGGGCGCGCGATTGCCGTCGATCTCGACGAGCACGCCCGGTTGTTTCTTGTAGTGGCCGACGATCGGCGCCGTCTGCTCGTGGTAGGTCGCGAGGCGTTGCTCTACCACTTGGGCCGAATCGTCGGTGCGCTGCACGAGGTCGCTGCCGCACTTGTCGCATTTGCCAACGACCTTGGGCGCGTTGTTCTTCAGGTGGAAGATCGTGCCGCACTTCGAGCACGTGCGGCGTCCGACGACGCGCTCGACGAGGATCGAGTCGGGCACTTTCAAATGAACGGCCATCACGCTCGAGTGCGCCGTCGCGAGGCGCTGATCGAGCGCCGTCGCTTGCGGAGCGGTGCGCGGAAAACCGTCGAGCAGATAACCGCTCTTGCAGTCGGGACGCGCGACGCGATCGAACAACATGTCGAGCACGAGGTCGTCCGGAACCAGCTTGCCGGCGTCCATGAAAGTCTGCGCGCGCTTGCCCAGCGCAGTTCCTTGCGCGCGGTTCTCGCGGAACAAATCGCCGGTCGAAACGTGCGGGATTTTCAGCTCGGCCGAAAGCCGTGCTGCCTGCGTGCCTTTGCCGCCCCCAGGCGGACCGAGCAGAATGATCACGCGCGCGTTCACTTGGAGTCGCCTCGCCCACCACGGGTCCAACCCGGGCCGGAACTCTTCATGAAGCCGTCGTAGTTGCGCATGACGAGTTGCGCGTTCAAGCGATCGACCAGGTCGAGCGCGACGCCGACGACGATCAGGACCGACGTGCCGCCGAGGAAATAGCGCATGTCCTGCGGCAGCGAAGTTCCTTGCGTCACGAACGCAGGTGCGATGGCAATGATCGCGAGGAACGCGGCGCCGGCCAGCGTGATGCGGGTCAAAACGCTCGAAAGGAACTCGGCCGTCTTCTGCCCGGGGCGGATCCCGGGGACGAACGAACCGTGCTCGCGCAAGTTGTCCGCGATCTCGGCCGGTTGGAACATCAAGCGGTTCCAGAAGAAGCAGAAGAAGAACACCAAGCTGACGTAGATCGAGATGTGCACGAAGCCCGTCGGCGTGCTGAAGATCTGCTCCCAATCGGCCAGATTGAGCCATTTGAAGATCAGCGCCGGGACGATGAAGATCACCGAGGCGAACACGATCGGCATGACGCCGGCCATGTTGACCTTGAGCGGCAGGAAGTGGCGGTTCGTCGCCATCTGACCCTGCGGTCCACGCACCAAACGCGCGTACTGGATCGGGATGCGACGCGTACCCTTGTGGATGAAGACGACGACGAGGACCGTCACGACCCAGATCGCGCTGAGGAGCAGCAACGTCTGCCAGAAATCCTCGCTGTCGCCGGTGTACAGCTTGATCATCGCGGGCGGAATGTGCGCGATGATGCCGGCCATGATGATCAGGGAGGCACCGTTGCCCACGCCCAGCTCGGTGATCAATTCACCGATCCACATGACGAACATGGCACCCGCGAGCAGCGACGCGACGACGATGAGACCGAGCGCGAAGTGGTTGTCGCGCATGCCCTGCTCGATCATCGCCGAGTCCTTCAAGAACACGCCGGTGTAGACGAACAAGCCCTGGATGATCGCGATCGGGACGACCGCGAGGCGCGTCCACTGATTGATCTTCTTCTGGCCCGCCGCGCCTTCCTTCTGAATGGCTTCGATCCCCGGCGAGACCTTCGTCAGCATCGAGAAGATGATCGACGCCGAGATGTACGGCATGATCCCAAGTGCGAAGAGGTTGGTGTCGCCGATCGCGCCGCCCGAGAAGGCGCTCATCAAGCCGAAGAACGATCCTTGATCCTTGCCTCGCAACAGGAAGTCCGGACTCATCCCCGGGATCGGGATCTGGAACCCCAAGCGATACACGAGCAGAAGCCCCAGCGTGGTGAGGATTCGGCGTCGGGTCTCGGGGACCTTGAAGAGCTGGAAAAAGGAGTTCTGCACAGTGTTTTCTTGGAGGGCCGGAGCGTCAGCGTTTCTTGAGAAGCCCGGAGCGTCAGCGATTGTTTGGGGAGCCCGGAGCGTCAGCGATTCTTTGGGGAGCTCGGAGCGTCAGCGTTTCTTGGGCGGCCCGGAGCGTCAGCTCGCCGGCACTTCGCGCCCCTGTTCGTCGAGCAACACGACCGAGCCGCCTGCGGCTTGGATCTTCTCGACGGCCGACTTCGTGAACTTCTGAGCGCGGACGGTCAGCTTCTTCTCGATCTTGCCGTTGCCCAGCACCTTGAAGAGCGGCGAGATCTTGCTCGCGAGGCCGCGATCGAGAACCGTGGCGAGATCGACAACCGTGCCAGCATCGAAACCATTCAAGGCTTCGACGTTGATGACGGTGTAATCGGTGCGGAAACGCGCGTTCGTGAAGCCGCGCTTCGGAACGCGGCGGTAGATCGGCATCTGACCGCCTTCGTAACCAGGACGTCGACTCGTTCCGGAGCGCTGGCCCCAGCCCTTGTGACCGCGACCCGACGTTTTGCCGAGACCGCTACCGACTCCGCGGCCGATGCGGCGACGATCGGGGTAACGACCTCCGAGGGAAGTGACTTTCTTGAGGTCGAGTGTCATTGGCGGCTACCGACTCCGAGTTCCACACCGCGCAGTTGCGCGACTTGTTGAGGCGTGCGCAGCTGGCTGAGCGCGTGCAGCGTGGCCTTGATCAGGTTGACCGGGTTCGTCGAGCCGTAGGACTTGGTAAGGATGTCCTTGATGCCGGCCATCTCGCACACCGCGCGAACCGACGGGCACGCGATGATGCCGGTACCGGGCGAGGCCGGGAGCATGCGCAGCATCGCGCTGCAGTAGAAGCCTTCGGTCTCGTGCGGGATCGTGCCGCTCTTCGTGAGCGGAACGCGCATCAAGTGCTTGCGTCCGTCGCGCGCGGCCTTTTCGATCGCGCCCGGCACTTGACGTGCCTTGCCGAAGCCGTAGCCGACGATGCCTTGCTTGTTGCCGGACACCGAGAGCGCCGAGAACGAGAAGCGACGTCCGCCCTTCACGACGGCGGCGGAACGATTCACCTTCACGAGTGCTTCGGAGATGTCGTTGATCTCCTCGACTTCCATGCCGTCGAGGTAACGAATGCGGGGTTTCATGATGTGTGCTTGTTTCTGTGCTCTCGTCGGTCAGTCGTCGCGTACTAGAACTTGAGGCCGCCTTCGCGAGCCGCGTCGGCGAGTGCCTTGACGCGACCGTGGTAGCGCGTGAAGCCGCGGTCGAAGACCACCGCTTCGATACCCTTTTCCTTGGCCTTCTTGGCGATCTCGGCGCCGATGATCTTGGCGCGCTCGGTCTTGGTCTTGCCTTTGAGCGTCGTTCCCAACGCCTTGGCCGTGCTGGTCGCGTGCGCGATCGTGACGCCCTTGATGTCGTCGATGACCTGCGCCGAGATGTGTTTGCTCGAGCGCGAAACCGACAGACGCGGTAGTTCGCTCGTGCGGCGGATGTGCGAGCGCACCGACAGAGTGCGGCGCGCGCGACGGCTTTGCTTGACGAAAGTGGCCTTCATGTTTCCGTGTTCCTAGATCAGCTTCCGAAGCTCTTGCCGGCCTTGCGACGGACGACTTCGTCCTTGTAGCGGATGCCCTTGCCCTTGTAGGGCTCCGGCGGGCGGCGCTTGCGAATCGTCGCTGCCATGTGACCGACGGCCTGCTTGTCGGCGCCCGTGATGATCACGTTCGCCGGGTCGGGCGTGAGAACCGTGAGGCCCTTCGGGATGTCGATGACGACCGGCTTGTTGTAGCCGATGTTGAGCGAGATCTTCTGACCTTGCATCGCGGCGTTCCAACCGACGCCCTGGATCTCGAGCTTCTTCTCGAAACCCTTCGTCACGCCGACCACCATGTTCTGGATCATGGCGCGCGTCATGCCGAAGTAGGCGCGCGCCGTGCGCGCACCACCCTCGCCGACCATCTTGACTTGGACGTTGCCGCCTTCGACTGCGACGTCGATCTCCGGGCGCAGGCCGAGTTTGAGCTCGCCCTTAGGGCCCTTGACGACGAGTTGACGCGATGCGTCTTTCGTGACCGTCACTCCCGCGGGGATCGCGACGGGCTTCTTTCCGATACGAGACATGTGCTGTGTGGCCTTTCGCGTTCTCGCTCAGGAGACCTTGCAGAGGATTTCGCCGCCGAGGTTCGCTTTGCGCGCACCGCGGTCGGAGAGGATGCCCTTCGGCGTGGAGAGAACTTGGATGCCCATTCCGCGCAGGATGGGCTTCAACTCGTCGGCCTTCGCGTAGACGCGGCGACCCGGCTTGCTGACGCGCACGATCGACGTGATCACGTGCTCGCCGTACTCGCCGTATTTCAAGGTGAGCGTGAGCGTGCTCGCCGGCTTGCCGGCTTCGACGTTCACCTCTTTGACGTAGCCCTCTTCCTTGAGGATCTGCGCGATGCCGAGCTTCACCAAGGAAGCAGGCATCGAAACGGTCTTCTTGCGCTTCGCGTTGGCGTTGCGAATGCGCGTGAACATATCGGCGATCGGGTCGGTCATCATGGCAGTTGTGCTCTTCTCGTTCGGATTCTCGTTACCGGATCACCACGACGCCTTGCGCATGCCCGGGATCTCGCCCTTGTGCGCGAGGTTCCGCAGACAGATGCGGCAGATGCCGAACTTCTTGTAAACAGCACGCGCACGGCCGCACATCGTGCAGCGCGTGTAGCCGCGCACTTTGAACTTCGGCTTCAGCTTTTGTTTGACGATCCAGGTTGTCTTGGCCATGGGTCCGTTCGATTCTCTCTACTGATCAGCTCGTTTGCGTGTGTCGGAGTTCGGGAAGCCGGCGTAGTTCAGGAAGCTTTGGACTTCGGTGTCTTCGCTTCGCGGATTTGGAACGGCATGCCGAGCTCCTTCAGGAGCGCGTAGCCTTGCTCGTCGTTCGGCGCGGTGGTCACGAACGTGATGTCCATGCCCTGCTGGAACTCGATCTTGTCGAAGTCGACCTCGGGGAACACGCTCTGCTCGGAGAGGCCCATCGTGAAGTTGCCGCGGCCGTCGAGCTTGTCCTTCACGCCGCGGAAGTCGCGGATACGCGGGAGGACGACCGAGATCAGACGGTCGGCGAATTCCCACATGCGCTGCTTGCGCAGGGTGACCGCGCACGCGATCGGCATGTTTTCGCGCAGCTTGAAACCCGAGATGGCCTTCTTCGAGAGGCGCACCGTCGGACGCTGGCCGGTGATGACCGCCAGTTCCTTCGCGGCCGTCTCGACGCGGCTCTTGTTCTCGACCGCGCCCGACACGCCCATGTTGATCACGATTTTCGTGAGCCGCGGAACGGCCATGTCGTTGTCGATCTTGAAGCGCTCTTTGAGGCGCTGCTTGACTTCGGAGTCGTACTTCTGCTTGAGGCGTGTCATGTGCTTGCTTCCTTACTGCCTCACTTCTTGGCGTCGCGTTTGGGGGCGCGACGCGTGGGCTTACCGGACTTCTCGTCGATGTGCATCACGTTGCTAGCGTGGATGCCGACCTCTTGTTGGACGCGCTCGCCCTTGGGGTTCTTTTGGCTGGGCTTCCTGTGCTTCCAGCGCATGTTCACGCCTTCGACCACGACGCGGCCTTTGGCGCGGATCACGGTCTTGACCGCACCCGTCTTGCCCTTGTCGTTGCCGGCGATGACGACGACGGTGTCTCCTTGGCGCACCTTCATCACACCACCTCCTGCGCGAGCGAGATGATCTTCATGAAGTTGCGGTCGCGCAGCTCGCGCGCGACGGCGCCGAAGATGCGCGTACCCTTCGGATTGTTGTCGGCGTCGACGAACACGAGCGCGTTCTGATCGAAGCGCACGTACGAGCCGTCGGCCCGACGCGTATTCTTCTTGACGCGCACGATCACGCCCTTCGCGACCGAACCGGGCTTGAGCTCGGAACCGGGGAGCGCCTTCTTGACCGACACGACGATGACGTCGCCGAGGCCCGCGGTGCGACGGTGCGTACCGCCGAGAACCTTGATGCACTGCACGAGCTTCGCGCCCGTATTGTCCGCAACGTCCAAGAATGTCTGCATCTGGATCACGGCTTACCTCCTTCGATGCTGAAGTCGATCGCGTCGACCAGCTTGGACTTCTCGACGACCCGGACGAGGCGCCAGCGCTTCGTCTTCGAGTACGGCCGGCAGGCCATGATCTCGACGCGGTCGCCCTTCTTCGCTTCGCGTTGTTCGTCGTGGGCGTGGTACTTCTTCGCCTTGCGCACGAACTTGCCGTACTTGGCGTGTTTGTACGTACGCTCGACCTCGACCGTGATGGTCTTTTCCATCAGGTTGCTGGTCACAGTGCCTTCGATGACACGGCGAGCGTTGCGCGGATTTTCGGTGGTGGAAGTCATGGCTTTTCAGCGCTTTTCAGCGGGGTTCAGCTTGTTTCTCAGCGTGGTGGGCGGGCCTGGACGACTCAGCGGGGTTCTTGCCCGCGCACGCCGGTCTTGCGTTCGTGCACGATGGTCTGGATACGGGCGATTTCGCGGCGCAACTCACGGATGCGCTTGGGGTTCGGCAGACTTTGCGTCTTCGACTTGAAGCGCATGTCGAACAACTCGGCCTTCGTCTTCTCGAGCTCGAAGCTGAGCTCGTGATCGTTCTTGCCGCGGATCTCGTCGACTTTCATGTGTGTTCTCGTGCTCTCGCTCAGGTCGTCGGAAGGCGACGGATCATCTTGACTTTGATGGGCATCTTGTGAGCGACGCGCTTGAAGGCCATCTTCGCCTTCTCCTCCGTCACGCCACCGATCTCGTAGAGGACGGTGCCGGGTTTGATCTCGGCCGCCCAGAACTCGACTTCACCTTTGCCCGAACCCATGCGCACTTCGGCCGGCTTCGAGGAGACGGGCTTGTGCGGGAAGACGCGGATCCACACGCGGGCGGAACCGTCGGTCGCACGGCTGGCTGCGACGCGACCGGCTTCGATCTGACGGCCCGAGAGCCAGCAGAAGTCCATCGATTGCAGGCCGTAGTCGCCGAACGCGACGCGATTGCCGCGCGTGGCTTCGCCCTTCAACTTACCGCGGTGAACTTTGCGGAACTTGGTCCGCTTCGGCATGAGCGACATGATTAGACCTCCTTCGGAGCTTGGATCATCGAGCCCTGGGATTGTGGGCCGCGCGGGCCGCCACGGTCGCCGCCGCGATCTCCGCCACGGTCACCGCGATCGCGATTGAACCGCGGACGATCTCCACCGCGCTGCGGCGGGCCGCCGAGTTGCGCCTTGAAGTCGATGAACTTGCCGCGCTCGATCTCGCCCTTGTAGATCCAGACCTTCACGCCGATGACGCCGTAAGATGTCCTCGCGATCGCGGTTCCGTAGTCGACGTGCGCCTGCAGGGTCGACAGCGGCACACGGCCTTCGCGTTCCTTGCTTTGACGCGCCATCTCGGCGCCGCCAAGGCGACCGTTGAGTTCGATCTTGATGCCCTTCGCGCCGGCTTGCAGCGTCGTCTGCATCGCACGCTTCGTCGCGCGGCGGAACGCCATGCGCTTCTCGAGAGCTTCGGCGACCACTTCAGCAACGAGCTTCGACTCGAGCTCGGGGCGCTTCACTTCGTGGAGCGTCAGGTGGCAGGTCGAGCCGGTGATCTTCTGCAGATCGCGCTTCAACTCTTCGACGCGCACACCCTTGCGACCGACGAGGACGCCGGGACGCGCCGTGTAGATGATGACGTTGACCGCATCGCTCGTGCGCTCGATCTCGATGCGCGGAATGCCGGCCGAGCCGAATTCCTTCTGCACGTGATCGCGGATCAACTTGTCCTGCAGGAGAAAGCGTGCGAAGTCCTTCTTCGTCGCGTACCAGCGCGAACGCCAGGGTTCGATGGTGCCGAGACGGAAGCCGGTCGGGTGGATCTTTTGTCCCATGGTGATCTGAGGCCTCGCGGGGCCTACTTCTTCTTCCCTTCGGACTTCGGCTTCTTCGTTTTATCTGCTGCTGCCGACTTCGCAGCAACCGGCGCGGCCTCGGCACTGGCGGCCTTCTTGGAGCTCGACGATTTCCTGCTCGCCGATTTCTTGGATCCCGCGGCCTTCTTGGACTTGGACTTCTTCTGCGGGGCTTCGTCGTCGCCGTCCTCCGCGCGCTCCTTGACCATGATGGTCAAGTGGCTGAGGCGCTTGGCGAACGGCATCGCGCGTCCTTGCGGACCCGGTCGGAAGCGCAGGCGATTGTTGAGCAACGGTCCGATGTCCGCGCGCGCTTCGCACACGAAGAGACGGTTCACGTTGACGTTCTCGTCGAGGCTTGCGTTCGCGACGGCCGACTTGACGACCTTCATGTAGAAGGTGGCGCCGCGGTTCGGCGTGAACTGCAGGAGTTCGATCGCTTCGTTGACGTCGCGACCACGGATCAGATCCGCGATGCGGCCGGCCTTGCGCGCAGTGATGCGTGCGAAGCGGTGCTTGGCGATGTATTCGACAGCGCTCATGCCGGGCTCCCGTCGCTCTTCGTCATTTCCTTCTTGTTCGTGTGACCGCGGAACACGCGCGTCACCGAGAACTCGCCCAGTTTGTGCCCGACCATGTCCTCGGTCACGTAGACCTTCAGATGGGTCTTGCCGTTGTGCACCATGAACGTGTGCCCGATGAACTCGGGCGGAATGGTGCTGCGACGCGACCAGGTCTTGATCGGGTTCTTCGTGCCCTTCTTGATCTCGTTGTCCACCTTTTTTTGAAGGTGGGCATCGATGAACGGCCCCTTTTTGACGCTACGTCCCATGTGATCAGTCCCGAATCAGGATTGGTGCGGGCCCGGCTTGCGGCGGCGCATGATGAACTTGTTGGTGGGATTGTTACGACGACGGGTCTTGCCGCCCTTCGCGAGCACGCCCGACGGCGAGCACGGGTGACGACCGCCGGCAGTGCGGCCTTCACCACCGCCCATGGGGTGGTCGACCGGGTTCTTGGCCGTACCGCGAACGGTCGGCCGGTGACCCATGTGACGCTTGCGACCAGCCTTGCCGAGCGACACGTTCTGGTGATCGGTGTTACCGATGCGACCAATCGTGGCGCGGCAAGTGATGGGGATGCGACGCAACTCGCCCGAGGAGAGCTGCACGACGGCGTAGTCCCCTTCGCGCGCCGTCAACTGCGCGACCGAGCCAGCCGAACGGCACAACTGGCCGCCCTTGCCCGGACGCATTTCGACGTTGTGGATCTCGAGGCCGACCGGAATCTCCGCGAGCGCCATCGAGTTGCCGACGAGCGGATCGGAGCCTGTGCCCGAGCGCACGGACATACCCGGCACGAGGCCGAGCGGGGCGATGATGTAGCGCTTGTCACCGTCCGCGTAGTGCAACAGGGCGATGTTGGCCGTGCGATTCGGATCGTATTGGATCGAATCGACCTTGGCGGGAACACCGTCTTTGTTGCGCTTGAAGTCGATGATGCGGTAGCTGCGCTTGGCTCCGCCAGCGCGGTGCGGACGGGTCAGGTGGCCGTGGTTGTTGCGTCCGCCCGTGCGGCGCTTGCCTTCGAGAAGGCTCCGCTCCGGCGTCGACTTCGTGATCTCGACGAAGTCGAGAACGGTGCCGAAGCGGCGTCCGGGAGAGGTCGGGTTGTAGGTCTTGATGCCCATGGTGTGTGTTGCGATGCGTTGTGCTCAGCCCGTCGCGCGGAATCCCGCTCGACCAGAACTCCGTCGGATGGAATTCCATCCGACCAGAGACTTCCGTCGGATGGAATTCCATCCGACCAGAGATTTCAGAGGCTCAGAGCAATTCGATCGTGTCCCCTTCCTTCAGCATGACCATGGCCTTCTTCCAGGCCGGCGTGGTACCCGAGACGTAACCGCGGCGCTTGACCTTCGTCATGGTGCGCAGCGTGTTGACGGCGAGGACCTTGACTTTGAAGAGCTTCTCGACGGCCGACTTGATCTCGATCTTGTTGGCGTCGATCGGAACGCGGAACGTGTAGGCGTTGCGCTTCTGCTGATCGTCGGTGCCCTTCTCGGTCAGAACGGGCGCTTGAATGATGTGATAGAGACGGTCGAGGCTAGTCATGCGTCACCGGCCTGTCCCTTTTTCGCAGGAATTGAGGCGGCGCTGCCCGCGGCAGACTTACGCGTCATCGATGTACGCTCGCCGCGCTCGCCCTTCTTGCCGACACGCTCTTGCAGCGCGTCGAGCGCCACTTTTTCAGCGACGATGAGGCCGCCGTTGAGGACGTGCAGCGCGTTCAGCTCGTCGGCCGTGCGCACTTCGACGCCCGGGAAGTTGCGGAACGACTTCCACACGTTGGCGTCGGCCTTCGCGAGGACGAGCAGCGTGCGGCGGTTCTTCCACTCGGGGAGACGGCCGAGGTCCGTGAGCATCTTGCGAGCTGACTTGGCCGAGGGCTTGTCGAGCTGCGGCATGTCGGCGACGACGAACTCGTTCTCTTTCATCTTGCCGGCGATCGCCGAGCGCAACGCGACGCGCTTCGCTTGGGCCGGCATGTAGAAGCTGAAACTGTGCGGAACCGGACCGAACACCGTTCCACCCTTGCGCCAGATCGGAGACTTCTTGTCGCCCGCGCGCGCACGCCCGGTGTGCTTTTGCTTCCACGGCTTGGCGTGGCTGCCGTGCACTTCGGCGCGCGTCTTCGTCTTGGCCGTACCGAGGCGTTTGTTCGCCTGGTACATGATCACCACTTCCTTGAGGAGGCGGTGCATGACCTTGTCGCCGAACGCCGTCGCGTCGATCTCGACGTGACCGGTCTTACCGGCCTTGTAGCTCTGCACTTTCATGGATCAGCCCTTCTTGCCCTTGCCCGTGGGCGCCACGACGACCGGGACCTTCTTGACACCGGTGCGAGCCGTGCGGACTTGGATGTAGCCGTTGTTCGGACCGGCGACCGAGCCCTTGAGGTAGAGCAGGTTCTTGCCGCCGTCGACGCGCATCACGATCAGGTTCTTCGAGGTCTCCCGCGTGGCGCCGTAATGGCCGCCGAGGCGCTTACCCTTGATGACCTTGCCGATGCGCTTCGAAGCCAGGGAACCCGGATCGCGGACGTTCATACAGCCGTGCGTCTCGGGGCCGCGGCTGAAACCGTGGCGCTTGATGGTGCCGGCGAAACCGCGGCCCTTCATCGTTCCGGTGACGTCGACGAGGTCGCCGACGATGAAAACCGTCGCGAGGACCGTGTCCCCGACCTTGGCCTCGGTGGGCTTTTTCAGGCGCTCCTCGCGCAGGTACCGCTTGGGAGCGACACCCTGCTTCTTGAAGGAACCGAGCTGCGGCTTCGCCGCATGTTTGTCTTTCACGTCGCCGAAGCCGAGCTGAACGGCGTCGTATCCGTCGCGTTCGACCGAGCGAATTTGCGTGACCGTGCACGGACCGACCTCGACCACGGTTACACCCGTGACCGTGCCGTCCTCAGCGAACAGCTGAGTCATTCCGCGCTTTCGTCCTAGGATCAGCGTCATGATCTCTCGAACTCCATCCTTTGGCCGCCGTTGTCACTGAAGACAGCACGGCTTGCCGGTTCGACCAGGGGATCCCTCCACAGTGGAGAACACCCAACGCCTGGCCACGCGGCTGCACCCTTCGACTTCGACGCGCGCGGTGAAGCGCAAACCGTCCTCTCGAGTGCCTGGTGAATCCACAACGCCGACACTGAAGTCAGCGCGCGATATCCGGATTCACCATCGTCTGTAGTAGAAAAGAACTGCGAGTCGTGCTCGAGACTCACGCAAGGTGAATCTCATCCCACGTGCCGACCTCGATCGTTTTCGATCGCGCGACACGCTCAAAAGCCGCTAGGCCTTGATGCGGATGTCCACGCCCGCAGGCATGTTCAAGTTGCTCAGAGCGTCGACCGTTTGCGAAGTCGGCTCCGAAATGTAGATGAGGCGTTTGTGCGTGCGGATCTCGAACTGCTCACGCGATTTCTTGTCGATGAACGGCGAACGGAGCACGGTGTAGCGCTCGATTCGGGTCGGCAACGGAATCGGACCGGCGACGCGCGCACCCGTACGCTTGGCGGTCTCCACGATCTCGAGCCCCGATTGATCGAGGGCTTCGTGGTCGTAGGCCTCCATACGGATTTGGATCTTGTCCTTCATGTGCGTGGGTCGTCGGACGGCAGGGCGGTGGTTCGAATGCGGGAGGGGGGAAACCTAGACCCTCGTGCGGCACGCGGCCGCCGCGGGGGAAAGGGCCGAGAACAATAGCAGTGGGCCTAGGACCCGTCAACGATCCTCACGCTCACTTGAAGAGAAATGTGCGCGGCCCTGCGCTGTCGCAAGAGCGAGACTCGCAAGAACGGGGCTCCGCCGCGCGATGCAGTGCACCTTCGGTCCGGGTCGGACGACTCGAAAACGCTGAAAAACAGGCCTTAAACTGCTGCGAGCGGAGGACGCGGCCGATTTGGCGCGGGCTACCTCCACGTGAGGCCGCGCGCTTCCAATTCCCCTTCCGGGACGACTCGATGACCGATCGGAACCATCGAGAAAGAGGCCCGTCCTTGGGACAACGACCGCACGGCCGTCGAGTACCCGAACATTTTCGAGAGCGCCACGGTCCCTGACAGCGTCCGAAATGCACCTTCCTGTGTGACGTCAGCCAATTCGGCCCGGCGCGCATTCAAATCGGCCAGGATACCGCTCGCGAACTCGCCCGGTGTCTCGATTTCGAAACGCATCCAAGGCTCGGAGAGGGCGATCTCGGAATCGTTGAGCGCCGCGCGGAGGGATTGTGAGGCCGCCTGCGTGAATCCCATTTCGGCGTCGCGCGCTGGATCGCTCGCTCCGCCGATGATTTCGATACGCATCTCGCCGAGCGGAAACCCGAAACGAGGTCCGACCTCGGCCTCTAGGCGCAGCGTGTCCTCTACCGCGCAGCGAAAAGCGCTCGGGATTCCTGCATTCGGCTGCCACACGACCACGGCATGAGCGGCACTCGCGTCGGGCACGACCGCGACGTCGACGCCGCCGAAAATGTCGCGCGTGCCGAGCGTGCGTTCGACGCGCGCGGAACCCGACGCGCCGCGGACGAGAGCCTCACGGTAGGCGACGCGCGGCTTGCCGACGGCGGGCTGTACGTGGAATTCGTTTGCGAGGCGATGTTGCAGGACTTCGAGGTGCAACTCCCCCATCCCGCGGATGAGCCATTGACCCGTGTCGCCGTCTTCTTTCGCGTGGAAGCTCGGATCCTCGTGCACGAGCCGCGCAAGGGCAGCGACGAGCTTCGCGCGATCGACTGCGTCGGCGGGTTCGATCACGAGCGAGAGCACAGGTTCGGGCGCGACCAAGCTCTCGAGGACGATCGGTGCCTCGCGTGAACACAACGTATCCCCCGTCGAGGTGTGCTTGAGGCCCGTGAACGCGACGATGTCGCCCGCCGACGCGACATCGATCCCTTCGCCGTGATTCGCGTGCATGCGCAGGATGCGGGCGACGCGCTCCACCTGTTTCGTGCGCGGATTGAAGACTTGCGCGCCGTTCGCGATCGAGCCGGAGTAGACGCGGACGAAGGTCAGATCGCCGTGCGCGAGCGCCTGCAGCTTGAACGCGAGAGCGCAAAAAGGCTCGGATTCCCGCGCAGAACGTGTGGTTTCTGCTCCTGACTCCGGAACGTGTCCTCGGATCGGAGGTGCATCGAGCGGCGACGGCAACCAATCGACGACGGCGTCGAGCAAGGGTTGGATGCCGACGTTCTTCTGCGCGACACCGCACAAAACGGGAATCAAAGTGCCGGCCTGGACGCGCGCTCGCAGAGCCTTCGATGCGACGGCACGCGGCACGTCGCGACCGTCGACGAGCGCGCGCAAGACGGCGTCGTCTTCTTCCGACAGAGCCTCGAGCAGTTCCGCGCGCAAAACGCCGACCTCGTCGTGCACGCGCGCCGGCAGCGTCTCGTTCGAGACGCGTTCATTGCGAGCATCGGGTGCGAAGCGATGCGTCGTGAAATCGAGCAGGTCGACGATGCCCTCCACCATGTTCGCGTTGCCACCTCCGCCCTCGGCGAGGATCGGGTACTGCACCGGAATCGTGCGCACGTGCAGGCGTTTTCCGATGTTCAGCGCTGCGGTCATATAGTCGGCGCCCGGTCGATCGAGTTTGTTCACGAACGCGATGTAGGGCACGTGATGGCGCTTCATCTGACGCCACACGGTTTCCGATTGCGCTTGCACGCCCATCACCGCGTCGACGACGAGGATCGCGCCGTCGAGCACGCGCATAGAGCGCTCGACCTCGATCGTGAAGTCGACGTGACCGGGCGTGTCGATCAAATTGATCGCGTGACCCTTCCACGGCAGACGCGTCGCAGCGGCGGTGATCGTGATGCCGCGCTCGCGCTCTTCCTGCATCCAATCGAGCACGGTCGTGCCGTCGTCGACGTCGCCGGAGCGATGTTCGACACCGGAGTCGAACAACATGCGCTCCGAAATTGTCGTCTTGCCCGCGTCGATGTGCGCGGCGATGCCGATGTTGCGGACGCGCCCGAGGTCCATGCGCAGAGGATAGCGGGGCCGGGCACGAGAGCGCTGTTCCGCGCGGCCGAACCGGCGCGCATGCGGGGCGC
>JAWXBU010000275.1:0-6922 GCA_034440255.1 Planctomycetota bacterium | reverse complement strand
CGAGAACTCAGGCGTGCGAGAACTCAGGCGTGCGAGAACTCAGGCGTGCATCTCAGTCGAGCGGCGCCGCCGACACTTCCATTCCGATCGCTTGGTGCAGGAAGCTCGCCGACGTCGCGTGACCTTCGCGCTGGAACGAACGATGGATGCCCTCGGTGAATTCGTCGCTGCCGCCTTCCGACAGCGTGCCGATCAGCGAATCGATCGGCAGCGGGAAGAACACGCCGCTGCCTGCGGCCGCGATGATCCCGCCCCACGCCGCACCTTCGACGTTGATGTACTCCCACGGGCGCGGGAGGATGCTGTGCAAGGGACGCGGCTTGTAGAAATCCTTGTCCTCCGTCTGGAAAGGATTCTCGGGGTTCTCGTTCAACAAGTGCCGCTTGGCCGTGAGGTAGATCGACTTCTTGTTCTTGTACTGATAATCGATGTACCGGCCGTTCACTTCCGCGTCGTAGCCGAGGGCCGCGCGCGTGAAGCTCGGCGCCACGCCGCGCAGGTTCCAGTGGTCGTGGGTGCTGGTCTCGGGGTTCGCGTTGCAGCCTGCGACGGAGAAGACGAGGCCGAGCGCGAGGGGGGCGAGGAGTTTCATGAGGATTTCGAGCGCGTGAGCTCTGCAAAAAGAAACACGGCGTTGTTGAGCGAGAGACGGCAGGATCAGGGGATGCGATCCGCTGACACTTCCGGGGGGAGCTGCCGCGGCGCGCGCGGCGGGTCGAAAGTGTCGCGAGGAGGCGCTCGGATGTCCAGCGTCCGGAACCTTCGGCGAGGCCGAAATTCGGGCGTGATCGCGGCCCCGCGCGTCCTCTACCCCGCTTTTTGGGCCGGTAACCGCCGGGCGGTGGTCGCGTGAGCGGGCCGCGCGACGCACAAGGGCCGCGCCGGATCGGGATCTTCGGCGGGTCCTTCGATCCGGTCCACGCCGGACATCTGCACGCGGCGCGAGCGGCGCGGTCCGCGTTCGCACTGGATCGCGTGGTGTTCGTGCCGGCCGCCGAGTCGCCGCACAAAGTCGGCGTGCGCATGGCGAGCGGCGCGCAGCGAGTGGCGATGCTGGAACTCGCGATCCGCGGCGAGAGCGCGTTCTCCGTTTCGCCGATCGAACTCGAGCGCGGGGGGGCCTCCTACACGATCGACACGGTGCGCAATCTGCCGGCGGCGATCGGCGAGAGCGCTGACTGCGCGCTCTACCTGATCGTCGGCAGTGACAACGTCGCGCTGTTGCCGACCTGGCGCGAGGCCGACCTGTTGCTCGCGCGCGTGCAACCGATCGTCGTTCATCGAGCCGGCGATCCACGTGTGCTGCTCACCGATCTCGAAGCGCGCTTCGGCCGCGACATCGCGGCGAAAATGCGCGCGGGCTACATCGAGTTGCCGCCGGTCGTCGTGTCGTCGACAGACTTGCGCACGCGTTTTTCGAAGGGCGGCGCGCACACGATCGACGTGCCCGCGAGCGTGCTCGAATACATCCGCGCGCACCATGTGTACGGCGCGAAAGCATGAACGAGCACGATCTCGTACCAGCGGGAGCGTTGTTCCTGGGCACGAGCGTCATGACGCTGTTTCTGGTGGCGCTCGCGCCGCGGCTCGGGCTCGTCGACGACGCGTCGGACGCGCGCGATCGCAAACACCACGTGCGCGCTGTGCCTCTCGTCGGTGGAACGGCGCTCGCACTCGCGTTGCTCGTCTGGGTGCGGGTCGAGGGCGTCGATGTCGTCGGTGGGCACGTCGTCGGCGGCATCGCGTTCGCGCCGCGCGCGGTTGTGTGGGCTCTAGCAATCGCGTTTCTGACCGGACTCATCGACGATGTTCTGCCGCGCGGATTGGGGCCGATCGCGAAAATCACGGGGCAAGCGTCGGCCGGGCTCGCGCTCGCCGGAGGATTGCTCGTCGACGGCGAGCACGCGTCGTTCACAGCGTCTGCGCTCGCCGTTCTCGCGGCGATCGTCGCGCAGAATGCCGCGAACACGTTCGACAACGCCGACGGCGCATTGACAGCCGTCGCGAGCGTCGGCTTCGTCCTCGTTTCGCCCTTCGTCGGTGCGACGCTCGCGTTTTTGCCGTGGTGCCTCCTGCGCGTGGGCGGAACGCCGATCCTGCGCGGGAGCGGAGCGACGACACCGCGTGCTTGGCTCGGCGATTCAGGCAGTCACTTGCTCGGGATTCTGCTGCTCACCACACCGGTCGCGTGGGCGGCACTCGCGCTACCGCTCGCCGACCTCTTGCGAGTGATCTTCGTGCGCACGCGCGCGGGCGATCCGATCTGGGTGGGTGACCGCCGACATCTCGCTCACGAACTTCAAGCGCGCGGATTCTCACCCGTGCGCGTGGTCCTGGTCTTGGTCGCGCTCGCTCTACCGTGCCTCGTGCTGGTGCGCGTGTTCGCCGCTTGAGGGAGAGATGCGGACGCTCGGATCGCTCGACCAGATCGCCGAGCAGCGCACTCGAACCCGATTCGCGGGACCGACGCCGTCCGAGCGAACTGCGGCCGCTGGAGGGTCAAACTTGATTCGGCGGACATTCGGCGTCGGGACGTGCTCAGCGACGCGCGGGCCTGCACCGGTCGGCGCAAGCGACGGAATCTGCCGCTCGGGAGCGCGCGCTCGCCCGGCGATCCGCGACGTTTCTTGCTCCGCGCGCACGCGAGGCCGATAATCCCCGGCCCTTTTTCGCCGACGATCGAGAGGGGGCCCAAACCGCGTGGATTATCCCCTCACCGCCCTCATCTCGGACCTGCACGCCAACGTGCCGGCCATCGAGACTGCTCTCGCCGACGCGCGCGCACGCGGCGCCCAGCGCTTCATCTGCCTCGGCGACATGGTCGGTTACGGCGCGGATCCGTGCTTCGCGCTCGATCAGGTGATGATGCTCTGCGTTCCCGGCGCGCGCGACCCGCTGACGCCCGAACGCACTCTCGCGGACGGCATCTGCTTGCGCGGCAATCACGAGGAAGCGTTGCTCGAGAGCGCCGCCGATTTCAATCCGAAGGCGAAGGCCGCCATCGAGTGGACGCGCGAAGAACTCTTGCGCAAGAGCGGCGACGGCGGCCCCGACTACTTCGACTTCATCGATCGCTTGTCGTCGCTCGACACGCACTCGGACCCGGTCGCGATGTTCGCGCACGGCAGTCCGTTCGATCCGGTGCGCGAGTACATGTTGCCGCGCGACATCCAAGATGCCGCGAAGATGAAGAAGAACTTCGGCGTCATGAAGCGCGACGTGTGCTTCGTCGGACACAGCCACGTGCCTGCCATCTACTACCAAGACGGCACGATCTTCAGGCCCAACGGCACTGACGGTCCGTACGCACTCGGTGCCACGCCCACGAAGCGCGCGATCGTCAACGTCGGCTCCGTCGGTCAACCGCGCGACGGTGATCCGCGTCTCTCCTACGTGATGTTCGACGGACACGCGATCACGTTCGTGCGCCTCGCGTACGATCACGCGCGCGCCGCCGCATCGATCCGCGCCGTCAAAGAACTGCCCGAATACCTGGCCGAACGACTCGCTCTCGGCCGCTGAACGCTCTCAATCTTCGACAGGAAACTCTTGGACAAGCGCTTACTGATCGTCCTGCCGGTGTGTCTCCTCATCCTGCTCGGATGGGAGATGCTCTCGAATGCGATGGGCTGGAAACCGAAGGCGCCCGAGAGAACTCCGACCGCCGTGACGGCACCGGAGAACGCGGGCGTAGCGTCGAACAGCGCGAGCGCGGACGTTGCGAAGAAGACCGACGATTCGACACCGCTCGTGCCCCCGATCAGCGCCGTCGTCACCGACACCGAAGCGCGTCGCGAAGAGTTCACGGTCGGCACGCGCGGCACGCCGGGTTACTACCGCGCCGTTTTCTCGAACAAGGGCGGAGTGCTCGAGGATCTGCGCACGGGCAATTACTTCGACAAGACGCCACTCAGCGCTGCGGAGAAAGCCGACAGCGTCCATTGGCAGCGCTTGATGTCGCAGCTTCCAGGCAGCAACGCGGTGCGCTCGTTCGAACTGCGCACGACTCCCGGGACGGCGCCGTTCGCCCCAGAAAAACTCGAGTCCGCGCTCTGGTCGGGCACGCGCATCGAGAACGGAATGGAGTACCGCTACGCGCCGGGCCAGGGCCTGACGTTCGTCAAGCGTTGGCGCTTCCAACCCGGCGCGGATCGCTTGACTTTCGAACTGGAAATCGTGAACAACGCGCGCACCGACGCGGTCGGTGTCCGGAATTTCGTGCTCACGCCCGCCGCCGGTGTGCCCAACGATTCGGGAGACAGCTTCTACCACGAGCCTCAAGCAGTCGCGTTCTCACGTGCTCGCGACGGCGCTGACGCCAGTCCCGAGATCGCGACCGTCGACACGTCGGGCGAGAAGCTCGGCGCAGTCTTGCCGAGCGGATCGCCGCTGTCTTTCGGCGGGGTGTTCAACAAGTACTTCGCCGTCGTGATGCGCGGCGTGGACGAGAGTGCGCAGAGCACGCTCGTCGGCGCTTCGTGGCGCGCGGTGACCGACAAAGCAGGCGCGCCGATCCCGCTCTCGCTCGTCACCGACATCGATTTGGCGCTGCAAATCCCGGCCGTCGGCGAAAAGCGCACGTGGACGTACGACGTCTACGCCGGACCGAAGGAACAGAAAGCGATCGACGCTGCGTTCGCCGACCACAAGGTCATCCTCGACCACGATCTCGGCTGGGTGCACATTTTGTCCAAAGGCCTGATGTGGGTCATGAAGGGTTTCCACTCCATCACGTCGAGTTGGGGCGTTGCGATCATCCTGCTCACGATTCTCGTGCGCATCCTGCTCTTCCCGATCACGCGCCGCGCGCAGACCGCGATGGGCCGCTATCAAGCGAAGGTCAAACGTCTACAGCCGAAGATCGACGAAGTGAAGAAGCGCTACGCCGACGATCCGGCGAAGCTGCGCCAAGAACAAGCGCGCATCATGCAAGAGGGCGACGCGCTCATGCCGCCGCTCGGCGGATGCTTGCCGCCGTTCCTTCAAATCCCGGTGTTTTTCGGCTTGATGAGCGCGATCCGCATTCCGTTCGAGCTGCGTCAAGCGCCGTTCATGGGTTGGATCCACGACTTGTCGCTGCCCGATCGTTTCATCGCGCTCGACTCCGCGCTGCCGTTCATCGGCCCGTACTTGAACATCCTGCCACCGATCATGGTCGTCATGTGGATCTTGCAGCAACGCTCGATGCCGATGCCGACCGACGATCAAGCGAAGATGATGTACAAGATGATGATGTTCATGCCGATCGTCATGGGCATCTTCCTCTACAACTACGCGGCCGGCATGTCGATCTACATGATCGTGACGTCGACGCTCGGGATCATCGAACAGAAGGTGATCAAGAAGTACTGGCCCATCGACGACACGCCGCCGCCGGCGAAGAAGAAGTCGGGCTTCATGGCGCGCTTGATGGCGCAGGCGCAAGAGCAGCAGAAGCGGCGCGAATCCGAGCAGAAGAAAAAGGCTCCGGCACGGCGCTGAGGCTTCAGCGGGGTCACGATGAAACCCCACTCGTTCTCCAGTCGCGCAAACGACACGATCGCGGCGATCGCCTCGCCCCCGGGATCGGCGTCGCGCGGCGTGATCCGGGTGTCGGGGCCGCGCGCGCGAGAGCTCGTCGCGGCGACGTGGCGCGTGCAGCCGTCGAGTTCGATTCTCACGATGCGAGAGAACGCACGAGCCGATGCGACTCTCGAACTCGGGCTCCGCGCGCTCCTGCGCGGACATTTCGACGACGGACGCGGCACGCAGCCCGTGCTCCTCGTGTGGATGCAAGGACCCAGATCGTTCACGCGCGAGGACGTCGCCGAATTCCATCTGCCCGGACATCCGGCGTTGCTCGAGGCTGCGCTCGCGCGGCTCGTCGCGCTCGGTGCTCGTCTCGCAGAGCCGGGTGAATTCACGCGGCGCGCGTTTCATGCGGGACGCATCGACCTGACGCGCGCCGAAGGAGTGTTGGCGTTGGTGTTCGCGAGCAATGCGGACGAAGCGCGCTCGGCGCGGGCGTTGTTGTTCGGTGGATTGGAAGAGCGTGTGGTCGCTGCACGCGCGAGCCTCGTCGACGTGCGCACGCTCGTCGAAGCGAGCTTGGACTTCGACGAGAACGACACGGGTCACGTGCCGGCCCGCGAAATCGAAGTGCTGATGACGCGCGCAACGAGTGCGCTCGATCTGGCGCTCGTGTTCGAGACGCAGCGTGCGCCGAGCAGCGGACTGCCGCGCGTGGTGTTGTGCGGCGCGCCGAACGCGGGAAAGAGCGCGCTCTTCAATGCGCTGAGCGGTGGAGACGCACTCGTCACGGAACACGCGGGGACGACGAGGGATGTGCTCGAGGCGCAGGTGACGTTCGGGCACGCGACAGCCACGTTGATCGATACGGCGGGCATCGAGGACGCCGCGAGCGGGCCGGAGGGGCGCGCTCAGGTGATCGCCGCGCAGGCGCGCACGGACGCGGATGTGTCGGTGTGGGTCGTCGACGGATCGACGGCGCAGCGCGACGAGGTGACGCGCGCACGCGGGCTCGTGTCGGACGCGCCGGTGGTTTTGGCCTGGCACAAGAGCGACATCGCGGGCCGGTTGCCGGATTGGACGGGGGGCTTGGATGTGGGGGCATGCGTCGAAGTCTCGAGTCGGACGGGGGACGGAATCGAAGGCTTGAGGCGGGAGTTGGCGCGGGAACTGGCGCGGGTTGCGGGCGGGCGCGGGCGCGAGACCTTTCAGCGGCGCGAGCGGGCGTTGAGGGAGGCGCGGGAGGAACTGGTCCTGGCGCGAGAGGGGATCGAGGCGGGGAATGCGCTCGAACTCGTTGCGGAGCATTTGAGGAGGGCGACGGAGGCGTTGGATCGGGTGTCGGGGGGGACGACGCCGGAGGATGTGCTGGACCGGATTTTTGCGGCGTTTTGTTTGGGGAAGTGAGCGAGGG
>JAWXBU010000274.1:0-9769 GCA_034440255.1 Planctomycetota bacterium | reverse complement strand
CGTTGGTAGCAGCGCATCGGGGAAAAATTGCTCTGGCTCGGTACACACACGATCAGCGGCCAGCGCGAAGCGTCGTGGTTGTCCCTGGCACCGTACGATTTTCCGGCACTCGGCCCGTCTCGGGTGCACAATGCCGCGCGACCTCGATCGGTTCGCCACGGGGGTGACGAGGATCGAGCGCAGTCGTCCGCGCGCGTGACCACACGCTGCAGCGTTTCCCGGAGAGAATTTGCATGAACACCGACATTCGTTCGCTCGAAGCCCGCCTCCAATCGCTCGAAGTGCAAAACCGTCGCCTCAAGAAGTGGAGCCTCGTCGCCGGCGGCGCGCTCGCCACGCTGACGATGTTCGGCGCCGCGGCACCGCTGTGTGACATCGTCACGGGCGAGCGCCTGGTGATCCGCGACAGCTCGAATCGCACGCGCGTCGGCATCGATGCTTACCACACCGAGACGCCGGGTGTGACGATGCACGACAAGTCGGGTCGCGAGCGCGCCAAACTCTCGATCGACGACAAGGGCGACGTGACTTTGAGCTTCACCGACGAGAAGGGTGCCGCGCAAGCAAGCTACCTGTTCGCCGCGAATGGTGCGCCGAAGGCTGACGCTCCGAAGACGGGTGAGGACAAGCCCGTCAAGAACGATCCGTCGCTGCCGACCGAGGCTACGACCGTCTTTTTCGGCTCGTTCTGATTGCGATTCTAGGCGCCGGGAACGCAGTATCCCCGGCCTCCTTCATCCGTTCGTGATTCGAAAAGGGCACGCACACAGCGTGCCCTTTTCGTCGGCTTCGATGCGCGAGGACGGCTCTCGCAACTGTCCGCCGAATCAAGTTTGCAAACGAGGAGCGAAGTGGCATCGACGCGCAGGACTTCGCGAGAACGACTGGCGCCCTAGCCCGATTCGGCGCTCGCCGACCTATCCAGCACGCGCCGAACCTCGCGCACGCCCTTCGACAGGTCTGATGTCGAGTTTCACGGCCCGTCCCGCACGCAGCACTTCGAGCGTGAGCGTTGCACCGATCGCCTCGTGATTCAGCGCGCGATGCAAGTCCGCGACCGACGCGATCGACTTGCCGCCGATCGTGGTCACGACATCGCGCGGCGCGATGCCTGCGTGCGCTGCCGGACTGCCCGCTGCGACGGATCGAACGGCCACGCCGCGGGGGTTCTCGAGTTTCAGCGCGTCCAGGATGGCCTTCGGGATCAGCACTTCCTCCGCGCCGATGCCGAGCCAGGCGCGTCGGACTCTGCCGTGCGCGCGCATTTCGCTCGCCACGAACGCAGCCGTGTTCGACGGGATCGCGAAACACAAACCCTGCGCACCTGCGACGACGGCTGTGTTGATCCCGACGACCGCGCCCGATGCGTCGACGAGGGGACCGCCAGAATTGCCCGGATTCAGCGCGGCATCCGTCTGAATGACGCCCTCGATGATGCGACCGGCGGAGTCACCTTGCAGCGTCCGTCCGAGCGCGCTGACGATCCCGAGCGTGATCGTGCGCGAGAGTCCGAGTGGCGAGCCGAGTGCGATAGCGAAATCGCCCACGCGCAGTCGATTCGAATCACCGAGTCGCGCATGCGCGATCCCACCCGTGTCGTGAACGCGCAGCAACGCAAGATCGGTGCTCGGGTCGTCCCCGATGACGTCGGCGATGCGCGAGCGACCGTCCGACAGATCCGCTTCGATCGCCGTGGCACCGCGTACGACGTGAGAATTCGTGAGGAAGTGTCCGTCGGAATCGATCAACACGCCCGATCCGCCGGCCATCGCCGGATGGTTCGAGCGCAATGCGCGGACGTGGACGAGGGCCGGACCGACGGATTCGGCGAGGCGCGCGATCTCGTCCGACAAGCTGGAAAGCAGATTCATGCCACGCTTTGTGGCGCAGATGTCCGCCCTTTCAAGTGCGCCACGTGCTCGCGTCGTCACATCATCGACGATCGAAATCGCAACGGAGGCAGCGACGGCCTCGCTGTAGAGAGCGGTTCATGCGATCCACACGAGGCCGACGAAGCGCACGGTCACGTTCGTCTTCTTGGGCTTCAACACGATGTCCTCGAGCAGCGTCGTTTCGGGATCGAAGCGCGAATCCATCGCGCCGAACTCGGCCTCGACGGCGGCGTCGAGTTCGGTGATCCGCGCGCCGATCGCTTCGACCGTCTCTTCGGCGCGATCGACGTCGCCCGAATCGCGCATCGCTTTGCCGACGCCGCGTATGCCGGTCGTCGTGCGCGACATGCTGTTCGCGTTGACGGCTTTCTTGCCGAAAAACGCGCCCAAAATGGCCGATCCGAAGCTGATCGCGGCACCGACTTTCGAGTCGCGCGCTTGTGCGGCCTCACGTTGAACGGCTTGTTGTGCTTTGCGCAGACGTTCCTCGAGTGCCGCGCGTTTCGGAGCGTACTTCGTGCGCAAGCGTTCCTTCTCGCGATCCTTCGTCTCGCGCGCCTTCTGCGTCAAGCGGATGCGGAAGTCGCGCTCGGGCTCGAACGGTTTCGACAAGAGATCGAGTTCGTCGCAGCGGAAGAGGTGCAGTTCCTCCGTGCGCGCGAGATTGTCGACGAGCGCTTTCTTCCAGGCGTCGTAACTCTTCGGCTTCAACGCGACCGCAGGCAACGGCGCGTAACTCGCACCGTCGGGTGCAGCAGGCGAGAGCTTCGTCTCGTCGAGCTCGACTTCCTCGGCATCCTCCCAGTCGATGACGGCCGGTCCATCGGTGAACGGCGCGAGCAAGTTGGTGCCGATCTCGGTCGCGACTCCGGTCTTCGTGTCGTTGAAGTAGACCTTGGCGCAGCCGAGCAACGCGGGCGTGAGCGCGCTGTTCGCCGGGGTGCCGTTCTTGAAGTACTGCGAGATGTCGGGCGGCAGGACGGGCTTCGCCGCAGCGCTCGAGGTCGGTTTTGCCGCGGAAAGCGTGCGTTCCGTTGTCGTCGAGCCGGAAGAACCCGCGCCCGCACTCGTCGACGACGCGACCGGCGCCGCTTTCGGGGGGCGCCGCTTGTCCATCAAGGACTTCACTTGCTCGCGCGTGAGCGGACCGCGCAAGTACGACATCGCCCAACGTGTTTCGAAAACGACGGGGCCTTTCGCGTGGATGTTGTTCAGGAGGAACACGCGCTTGCCCAGGCCACCCAAGACTTCGTCCATCTTCGAGCGATCGAATCCGCCACCAGCCGATTGCGAAGCACCTTCGAGTCCGTCGAGCAGACGTGCTTTGTCGCGCTCCGTCTGCAAGCGGCCGATGAACCACGTGCCGCAGTTCGCGAGCCCCTTGTAGTCGAGGTCGACGGGATTCTGCGTCGCGAGCATGATCCCGAGTCCGAAAGCGCGCGCTTGCTTCAAGAGCGTCAACAACGGTTGCTTCGACGGCGGGTTTGCGACCGGCGGGAAGTAGCCGAAGATCTCGTCCATGTAGAGGATCGCGCGCAACGACGACGTGCCGCTTTGTGTGCGCATCCACGACAAGGTTTGGTTCAAGAGCAACGACACGAAAAACATGCGCTCCGGATCGGAGAGATGCGCGATCGAGAAGATCGAGATCTTGGGCTTGCCGGTCTCGGTCCAGAGCGCGCGGTTGATGTCGAGTCCTTCACCTTCGAGCCAGTTCGAAAACGACGGCGACGCGAGCAAGTTGTTGAGGCGCATAGCGAGCGCGAAGCGATCTTTGGAGGCGAAAAAAGCCTCCAATTCGAAGACGCCGATGCGCTGCAGCGGCGGTGATTGGATCGCACCGATCAATCCTGCGAGGTCGAGGTCGCGGCCTTCGCGCCACGCCCGATCGAGGATGTTCGAGAGCAAGATGTGCTCGCGCGATTGCACCGGATCCGCGTCGACGCCGATCAAACCGAGAAGCGAAGTCGCAGTGCTCGACACGCGCCCCTGGAAGAGTTCGGTGTCGTCGACGACCGCTTGCGGCGGCGCCGAGAACGAACGCAAGATCGAAACCGGGATGCCGGCGTTGCTGCCCGGCGTGTAGATATTGAATTCGGCCGAGTCCTTGAGACGTTGGATTCGCGCTCCGTCTTGTTGCCACCCTTCGAGTCCGGCTTTCCACTTGGCCGCTTCTTTTTCGGCGAACGCCGCCGAGTCCATTCCGTTGCGACGCGCTTCGTCCGGATCGACCCAAGCTGCGAAGTCGTTCGCGGTGAGGTTCGGAAACTGGAGCAGCAGGTTGGTGAGGTCGCCCTTCGGATCGATGACGATCGCGGGGATGCCGTCGATCGCAGCTTCTTCGAGCAAGTTGACGCAGAGTCCGGTCTTGCCGCTGCCCGTCATGCCGACGCAGACGGCGTGGGTGACGAGGTCCTGACTTTCGTAAAGGAGGGGAACCTCGTCGCGCTTCCGTGACGCAATGTCGTAGGTCTTGCCGAGGTAGAAAATCCCGAGCTTTTCGTAGTCCGCTTGCATGGTGGGGGACGTTAGCGAGCGGTGTGGCGGGTCACAATCGCCTCGCCTCGTTATCGCGCAGGGATGTCATGCGCCCCGGAGAAGACGTGCTGCTCCCCTGGCTCCTCGCCCACCTTGATTCGGCGGACAGTGGGTGAATCAGCGCCGCGCGAAGCAGCGCGCGAGCGTCAGGTCTTGATCGCGATAGCTCGTGCTCTTGCCTTCGCCATAGAGGCGGGATGGACGACCGTTCGTGCGGAAGAAGCGCAGGCGGCAGAACGGTTGGCCGTCTTCGACGAGGAAGGGCACGTCGTGGGCTCTCACTTCGAGCACGGCGGGCGTGCCCGGACGCGCGGACTTCGCCTCACTCCATCCGAAGCCGTTGTCGAAGAAGCCTGCGTAGTTGTTGCGCAATTCGCCGATGCCGACGTCGATCGGCAGCATTTCGGCCGCGAAATCGGGCGGCACGCGCAGACGTTCTTTGCTCGCGAAGATGTAGAAGCTGCCCGGCGCCAAGATCGCGCGACCTTCGTGAGCGCGCACAGGCTCCCAGAATTCGAGCGGATCGTGTGCACCTTCGCGCGAGAACTCGACGAGATCGGTGTGCGACGCGGCGCGCCAGCCGGACGGATCGCGACCGACGAGACCGACCGATAGTGCGAGGCCGCCTTCGCTGTCGATCTCGATTTCGTCGGACGTGAGCGCGCGAGAACCGTCGTAGACGAGGGGTGTTTGTTCGTGCACGTCGCGCAATTCACTGCCCGAAAGTGCGGCGTTTCCGCGCGACAAACGGATCTGCGCCAAGCGATCTCCGCGGTGCAGGCGCACCGGGAACGAGAGCGGAGCGATCTCGATCCATAGGCGACCGTGGTAGCCGTTCGGCGCTTCGTCGAAACGTGGATGACCGTCGCACAGGATGCGCGTGAAGATGTCGCAGCGGCCGGTCGAACTGCGCGGATTGAATCGTGCGCGCACGTCGGGAGCGAGCGCGAGTTCTTCTTCGAGAGGGACGAGGTAGGCGAGACCGCGCTCGAACACGGCGCCCTCGCCGGTGAGGTCGAGTTTCGACACGGCCAGTTCTTCGACGCGTGTTTCGATCGGCGCTGTGCCGGGGAGAAAGCCTGCTCGAATGCGCCACGCGGTCGCGCCGAGGCGCAGGTCGACGCTTGCGGGCGACACTTGCGCGCGCGCGAGGGGACTGGCGCCGGGCGCGGCGCGCAGCATCGATCCGAACGTGGCCTCGAGTTCGTGATCGACGAACAGAGCGCCGCTCGCTCGATCCGTCGCGGGTAGGGGGGCACTCATCGTCCGCGCGATTCAATCAGGTTTGTCGCGCGACGGCCACATGTCGCTGCGGGATCGAAAGGACGAAGGCCTGGAAAAAGGCTCGAAAACGAGCCTCGGAACGCTCGCTCTCGTCGGCCGACGCGCGCGCCGCTACACTCGCGCGCCGCAAATCGAGCGAGAGAGAGACCATCGATGAAAATCCACGAGTACCAGGCCAAACAACTGCTCGCGCGCTACGGCATCGCCGTGCCCGAGGGGCGTGTCGCGACCAGTGTCGACCAAGCGGTCAGCGCTTGGCGCGAGCTGAAGAGTCCGCTCTGCGTCGTCAAAGCGCAGATCCACGCCGGTGGTCGCGGCAAAGCAGGCGGCGTCAAGCTCGTGAAGAGCGAGGACGAATGTCGCGCCGCGGCTGAAGCGATCCTCGGCAAGAAGCTCATCACGCACCAGACCGGTCCCGGGGGTCAGTTGGTGCGCACGCTGTGGGTCGAAAAAGGCTCGGCGATCGCGAAAGAATACTACCTCGGCATCGCGCTCGATCGCGAGCTGCGGCGACCGGTCGTGATGATGTCGTCGGAAGGCGGCATGGACATCGAAGAAGTTGCGGCGCAACACCCCGAAAAGATCGTGAAGTGCGCTTTTTCGCCCACGAAAGGGCTGCAAGTCTTCGAGGTGCAGAAACTCGTGCGCGGCGTGCGCATGTCGCCCGGTCTCGAGCCGCAAGCGGTGCCGCTCGTCCAAGCGCTCGCGAAAATGTACGTCGATCTCGATCTGTCGATCGCCGAGATCAATCCCTTGATCGTGACCAAAGACAACAAGGTCATGGCGCTCGACGGCAAGATCAACTTCGACGGGAACGCGCTGTTCCGCCACCCAGAAGTTCTGCCGATGCGCGACCTCCACGAGGAAGACGCGAAGGAGATCGAAGCTTCGAAGTTCGATCTCTCGTACATCGCGCTCGACGGCAACATCGGTTGCATGGTCAACGGCGCAGGCCTCGCCATGGCGACGATGGACGTCATCGAACTCTACGGCGCGGCGCCGGCCAACTTCCTCGACGTCGGCGGCGGCGCGACCGCCGAGAAGGTGACGGCTGCGTTCCAGATCCTCTTGTCGGACACGAAGGTCGAAGGTGTGCTCATCAACATCTTCGGCGGCATCATGAAGTGCGACACGATCGCGCTCGGCGTCATCGAAGCCGTCAAGAAGGTCAACTTGAACGTGCCGCTCGTCGTGCGCCTCGAGGGGACGAACGTCGAGCTCGGCAAGAAACTGCTCGCCGAATCGAAGCTGCCGATCGTGGCCGCGAACGACCTCGACGACGCCGCTCAGAAGATCTGCAAAGCCGTCGCCGGAAAGAAGTGAGAGAACACCGATGAGCATCTACGTCGACAAGAACACCAAGGTCATCTGCCAAGGTTTCACTGGGAAAACCGGCACCTTTCACAGCGAGCAGGCGATTGCTTACGGCACCAAGATGGTCGGCGGCGTGAACCCGGCCAAAGCCGGCATGCAACACTTGGGTCTGCCCGTTTTCGGCTCGTGCAAAGAGGCGCGCGAGAAGACCGGTTGCAACGCGACCGTCATCTACGTGCCGCCGCCTTCGGCCGCCGAAGCGATCCTCGAAGCGATCGACGCCGGCATCGAACTGATCGTGACGATCACCGAGGGCATCCCGGTCATCGACATGATCAAAGTCGTCGAGCGTCTGGCCGACAAGAACTGCAAGTCGCGCTTGATCGGCCCGAACTGCCCCGGCGTCATCACGCCCGGTGAGTGCAAGATCGGCATCATGCCGGGTTACATCCACAAGCAGGGGCGCGTCGGCGTCGTGTCGCGCTCGGGCACGCTCACCTACGAAGCGGTGTGGCAATTGACGTCGCGCGGCATCGGACAATCGACGTGCGTCGGCATCGGCGGCGATCCGGTCAACGGCACGAACTTCGTCGACGTGCTCACGGCGTTCAACCAGGACAAAGACACCGACGCGATCGTCATGATCGGCGAGATCGGCGGCAACGCGGAAGAGCGCGCGGCCGAGTACATCGCGAAACACGTGAAGAAGCCGATGGTCGGTTTCATCGCCGGTCAGACTGCTCCGCCGGGTCGACGCATGGGTCACGCGGGCGCCATCATCTCGGGCGGACAAGGTTCGGCCGCGGACAAGATCAAGGCGCTCGAAGTAGCCGGCGTACGCATGACGAAGAGTCCGTCGCGACTCGGCGAGACGATGGAGCAAGCGTTGAAAGACGCCGGGTTGCTCGAGCGAGCCAGAGCGGTGCAGCTCGCTTGAGCGACGACTCGTGCGAGCGCAGCCGTTCGCGTGACGGACACGACTCGCATGAGTGACTCGAACTTGGTGCTCGATTCCGCCGGATGGTCGCGGGTCGTGACGGGCGACGGCTCGATCACGCTCGCGCATCCGCTGCATGGCCAGACGTGCCACTCGCGCGCTGGCGCTTGGACCGAAGCGCGCGAGAGATATGCACTCGCGTGCAGAGTGCGTGAACGCGCGCTCGAGCTCCAACGCGCAGGTCGCGCGACGTTCCACTTGCTCGACGTCGGAACCGGGCTCGGCCTCAACATCGCTGCTGCGCTCGAATCACTCGACGGCACCGGCGTCGCGCTCGACGTGGTCACGCTCGAGAGCGAACGCTCGGTGATCGAGGCGACGCTGACACTCGGATCGACGGCGATTCCCGAACTCGAACGACATCACGGCGTCGTGCGTCGCTCCCTCGCGCGTGCGTTGGCGACGATCGACGCACGCGAGTCGCACGACGGATCCGCGCGTGCGCAAGCAGGCGAGGGAGGAGAGCTTGCCACCGAAGCGTGTGTCGAGCTGGGCCAGGGGCATGTGCGACTCCATCTCGGCGACGGTCGCGCGACGATCCATCGAATCGAGCGGAACCCAGTCTTCGATGCCGTGTTCCTCGACGCGTTCTCACCCGGCGTCGACGCGTCGTTGTGGGAGCCCGACTTCATCAGCGAAATCGCCGCGCGCATGGCGCCCGCAAGCCTGCTCTCGACCTACACCGTTTCGATCGGCGTGCGCGCCGCACTGCTCAACGCTGGCTTGAGCGTCGGTCTCGGCGAGCGCGTCGGCACCAAGGCGTCCGGCACGCTCGCAGGCAAGGGCTCGGCGATCGAAGCGCTCGATTCGCGCACACAGCGAAGAATCGAGGCCCGCGCCTCGGTTTTGCGACACGAAATCCGGCCCTGAATCGGGCTTCCAAAGCCGCGATCACTTAGACTAATTACTCGACACTATCCGATCTCCCTCGCCGGCCCCGAGGGACGCGCTCGACGTCGCACGTCGGACGCGAATCGACCCGGGCCCGAAGGAACTCATGTTTCAATTCGCACTGATGGGCATGGGCGAGTGGTGGCCCATCCTGATCATCGTGGTGCTCCTCTTCGGAGCCCGCAAACTGCCCGATCTCGCGCGCTCGCTCGGCGGGAGCATCAACGAGTTCAAAAAGGGCATGAACGACGGCGTCAAGGACGAGAAGAAGACGACCACCGAGGTCCGCTCGTCCACGCAGACGCACAACGGCAAGGATCACTGAGCCCAAAGTCGACTCGTCGCGCCCGATTCGGGCGTGGACGCCTAGTCCGGAATTCTGATCTTGATCCCGCCGCGCCTCACGCCGCACACACACAGCGGCTCAGTTGCTGCACCGTCCCTGCGGCTAGGAAAGCGCACGCCCGCGCAGAGTGTCGCGGGCCTCGTGTTGTGCGGGGGGCGAAGTTCGCGCATGGGCAGCGACAAAGCGGGGCTCGCGATCGACGGGCAGAGTTTCTTGGAGCGCGCTCTGCACGTGCTCGACGCGGTCGTCACCGACGTGCGCATCGCGTGCGGCCCGACGCCGCGCTATCTGGAATACGGGCGCGAACTCGTCCTCGATCGTGCGGGCGACCTGGGTCCACTCGGCGGACTCGAAGCCGCGTTGTTCTCGACGCGAGCGGAGTTCGTGCTCGCGCTCGCGTGCGACATGCCGCGCGTCGACAGTGCCTTGCTCGCAGAACTCGTCGACGTCGCGATCGCGCGCGACCTGGACGTGTGCGTCCTGCGCTCGACGCGCGGTATCGAACCG
>JAWXBU010000273.1:0-7494 GCA_034440255.1 Planctomycetota bacterium | reverse complement strand
GCACGCCTGAGTTCTCGCACGCCTGAGTTCTCGCACGCCTGAGTTCTCGTAACCCTTGAGTTCTCGTAACCCCTGAGTTCTCGTAACCCCGAGTTGTCGCACCCCTGAGTTCGAATGAACTCAGGCTCAGAGATCCAACGCGCGGAGCGCGGCGAGCACGAACTCGTCGCGCTCCGCTCTATTCTGAGCGACATCTTTCAGGCCGACATCGAACCACACGATGTCTTCGAACTTCCGATACCACGTGCGCTGTTTGCGCGCGAACTGACGCGTCGCGCGCCACGTGATCTCGACCGCCTCCTCGAAGCGCAAGCATCCATCGTGCAGCGCGAGCGCTTCCGCGTAGCCGAGCGCTTGCACGGCCGTCGAACCGAAACCGCTGGCGCCCTGAATGCGCGCCGCCTCGTCGGGCCAACCCGCGGACATCATCGCCGCCGTGCGCTCGTGGATGCGCCGATCGAGCGCGTCGGTGGCAGTGGTCAGGCCGACGATGCAGCGTTTGCTGGTGCCCGGAGTCTCGCCCCACTGCGTGCGCTGACTCGAAAGGGTCGCGCCGGTCTGCATGTACACCTCGAGACCGCGCACCACGCGTTTCGTGTCGTTCGGATGGATGCGCGCAGCCGATTCCGGATCGACGCCGGCGAGCTCCATGTGCAGCACAGTGAGACCTTCGGCGTCGACGCGGCGCATCAAACGCGCCCGCAACTCGAGATCGACGTCGGGACCGTCGAACAGACCCGACGTCAGCACTTTCAGGTAGAAACCAGTGCCGCCGACGAACAGCGCACGCTTGCCGCGCGCGTGGATGTCGTCGAGGACGAGGCCCACGTCGCGCATGTAGCGTTGCACGTCGTAGCGCTCGTTCGGCGAAACGAGATCGAGCATGTGGTGGCGCACACGCGCGCGCTCGGCCGCCGTCGGTTTCGCCGTACCGACGTCCATGCCGCGGTAGACCTGCATCGAATCGAGCGCGACGATCTCGCAGTCACTGCGCTCGGCCAATTCGAGCGCGAGCGCGCTCTTGCCGACGGCCGTGGGACCGACGACGGCACGCAGTAGGTGCCCGCGCAGCGGGTCGTTCGAGTCGGGTGCGTTCAAAGTGCGTGCGACTATAGTGTTCGCTCGCACGGATCCCCGCTCACTCGTACGCTGAAACTTCATGATCCTCGCCACCTTGCTCTTCGCGCTGTCCCCGCTCGCTCGAATTGATGTCCCGCCCCCGCCGCCGCCGATTCCGGGTGAAGCGACGGCGCCGCTCTCGAACGTCGACGGCAAAGAGCTGATCGCAGGTGTGATCCCCGAGAGCACGACGCCGAAAGCGCGCGAGCGTTGGTCGCGGGTGCTCAGCGCGAGTCTGCCTGCGGGCGTCGAGCGCAAGCCCGTGACCGCGTTCGATCTCTCGATCGACGTGCAGTATCAAGCGTCCGCACAGCAGACGAACATGATGCCGAAGGCCCGCTATCAGTGGCTGGCGCCGGGATTCGTCCGTGCGGACACGGGACGCGGTCGAGCGCACTTGCGGGGGCCGAGCGGCTCCTATCTCTTGGATGCGAACACGGGTGAGGTGATCAAGCTGGACATCGGCCGCGAGAACGCTGTCGATCGTCGCATGCTGGACGAAGAGGCCGGGATCGCCGCGAATTTCGCGCGTCTGACGGATCCGAACTCGATCAAGATTCGCAAGCTTGTCGAACTGTCCGGGCCGCCCTCGTTCTTGCCGGACGCGCTGAAGGACGCCGCGAAAAAGCTCGCCTGGCTCGAGCTCGAGAGCCCGGATTTCTTCGTGATGCGCCCGTTATCACTCAAGGTGGCTCCGCTCGCGCGCGTGACTTTGGGTGTGAACGTGATCGATCAACGCGTCGAACTGGTGATCGTCGACGACGCGTCGCTCCCCTCCACGATCAACCCCAGTTCAGCCGTGCTGCGTCTGTCGAAGTACACGCCCGTCGACGGATTCCAAGTGCCGTGGGTGATCTTCGTGTGGTTACCAGCAGTCCAGGACCCGCAAGCAGCGCTCGAGCCGACGCGCTGGATGCCCAAAGAGACGATGAGCTTGTACGTCCTGGAGGCGAGTCTGCGCGCGCCGCTGAAGCCGGACGATTTTCTGCCGCCGAAGAAGTGACGTCGTCAGCGTCTCTCGAACGCGCGCTCTAGATCGGCCCCTTCGAAACGCACGCGCGTCGGTCGACCATGCACGCAGGTTTGGTCGGACTCGAGGTGACGACCGCGCTCGAGGAGCGCGCGCATCTCCTCGTCCGAAAGCACGTCGCCCGCCATCACCGATGAACGGCACGCGGCTCGGTGCAGCACGTCTTCGAGCAAGTGCACGGGCTCGAGCGCGCGCGAGACTTCGATCGCAGCCAACACGTCGCGGACGATCCACGTCGGCCGCGGTCGAGCCAGGCGTGCCGGCAGGCCGTGCACTGCGATCGTCGTCACACCGAAGGCGGCCAATTCGATACCGATCTTCGCGAGCGCGTCGAAGTGTTCGCTGAGCGTCTCGACTTCTGCGCGCGAGAGTTCCACCAATTCGGGCACGAGCATGCGCTGCATCTCGACATGCCCCCGGCGCATCTCGGCGACGAGCGACTCGAATTGGATGCGCTCGTGCAGGGCGTGTTGATCGACGATTTCGAATCCGTCGCCGAGCGGGCGCACGATGTAGGTCTTCGCGACCTGCAAGAACGGACCCTGCACGACGTCGGAGTGTGCGTGCACGATCGACGCGTCGACGGCGTCGGCACTCTGCGTCGCGGCCAACGCCGATCCTGCGCGCGTCGGCAAGTCGTAGACGCGGAATGGTTCGCGCACGAACGCGTCGCGCGACAGTGCGGCCGGTACCAGGGGCGCGCGGCCCGAGTGCGCTCCTCCGAACGGCAGCGCACGCTCCTCGCGTTCGATCACGCGATCGACGAGCCGCGCACCCGGCGTGGCCATGTCGCACTTGCGCACGCCGTCGCGAATCGTGTTCACGAGGAATCCGAAGAGGCGCCGCTCGTCGCGAAAGCGCACATCACTCTTGGCCGGATGCACGTTCACGTCGACTTTCGCCGGATCCATCGAGAGGCTGAGGAACGCGACCGGTTGGCGACTGTCGAAGAGGAAGCCCTTGTAGGCGTCCTTCAAAGCGCGGACGAGGACCTTGTCGCGCACGATGCGGCCGTTCAGGAACCACATCTGGCGCGCTGTGTCTCCGCGCGCGAAACGCGGAGGAGCGACAAAGCCCGTCAAGATCACGTCGCCGTCGCGACCGTTCACGGCGACGAGTGCGTCGGCCAAATCTGCTCCGAACGTGCGTCGCACGCGCGCGTGAACGTCCATCGCCGGCTCGACGTCGAAAACGCGCTTGCCGTCGTGCGTGAGCGTGAACCCGACGCCCTCCGTCGCGATCGCGAGGCGTTGCACGACGTCGATCGCGCGCCCGAGCTCCGTCGCCGTCGTCTTCATGAAACGTCGACGCGCGGGCACGTTGTGGAAGAGCTCGCGCACTTCGACGCTGGTCCCGATCGGTCCGCCGGCCTCGCGAACTGCGGAAATCGCCGAGCCTTCGCACTCGATCCGCCAGCCGGTCGAGGTTTCGCGCTCGCGCGACAGAATCGAACAGCGCGCGATCGCGCCCATCGACGCCAGCGCTTCGCCACGGAAACCGAGTGAACCGATGTGATCGAGGTCGTCGACTTCGAAGAGCTTGCTGGTCGCGTGCGCGACGAACGCGAGCGTGAGATCTGCGCGCGACATGCCCGAGCCGTCGTCGACGACGCGAATCAGTTTCGCGCCACCTTCCTCCACATCGATGCGAATGGAGCGCGCGCCCGCGTCGATCGCGTTCTCGACCAGCTCTTTGACGACCGACGCTGGCCGTTCGATCACTTCACCGGCGGCGATCTGATTGCGCACGCGCTCCGACAGGACGGCGATGCGCGCACGGGAACTGGGAACGTTCGGTTGCATCGCGGCGAAAGGAGTGTGGTGCGGTCGGACTTGCGTTCGAGGGTCAGAGCCGAAGGCCTGATTTCGCCGCAGAATACGGCCTGCGTAGCACCATTGGACAGGATCGAGTCTGCGAAACGAGCTCTAGAGTGGGAGCCTCGTCCTCGCCGCACTGCGCACCTTCAGCGCCGGCCTGGAATCGTCGTCCCCGACTCGTTTCGGATCGCGCTCCATGGGAATTCACTCTCCCTCTCGCACTGGTTGCATGCGCTCTCTTCGCCCCGCGTGCAACGCGATGAGCCCCCAGATCCGGGTGGCCGACCTCGCGCTCGCCCCACGAGTAGCACGACGCTTGAGGGCGAGGCAGGGCGGCGTTCAACGGTTTCGGCCGGTGAACGCCGCTTTTGTCGCAGGCTGCTTGACGCGCCAGCGCAATGCGAGCGCGCACATGTCGTTCGCGTCCGTCGTGCCGCCGCGGCGCGTCTTGCGCTCGAGCTCGTTGAGCTCTGCGAGCATCACGCGCCAGGACGAGTGATCGCGCGAACGCATGCGCGTCGCGAACTCTTCGCGAGCGCTCGCGTACGCCTTCACGTCGGCAGCGCCGGCAGCGTCGTCGATCGAACCGCCGCTCGCCAGCACGCGTGCAGCCGCGACCGACGCGCGCACTTTGCCGCGCAAAGCCCCGAGAGTGATCGCGAGCAACGCGGCTCGATCGATTTCGCGCTCACCGCTTTTGTCCGAGAATCCCAGCTTGAAAAGCACTTCGATCCCCGCGATCGACTTCGCGACTTCGCCGCGACACAGGAATTCGGCGAGTTCGAACGGTGAGCCGCCGCTTGCCCACGGCACGAGGCTCTTCACGCTCGAGGCCCCCTTTTTCGAGATGCGTTCGAGGCTCGAGTCGAGTTGGAAGAGATCGTTCCCGGTCGCGACGGCGACGTAGAGCGCTTCGTCGAGTGTGAGCGGGATCTTGCGTTCTCTCGCGCGTGCGACGAGCCATGCGACGACTTCGGTCTTGCGCGGATCGGGATCCCAGGGCGGCGGCGAATCGTAGAGACGCCGCAGGCCGAGCACGTGTCCGTTCGCTGCGACCGCGGCCTTCGCGACGGCGTGATCGGCGCGCAATCCGTCGGCGTCGACCACGACCATTCCCGCGACGCCCGCATCCTTCACGAACGCGAGAATGGCGCGCGTGAGACTCGAGTCCGTCCCACCGTCCTTCTTCAAGAGCGTCGTCGCATTGCGCACGAGAACGCAGCGCGAGCTCGCGAACATCGGCGGCGCGGACAGCGCTCCCGTCAGCGAACGCAGATCGAAATCGGGGTCGACGCTGTCGTACTTCTCGATCTCCATCTCGACGCGCTTCGCAGCGGCGAGCGCATGACGCAGCGCGTCCTCGCGAAACCAGCGCTCGTCGCCGCGCAACACGACGATCTTCGGCGGCGTCCCGGTCGACAGCGCGCGCGCGAGTGCGGCGACTTGATCGCCGGGTGACGGTTCCTTTTCTTTGCGCTGAGCCATCGCTCGGAGACTCTACCCGAGGAAGGCCCGGTCTAGAGCCAGACCCAGGAAGAGTCCGACGCCGATCCAGCCGTTCACCGTGAAAAACGCGGCATTCACGCGGGACAAATCGTCCTTCGACACCAAGCGATGCTCGAAGATCAGCGCGACCGCCGCTGCGCCGACGGCTGAAAACCAGATCCATCCAAGGCTCGCGCTCACGCCGACTTGAACGAGCGCGATCGTCGTCACGACGTGCGCGATCGACGAAGCCTTCAACGCGAAGCCGACGCCGAAACGGGCCGGAATCGAGTGCAATCCAGCCTGCTCGTCGAACGCCGCGTCTTGACACGCGTAGATCAAATCGAATCCGGCGACCCACGACGTGACTGCGAGCGCCAACCACAGGACCGGCGCGAGCGCTGCGTCGAAACTTCCGCGCACTGCGATCCACGCACCCAATGGCGCGAGTGCGAGTGCCACCCCGAGCACGATGTGCGCGAGCCAGCTGAAGCGCTTGAACAGGCTGTAGCTGAGCACGATCGCGAGCACGGGCCAGGACAAATGGCCCGCCAACCGATGCAGCGCGTAGGAAGCGACGACGAAGACAGCGCACGCGACGACGACCAACAGCGTGACGGCGCCGACCGACAGTCTTCCGCTGGGAATCTCGCGCCCGCGCGTGCGGGCGTTCAGCGCGTCGACATCGCGATCGACGAGTCGATTGAAACCCATCGCGGCCGTACGCGCGGCGACGGCACACACCACGATCAGAGCCAACGTGCGCAGCGGCGGCACGCCGTCCGCAGCGAGCCAGGCGCCGCACAGGGCGAAGGGCAACGCGAAAATCGAGTGGCTGAAGCGCACGAGCGAGAACCAGTCGGCGATGCTCGCCCTCGTGCGGACGGTTTCGCTCACGCTTCTTCGCGCCCCGTGTTCCCGGGTTCGATGCCGCGATCTTCGTCCGGAGCCTTGAGGCCCTTCCACCGCGCTCCCACCGAGTTCTCGACTCCGAGTCGATCGAGCACTTTGCCGACGACGTGATTGACGAGGTCGTCCAGCGACTGCGGATGGTGATAGAAACCAGGCATCGCCGGCAAGACGATCGCACCGAGCCTTGCGAGTCGCAGCATGTTCTCGATGTGCACGATCGAAAGCGGCGTTTCGCGCGGCACGAGTAGCAAGCGTTTCCCCTCTTTCAGCGCGACGTCCGCTGCGCGCTCGACCAAGTTCGAGCTGAAGCCGATCGACACGCGTGCCATCGTGCCCATCGAACACGGGCACAGGATCACGCCGCCTGTGAGCGACGTGCCCGACGACGGCGGGGCTTCGACGGCATCCGTGCGGAAGACGCGCACGCGTTTCGCCGCTTCTTTGCCGAGCCACAGCGACGGATCAGCCGCGAGGCGAGATCCGCCGACACCGGCATCGATTCCGAGTTCGTGGCGCATCACCTTCACACCCGCGTCGGTGATCGCGACATCCACGTCCTGACCGGATTCGACGAGCGCTCTCACCAGACGGTCGGCGTACGCGTGTCCGGAAGCTCCGGTGATTCCGACGAAGAAACGAGTCACAGGAACACGTCCGGTCCGGCGCCGACGAACAGCGCCGTGTTGAAGAGTGCGTGCGTCCACGCGGCGACGCCGGGGCCGCGCACGCGGAAGAGAATTCCCAGCGCGATGCCGGCGATCACGCGCCATGCGAAGACACTCGCGCTGAACGGTTCGCCGCCAGCGCCGAAGATCCCTACGACGGGCGCGAGGTGTGCGGCGGCGAAGACGAGTGCACCGAGGAGGATCGACGTGACGTCGGCGGCGACGCGCGAGACGAGGCGTTGGTCGGTGAAGAACAAAAACATCTCTTGGAGCAAGAGGAAGAACGCGCTCTGCAATCCGACGCGGAAAACAATTTCCTCGAACGCGGCTCCAGAGGCGTGATGCAGCGCGTCGGTGAACGCGGGTGCGCTCGCCGCGGCGAGCGGTGGTGTTTCGAGTGCTAGGAGGCGCTGGAGGATCAAGAGCAACGGCCCGAGGATCAGCGCGGCGATCGCGCCTTCGAGCG
>JAWXBU010000272.1:0-22026 GCA_034440255.1 Planctomycetota bacterium | reverse complement strand
GATCAAACGCCATCGGGGAAGAATTGCTCTGGCTCGGTACACACACGATCGACCGCCATCGGGGAAAAATTGCTCTGGCTCGGTACACTCTCGATGCGGCGCAAACCCGAGTAGACTCTGGCCCGCACCATGAACTCGAGCCCTTGGAAGCGCTTCGATTCGATTCGCATCGCGGATGCTCTGGAGCGCGTGCGCGGCGTCGTCACGCGCACGCCTCTCGCTGAATTCGATTGCGGCGATCCGCGTGTCGAACTGCGCGCGAAGCTCGAGAACCGGCAGATCACGGGATCGTTCAAAGCGCGGGGCGCGTGGAACCAGATTTCCCAACTCGATGCGGGACAGAAACGCTCCGGCGTCGTGTGCGCGAGCTCGGGTAATCACGGCAAGGCCGTCGCGTGGGCGGCGGAACGAGCGGGAGTTCCGGCGACGATCGTGATGCCGAAGAACGCGTACCCGAACAAAATTGCGGCGTGTCGTGCGCACGGCGCCGAAGTCGTCTTGGCCGACACGCGTGAACTCGCCGATTCGATCTGCGCCGAGCGCGTCGCCGCCGGTCGCGTGCTCGTGCACCCGTACGATGCCGAGCGCACGCTCCAAGGTGCGGGCACCGTCGGGCTCGAGATCGCCGAGGATTGGCCCGCTGTCGAAGTCGTGATCGTGTGCGTCGGCGGCGGCGGTTTGATCTCGGGTTCGTCGCTCGCGTTGCGACAGACGCTCGGCGCGCGAGTGAATATCTTCGGCGCCGAACCGGCTGGTGCTCCATCGCTCTCGCGCGGTGTCGAGGCAGGCAAACCCGTGCATTTGCAGCAGATCACTAGCCAGGTGCAAGGCCTCACGCCGACCTATTCGGGTCAGATCAACGTCGACGTCTGTCGCACGACGCTCGACGGAATCGTCCTGCTCGACGACGCCGAAATCTTCGCCGCGCAACGTGAACTCGTGCGCCAGGGCGAGACGGTCGAGCCCGCCGGAGCCGCCGCATTCGCCGTCGCGATGTCGCGTCGCTTGCCCGACGCACTCTTCGTCGGCCGTGACGCGAAACACCGACTGCGCGTCGCCGCTGTCGTCTCGGGCGGCAATCCCGATCCCGCTCAACTCGAAGCCGTGCGCGCGGAAATCGCGCGATAGCTCGTGAAGCGCGTCGTCCTCGTCCGTCCGTCCGGTCCGCGCAACGTCGGCACGATCGTGCGCGTGTGCGCCAATTTCGGCCCGATCGAACTGCGCCTCGTCGCGCCCGAGCGCCCGTCGCTGCTCGTGCATCCGGAGTTCGAACAGATGTCGCACGGCGTGCCGGATGCCGTGAAACGCTGCGTGATCGTCGACACGCTGCAGGAAGCACTCGCTGACTGCACCGGCAGCGTCGGTTTCACGGCCAGAACACGCGGTCAGCGTCGACGCGACGATTGGCGCGACGTGCGCGATGCGATCTCGACCGTTGCCAACGACGGCGATCAGAAGCTCGCGCTCGTCTTCGGCAACGAAGTCACCGGGCTCGAAGCCGTCGACACCGATCAGTGTCAATCGCTCGTACACATCGCGACGTCGCCGGAACACTCGTCGCTCAACCTCGCGATGTCGGTCGGCATCGTGCTCTCCGATCTCTTCACCTCGCCGCGCGTGAAGAAGCGTGAGCGCCCGCCGAAAGCGCTCTCGGGCGAAGGTCGCGAGTACTTGAAGACTGCGTTGAAGGATGCCTTCGGCGACAAAGTCGCGCTGACTCCGGCGGCGCGCGAGGACATCCTCGAGTCGATCGAACGTGTCTTCTCGCGGGCGCTGCTCGAGGATCGCGACGCGCGCGCTTGGCACTTGATGGCGCGCGCACTCGGCACGCGGATCACGCCGAAGGACCTCGGCCTCGCGCTCCATGAGAAGGGCGGCCGACGCAAGGCGGCGCAAGAAAAGGCGCGCGAGCGCGACGGCAGCGAAGCTCCCGAGGCCTGAAAAAGGCGCGAGATTCTGCGAATCCGGCTTCGCGTGCGTCTCCGTAGTGCGGGCAACCCCACGGAGACACACTCGATGAAGACTCACCTCACCGTGAGTGCGGGCACCGCATTCGCCCTCGCTCTTTCCTCATCTACGACCCACGCATCCGCTGCCAATCCGCCCTCGAATTTGATCGGACTCACGGCGCGCGCGAACGCACTCGTGCAGTTCAACGCCGGCGCCGCAGGCCGCCCGATGAATTCGATCCGCATCACCGGCCTAGCGGTCGGCGAGGATTTGATCGGCATCGATTACCGTTCTGCGACGGGCGATCTGTACGGCCTCACGACGGCACGGAAGGTCTACACACTCGATCCGGTCAGCGGTGCATCGACGCTCGTCGGCGGTCCGTTCACGGGTCCGCTCGTCGGCATCGAGTTCGGTTTCGACTTCAACCCGGTTCCCGATCGCATCCGAGTCGTTGGCGACTCGAGCGGACAGAGCTTGCGTCTGAACCCGAACAACGGAGCGCTCGCGGGCACCGACACGCTGCTCGCGTACAAGGCCGGTGATCCGAACTTCGGCGCCACACCGCACGTCGTCGCCGTCGCGTACACCGAGAATTACGCGGGCACGAACAAGACGACTCTCTACGGCATCGACTCGACGCTCGACGTGCTCGTGCGCATCGGCGGAGTCGATGGCGTTCCCAGCCCGAATGGTGGCGAGCTCACCACGATCGGCGCGCTCGGCGTGAACACGATCGATCAATGCGGCCTCGACATCTCGCCGAACGGCGGTGCGTACGCCGTCATCATGACCGCGTCGAACATCTCCGAGCTGTACTCGCTCAACCTCACGACGGGCGCGGCGACGCGCATCGATCGCAGCGCCGGCGACGTCGTCATGCGCGACCTCGCGATCGTTCCGCCCTCGAACCCGCGCGTGTTCGCTGCCACGGCGGACAATCGCTTGGTGTCCTTCCGGCCAGGCACGCCGAGCACGCTGCTCTCCGATTCGCCCGTGACCGGCCTACAGTCCGGCGAGACGCTTTTCGGCCTGGATTTCAGGCCTTCCACGGGTGACCTCCTCGCGCTCGGCAGTGCGATCCGTGTGTACACGATCGACACGACGACCGCGGTCGCGACCGTCGTCGGCGCTGGATTCGCACCCGCGTTGAGCGGCGCTGCCTTCGGATTCGACTTCAATCCGGTGCCCGATCGCATCCGCGTCGTCAGCGAATCCGACGTGAGCGCGCGCCTGCATCCGGACACGGGTGCGCTCGCCGGCACGGACACGTCTGTCGACTTCGCCGTCGGTGACGTCAACGCGGGTCAGCCGCGCACGATCTTCGCCTCGGCCTACACGGACGATTTCGCAGGCACGACGAAGACGACGCTGTACGGAATCGATTCGGCTCTCGACATCCTCGTGCGTCAAGGCGGCGTCGACGGGACTCCGAGTCCGAACGGTGGCGCGCTCACCACGATCGGCGCGCTCGGCACCGACACGTCGCTCGACACGAACTTCGACATCTCGCCGTACGGCGGCGCATTCGCCACGTTCACGGCCCCGGCGGCGACGAGCTCGAGCTTCGCGACGGTGAATCTCGCGACGGGAGCGACGACGAGCTTCGGCACGATCGGAGGCTCTTCGGTGATCGTCGCGATGGCGTACGAGGTGCCGCTCGCACCCCGCGTTCTCGCCGTGACGCCGACGAACAAGTTGGTGACCTTCGCACCTGGTCGCCCGGCCACGATTCTTTCGAACGTCACGATTCAGGGCCTGGATTCAGGCGAAAACGTGCTCGGATTCGACTTCCGTCCGTCGACGGGCGAGCTGCTCGCGGTGACGAGCCAGAACCGTCTACAACGCATCGACGCGAACACAGGATTCGCGGTCCCGGTCCTGATCGCGTCGTTCGCGCCGACACTGACGTCGAATCTGCTCGGGGTCGACTTCAACCCGATTCCCGATCGCTACCGCGTCGTGAATGCGAACGAGCAGAATCTGCGCCTCGTGCCGAACAGGGGTGCCCTGGGCGGCGTGGACACGCTGCTCGCCTATGCAGCCGCTGACTCCGGTTTCGGTCTCGATCCGCGCATCCTCGGCGTCGCGTACACGTCGAACTTCGGCGGCACGACATCGACGACGCTCTACGGCATCGACTCGACGCGCGACGTGCTCGTCACGCAAGGCGGGCTCGACGGAACGCCTTCGCCGAACGGCGGACAGTTATTCACGATCGGCGCGCTCGGCGTCGACACCGGCGACTTCGTTGGTCTCGACGTCACGCCGCGCGGTGCAGCGTTCGCTGCGCTCGATCCGGGTTCCGGCACGACGTCGAATCTGTACTCGGTCAACTTGACCACGGGCGCAGTGACCTCGATCGGCGCGATCGGCGGCGGTGAACCGATCGTCGATCTCGCGGTCTTGATCCGCGGGCTCTGAATCGACGCAGATCGAAAGCCAATGAGGCGCTCTTCTCCAACGGAGAGGGGCGCCTCACTCGTTGGTGCTTGCGAGCGCGTCTCGCGGTGCTCATGCTCGCGCTGCGCGAGGCAAGAGCGCCGCGCAGAGATTTCCGAAAGGCTAGGACGATGGTTCGACTGGATCGCATTTACACCAAGGGCGGCGACGAGGGATTGACGAGCCTCGGCGACGGCACGCGCGTCGCCAAACACGATCCGCGCGTGATCGCGTACGGCACGATCGACGAGCTCGACGCGGTGCTCGGTCTCGTCGTGTCAGCGGGATTGGCGGATCCTTACCGCGGCTACTTGGTCGCGATCCAGAACGACCTGTTCGACGTCGGCGCGGATTTGTGCGTGCCGGGCGAAGCGGGTCAGCGGCTGCGCATCACGCCGAAGTACACAGCCGCGCTCGAGGAGATCATCGATCGCGAGAATGCGTCGCTCGAGCCGCTCAAGTCGTTCATTCTGTCGGGCGGAACGCCGCAATCGGCGTGGTTGCACTTGGCGCGCAACGTGTGCCGACGCGCTGAACGCTGCGTGTCCGAGTTGATGGCGATCGAGGGCGAGAAGGATCGCGTCAACGCCGAAGTGCTGCGCTATCTGAACCGCTTGTCGGACTTGTTGTTCGTGCTCGGCCGTGTGTTGAACGGCCACGGAACGCTCGACGTATTGTGGAAGCCGGGTCTGCGGCAGAGCTGAGGTCGCTACGGTGCACGGTAATGTTCTCGCCCGTTCGCGGACGACGGCAAGCCACTTGCCGTCGTCCGCGAACGGGCGAGAACATTACCGCGCACCGTAGCGCAGGTCAGCGCTGAGCTGCAGCTCGCACGAGCGGATCGATGTCGTGCTCGGCGAGCAGCGCGAGCTTCTTCGCTGCGGCCTTCGCATCGAGCATGCCCAGTGCGCGAGCCGACTCACGACGCACCGCAGCATGGCCGTGCTCGAGATTCTTCGTCAGTGCTTCCACGCCCGCCGACAGACCGGTGACACCCGCCGCCCACGACGCAGTCGCTCGCACGCGCGGATCGGCATCATTCAGGAGCGGCGTCAGATTCGTCTCGGTTCCCGCTGGAATCTGTCCACCGCCGTACTCGGGCGGCGTCATGCGGTCGGTGACGATCTGCAAGGCAGCGTAGTACGCGGACTCGCGCCGCCGGATCGGATCGCCGGACGACAAACCCGCGAGAATGAGCGCGAATTCCGCGTATCCGACGCCCGCGACGACAGGAAACGGTGAGCGCGCAGCCGGCGTCATGCGGCTGCCGCAGTTGTTCGCGTCGAGCATCACGTGAGCCAGTTCGTCGTAGATCCACGCGCGCTCACCCAGGCGCAAGGTCGTGTTCGTGAACGTCATCGCGCCTTCGGCGACGGGATCCATGCGCGTCGGTCCGTCGAAGCGCGTCATCTCCAAAGTCTGGAACGAGAGCGCATCCTTTTCGCCGCGCGTGAACGTCGTGAACGTGCGCTCGACCTCGTTGCGCCACATTTCGCGCAAGACGTGATCGCGCATCTCCGTCTTGGGCTCGGACTTTTCGGCGAGCAGCTCTTCGATCAAGCGCAGGAACTCTGCGCGCAGTTTCACGTGGGCTGCGCCTGTTGCGGGTCCCGAAAATCCCGTGTGCACGGCGCGCACGCGTCCGTCGCGATGAAGGAACACGGTCGTCGGAAAAGCGAACACACGGCTCAGCGCCGGCAAGGCTTCACGTGCCAGATTCTTGTCGGATCGTCCGACGAGCAACGCTGGATAATCAGCGCGGTGTCGCGCGAGCATGCGTTTCGCGGCCTCGGCATCGGTGCGTCGCTCGCCGGTCAGTTCGAAGCACAACGCTGCGATCGCGAGGCCTTTCGCGCGGTACGTCCGATCCAGTTCGGCCAAGAGTTCTGTCTCGTCGTGACAGTTCGGGCACCAGGAACCGGTGATCTGCAGGACGAGCGGTCGATCCTCGAACCGAGCGTCGCCCAGCGAAACGTGCTGGCCGTCGACGTCCTCGAACGCGAGCGAGCCCGGCGTGTACGAAGCGTCCCACTGCACACGCTCGAACTCGTTCGGCAACTGCGCCGCGTCGTCGCGCACGGCCGTCCACGTGTCGGTCCATGTCGATCCCGAAGTGAACGTGCCCGCGAGCGATCCGTCGGCTTTCAGATCGGCCACGAAGAGGAACGCGTGCGCGCCGTCGAAGCAACCGATGCGCAAGTTCTCGTCGTACGTCCCCGCCAGATAGCGATAATCGCCGGTCGAAGTGAGGAACGTACCGTCGACAGCGCCCCTCGTTGCCGGTCCACCGGTGAAGATCGCGACGGCCGGATCAGGGTCTTTCGCGAACGTCACGCGCCAACGACCGCTCACGTCCGGCAAGCGATCCGGCGCAGTGACGACGGCCTCGCGCGAGTACTTCGGCGTCCACACTGCGTGAAAAGGCAGCGTGCGTTGCGTGTCTGGGCCCGCGCGCTTCGACCATTCGCCGACCAGCGTTTTGCCCGTCGCGTCGAATCGCGCCGTCAACTTCGCCGCATAATGGGGGAACTCGAACACGACGTTCGCGTCGTCGATCGTGAGCGGAACGTCGATGCGCTCCACTCCGTTGACGACGACGGCGGTGGGCCCTGATGCACCGCGCTCGATGTCGAGTTGGAAATTCAGTGGCCCGGCGGCCGTGTCCAAACGCGCCGACCAAGTACCTGTCGTGATTTCAGCGAACGCGGCGAGCGCGCAAAATGCGGTGAACATGCGCCCGACATCGTAAACGATCGACTGCGCGCGCCGATCGAAGTCGACTCGCATTCGATGGCTCGCCCGCGGTCACGACTCACGCCACGAATCGGCCGTGTATTCTCAGGGCATGGTCGCCGTCGCCCACCGAGTCGTCGTTCACGGACGCGTGCAAGGCGTTGCGTTTCGGCACCACACGAAGGTGACGGCACGCGAGCTCGGCGTCGTCGGTTGGGTCCGAAACCTTACGGACGGCACGGTTGAAGTTTGGATCGAGGGCGAGGAGGGCGCCGTCCTGGCCTTGACCGAGTGGTTGAAACGCGGACCGCCGGCGGCGACGGTCTCGACGTTGCATGTCGAAGCGGTCGGGCCGGCGGGTCACGTGCAGTTCAAAGTGCGCTTCGAGTGACAACGTATCACCAAAGCTACTCGGGCCGCGTCCGCTGACGCGTGAGCTCAGCGCGTATCGGGTTCCCGTGGCAGGAGTTCGATTTGCGCGCGCATGCGCGTCAGCTCTTCGCGCAATCGAGCTGCGTCGCGCTTCAGGTCGTCCATCGCTTTCGACATACGCTCGCGCTCGTTGGCCTGCGTCGAACGCGGCGTCGAAGCTGAGGGAGGAGTCGGCGCCATCGGTGCTGCGCCCAACCAGAAAGGACTCGCGTCCTGCGCCGGCTGCTCGGCCTCGACGGGCGGAACGGGCGCGACCGGAGGCATCGGCGCGAGCGCATTCGATCGACGCAAGCGGAAAGCGCGCGGAGCCGTCGGCGCCGCGGCCGAAGGCATGCGCGGGAAAAGACCGTTCGATCGCAGTCCCTTCTCTTCGGTCATGAGTTTCTCGAGTTGAGCGACGCGTTCTTCGAGGGAGCGCTCGTCGTCGGCCACGTCGACACCCCGCGCGCGCGCAGCCGCTTCGAGTTTGTCGATCCGCGAAGCCAACCCAGCATCGCGATCTCCTGCCTCACTGCCGCGCGCATTCGAGCGCTGTGACCACGACTTGCGATCCGCTTGTGCGCGACGCTCGATGGTCGCGCGCTCTGCGGCGTTGCGCATACGCTCCTCGTCTGCTCGCATCGCTTCGCGGTAGTTCTCCATCGCATCGGCGTACGCCTCGCGAGCGCGTTCTTGTGCCTCGCGCGCTTCTTCCGCCGCACGTTGCCACGCTTCGCGAGCCCCGTCCTGATTCACAGAGAGATGTTCGCGTGCGACCTCGAGCACGCGCTCGACCTCTTCACCGACCGACTCGAAATCGGCGTCGACACTCTTTGCGGAGACCATGCCCCGAACGGCATCCGAATACTCGATCGCGATCGGTGCCTGGCCCTGCGTCGAGTAGATGCGCGCGAACAAACTGTTGGGCTCCGACGTCACGGTCACGCTCGCGGGCTCTTCGCACGGCGCCGAGCACGAAGACGGCTGGGTGTCCGGTTTCCGAGCGAAAGCTGCGCCTCCCTGTGCGATCGACGGCGACGCTGCGGTGCTCGAAAAAGAGCTGAATCGGCTCCCTTCGCCGCTGCCGTTCGACGACGAAACAGCTCCTGAGAGCGGCGCCAACGCGTTCACGCCGACTCCCGTCGCAGCGCCCGTGCCTCGCGCAACCAGACTGTTCGAGCCCGGACCACCACCCGCTTGCGTGGTGAATGTGAAGGTGCTCGGTCCGCGTTGGCCCGGTGAGATGGGATCAGATGCAGCAACGCTGACGCAGCGCGCGACGACGCACTCTCCGTCGGGTCGTGTGACGAGCACGACGGGCTCTTGCCGCGACGTGGACGTGAACGTCACCAACGCTGCGTTCGTGCCTTGTGAGCCGGCGAAACCGGCCGCGGACAATGCGCTGAGGCCGACGATCGAGACGAGGAAAGCGCGGTTCATGGGATGTCCCTGTGTGTGGATTCGTTCGTGAGTTCGTTCGCGAGAGCAGCTGCGTCGGAACTCGCGTTCCATTTCAGAGCCGTCATCTCGAGGAGTTCGTCTTGCACGGAGGATGCGCGAGCGCGCAGGTCGGCGACGCGCTCTTCGAGTGCGTCCAATGCGCCTGCGAGTTCTTCACCGCCGAGACGCGTCGACAGTTCGTCGCGCAAGGATTCGATCTCGTCGTCCAATGCCGACAGCACGCTGTCCAAGTCATCGGTCGTGGGTCCGGCGCGCGGCTCGATCGAAAGGAGCAGCGCATTCGCACTGGGCGCAGCGTCGTCCAGTGTCGCGAGTGCTCGCTCGAGTTGACTCGTCCTGTCCGCCAAGAACTCGCTCGCGTGTGCGGCTTCATCGGCGGTCGTCACACCGGGGACGAGCAGTGCGGCGGACAATCCGATCGGTGCGAGCGCGCTCGTCATCCAAGTGCCGCGCGCACTCGTCGCCGGTTCGTGCTCTTCGTCGAGCAGCCGTCCGACGCGCAACGTGAGTCGCGTGCCGCGCGCCGCCATCCCGGCGACGAGACGGGGCTCGTCCGCGCTCACCAGCCAACCGGCGATTTCGGTCAAGCACGAAGCCATGCCGACGCGTTCGCCGGTGTGCGTCACGGCCCAATCGTCGGCCAGGTACTCGGCTTCGTCCGCGAGCCAGCTTGCGCACAACCGATTCAACGGTTGGAAGAAGAAAACGACTTCGATCGCACGACAGACGACGAGCCAAGCTGGGTCGCGACGCTGAACGTGAGCGAGTTCGTGCGCGAGGAGCGCGTCGATCTCTTCACGGCGCAGTTCGCTCTCGACACGCGGCGGAACGCAGATCTCCGCACGACGCAAGCCGAGTGTCATCGGTGCCGCGATGCTGGGCGCAGTGGACAGCGTCACACGAACGCGCGCTCCAGCCATCGCACGCAGTCGCTCCAGTCGATCGAAGAGCAGACCCGATCGAAGCGGCGTGCGGTCGTCGAGAGTGCGCAGCAGACTATTCCACTGACAGACCCAACGCGCGCATCCGAAGGCGACGCCGATGGCCCACAAGAACAGCACGACGCCGATCCACGATGTGCTCGGTGCCTCATCCACAGGTGTCACACCCGGTGCATGGGCCACTGCGAGCTGCGACACCGTCGACGCATCTTCCGCGCGCAGACCGGCCATGCGCGAACTCGCGGGATGCAGCAGCGCCACACCCGGGTCCGCGACGGTCACAGGCGCCGCAACCGACGAAATCGGGCTGATTTCAGGCCCCAAACGTATCTGCCACGGGCCGACTTCGAAATTCGACTGCAGCGTGGCCGTAACCAATCCGCCGACGACAGCCACTTTCCACAAGCGGTCGCGAATCGAGGGCAGCAGGTCACGCAGGCGTGGTGCTCGGTACGCGAGGCGCGCCAAAGAAACAGCGGCGAGCCACGCTCCACCGATGAGAACGGTGCTGTGCAGAGCGTAGGTGACGAGCCACGCGAGCACTTGCGCGGACAAGGACTGCGCGTCGAACAGAGTGTCAGCGCCCACGACGCTTCTCCTTCACGCCCTTCTCGGCGATGAGCGACTTGAGGCGTTCGACTTCCTCCTTGTCGATTTCCTGTTCCGTCAAGAGATGGCTGACGAGCGCACTGAAGTCGCCGCGGAACAGGCGCTGCGTCAGCTCGTGCACCATCGAGCGATGGATCGATTTCTCTTCGATCAGGGCGCGGTAGACGAATTGACGTCCGACGTTCTTGTGTGCGACGACGCCCTTCTTCTCCATCTTCGTGAGCATCGTCGCGACCGTCGTGAGCGCGCGATCGCGTTCCTCGCCGCTCGAGAGTCGCTCTTGCACGCGCGAGACCGTCGCTTCGCCTTCGTCCCAGAGCACGCGCATGATCGCGTACTGAAGATCACCCAAGTGGTGGGGGCCGCCCATGACTGTTCTCCGAACCGGTTGCTTGATCGAGAGCCACGCGGCTTCTTCGCTACGCATGCACCAGAACTACTACTAGGGTAGTTGAAGCGCCAGGGGATCCTGGGCTTTTTCGGGAGGGTTACGCGTTTCGAGCCTGCTGCGGAGCCACTTGATTCGGCGGACATGAGGCGGTCGAGCGCCGAAAAGTAGGCGGCGCTCCGGTTCCAACGCGGCCCGGGAGCGTGTCTACTCTCCCCGCCCATGCGCGTCGTTTCCGCCCTGATCCTCGCCACGACGTGCTTCGTCCATGCCGGTTGCGCGGTGTTCGTCCCGACGGCCGATCCGGCACGCGTCGTTCGCGGTCCGTTGGCCCTCAAGACGAACGGACCGATCGCGGCGAACCTCATGCAGTTCCGCCCGCGCAAGGCAGCGACGACGCCGGTCGGGCGCTTGCGATTCGAGTTCGCGACTGCGTACAGCAGCATGTTCGAAGACGGCACCGACGGCAGTTCGACCGTGCTCTTCGACGGCGAGTTGTCGCGCACGGGCCTTTCGTTCACGACAGGTGTGTCGCCGACGACCGATGTCGAGTTCGAAGTTCCGATCGCGTACGCGTCGAGCGGTTTCCTCGACTCCTTCATCGAGATCTGGCACGACGCGCTCGGCTTTCCGAATGGCGGTCGCGGCAAGCGCGACAAGGGCGGGTTCGCGATGTACGCCGAAAAAGACGGCCGCCGCGTGTTCGACATGGATCCTGATCGTGTCGAGCTGGGCGATGTTCCGATCGTCGTGACGCAGCGCCTGATCGACGAAGAGAACGCCGGCGTGTCGATCGACTTGCGCGGCGGCCTCGAATTGCCGAGCGGATCTCAATCGCGGGGATTCGGCAACGGCGGAATCGACTGGGGCGGCGGCGCGCTGGTCGAGAAGTCGATCGATCGATTCACCCTTGGACTCGGTGCGTACTTCGTCGACGCCGCGACGCCGGACGCGTTCGCGCGCAGCGACGTCGAGATCGACGAACAGCGCTACTACCACGCCGGATTGGAGTGCCGTTGGAACGAGTGGGTCTCGATCGTCACCGGACTGCGCGCGAGCACAGCGGCGACTCGAGACATCACGATCGAAGAAGTGAACGGTCGCGTGCTCGATTTCGACGTGGGTTTCGTGTTCGACGATCCGCAGACGGAGCGACGCTTCTCGTTCGGACTGACGGAAGACCTGGTGTCCGAATCAGGGCCGGATTTCACGGTGTTTTTCGCCTGGTCCTGCGTGTTCTGAGCGCACGATGCACACCTACAAATTCGTGATCGAGTACGCCGGAACGCGCTACAGCGGTTGGCAGGAGCAGAAGAACGCGCTGACCGTTGCCGGCGAGTTGAGGCGCGCGCTGCAGAATGCCGAAGCACGCGTCGTCGAGATCGGTGGCGCTGGCCGCACCGATGCCGGCGTGCACGCGGTCGCTCAAGTCGCGCACGTTCGACTCGAAACAGCGATCGATCCAAGCCGCTTGATGCGCGACGTCAACGCGAACCTGCCGGCGGACGTCAACGTGCTCTCCGTGGACGTGGCGGACGCGCGCTTTCACGCTCGACATCACGCGATCTCGCGTTCGTACGTCTACCAGATCGCCGAGCGGCGCACCGCGTTCGCCAAGCGACATGTGTGGTGGATCGAGGACGCACTGGACACCGATCTCATGCGTGCAGCGTGCGCGATGTGCGTCGGTGAACACGATTTCGCGCTGTTTTGCGATCGCGCCAAGGATCAGACGAGCACGAGCGTGCGCATGGACCAGGTCGAGCTCGCGAAGAGTGACTCGATGATCCTGCTGCGTTTCGAAGCGTCGCACTTCTTGTGGCGCATGGTGCGGCGCTTGACCGGCGCGATCGTTCTCGTCGGCAGACACGAGCTGGATGTGTCGCAGTTCCGCGCCACGATCGATGCAGAACTCGGCGCCGATCACACTGCCTTCGAGAAGATCGTGCGCGAATCAACGGCTCCCGCATCCGGCTTGTTCCTGGAGAGTGTGCGCTACCCCCGCGACCGCGCAGTGGGTGCGTTGGTCCCTCTCTTCCCGATCGAAATGCGCGCGCAGTAGCGCTCGGAAAAGTCTTCCGACCTCGAAGGGCATTTCGAGGCCCTTACAGGCAGAAGATCTAAGGAAATTGCATTCGAGTTCGGACCTCTCCGGCTCCGATGAACGGAAGCGTGACGAGTGGGTGTGGGGACACCTGGCTCGAATCACGCTCTTCGTCGCGATCGCCTCGAGCTGCGATCACACGAGAGAACTCGCTCGATCCAGAACCACGCGCAGAGCCATGGAAAACAAGGCAGACAACGACGAACTCGCGGAACAGCACACGCTGCACACGCGCATTTCGAAGCGCGGCGGCTTCACGCTCGCGGAAGTGGCGATGGCTTCGGCCGTGCTCACGATCGCTGCCGGGGGGCTCATGAGCTCGATCATCGCGTCGATGGCGCTCAATCGCGTCAACAACGAGACCGCCCTCGCGCAGACCTACGCTCGACGCGCCGTCGAGCGCCTGCAGAGTGTCGACTTCGCATCGACCTTTGCATCGTTCAATGCGAACGCCGCCGATGATCCGACCGGCCCCGGAACCGCGCCTGGCGCGAACTTCGACGCGTTCGGGCTCGACCCGCTGGCGACGGACGTCGACGGTCGCCCGGGCGAGATCATTTTTCCGACCGTCACGATCGGTGCGACGCAGCAGTTGCGCGAAGACGTGAACGACCCTGCGCTCGGGATGCCGCGCGATTTGAATGGAGACGGACTCCCGCCCGACGCCGTCGATCACGCCGGTGACTATCGCGTCTTGCCGGTGCGCGTGCGCGTGCAGTGGCGCGGCGCAACCGGGCCGCGATCGATCGTCGTCGAAACCCTGCTGACCGCACGATGAACATGAAACGTCCCACGCACAGTCATCGTCGCGGATTCACGCTCGTCGAGCTCGTGATCGCCTTCACCGTTCTGTCGCTCATCCTCGGAGCGATCGGAATGGTGAGCATCGCCGGGCGCGACGCGTACCGCCAAGGCATCCAAGAAGCCACCTTGGAAGGCAAGACGCGCCGCGTGCTCGAGCGCCTCGCATCCGAATTGACGCCGTGCGTCGCGACCACGCTGACGCCGAACCCCAACAATCCGCTCGGTGTTTCGTCGGTCCAGTTCCGAACGTGCGTCGGGTACGGTGCCGGAGTTCAGCAGTGGAGCACGATGACGGCCATCCGCTTCGAGAGCGATCCTGCCGATGCGGACGACGGCGTCGACAACGACACGGACGGTCTCGTCGACGAGCATCAGATCGTGTTGGTCAGGAACCTCGGCCAAGCCGACGAAGTGCGCAGCGTCATCCTGACGAACGTCGCCGAACTACTCGCCGGCGAAACTGCGAACATGGCCGACGACAACGCGAACGGCGTGATCGACGAGACAGGTTTCTCGATCGTCGCCGACGGCACGAACACGTTGCGCTTGCGACTGACGCTGCAGGCGCGCGACCCGAAGAACAATCTCGTGAATTGCACCATGGAGACTTCGGTGCACATGCGCAACTGAGTTGCGAACCGACTTGGAGGAATGTCAATGAAACTCATCATCACACGTGATCGCAGGAAACACGGCGGAGCGCTATTGATCGCTCTCATCGCAACCATGGTCTGTGCGGGAATGGCTGCGGCGCTCATGTCCGTCAGCAGCAGCACACAAAAAGAACACAGATCGACGACTGAGAACATGCAGGCTCTCTACGTCGCCGAGGCGGGCTTGAACAGCGCCATCGACGCCGTGCGCAGCGGCACGCCTGTCGACTTAGGTGATGCTGCGAATCCAATCGCCTTCTCGAACGGCAGCTATTGGGGGACGAGCATCGACAACGGCGACGATACTTTCACACTCACGGTGTGGGGGACGAGTCAGCGCGAAGTCCGAGGTCTGGAGGCCGTCCTCGTCCAGCAAGGCGAGGACATCTACTCGAGCGCGCTCTTCGCAGGGAACACGAGCGGCGATCCCGCCTACACGATGAAGTTCGGCGGCAACGGCTCGCAGGGCGACGCAGTCAACGGCAACGTGTACAGCGGCGGGAACATCTTGCGTACCGGCTCGGCAGCGCTGAACGGCGAGGTCCGCGCGACCGGCACACTGAGCGGAGTCACCGGAGAGGCCGGTGTCAATCAGCCGGTTCCCGACTTGGCTGGGATGAATTATCCCGTCAACAACAACATCAACGTCGCTGCCCAGTTCGCGTCGGCGACCTACAAGAACAACTCGAGCTATGGCGGTAAGGCGTGGCAACTGCCCGAATCGAATCCGGCTCACATCTTCCGCAAGAACCCTAACGATCGTTCCGCCAATACGGGATCGACGGTCAAGGACGATTACTTTCTCGAAGACGTTTACGAGCCGATCAGCACGAGCAATGCCATCACGCCCAGTGCCGGAGCGCACATCACGATCGCCGGTGTAGGTGGTGAGCCGGGATCGAACGCCAACGAGATGCTCTATTACATCGACGGCAATTTGTGGGTCCACAACACCAAGGCGTTCTCGTTCACACTGTGGAATTCGTCCAACACGCCGATCAAGGTCACCTTCGTCGTACGCGGCAACATCTACATCTCGGACAACATCTTCTATCAGAACGCGGGTCAGTCCGGTCTGGCCTTGATCGCGATGAAGGACTCGAGCGTCAGCGACAGCGGCAACATCTACTTCGGTGATCCGACCTTCGGCACCCTCGAGTACATGGATGCGTTCATGTATGCAGAGAACAATTTCCTCGACACGAACCTGTCAGCGACAGGATCGGCGAGAGTCACGGTTCACGGCAACATGACGGCCGGCAATCAAGTGAAGATCAATCGCGACTTCGGGAGTCAGCACTCGAAGCTGACCGTGAATTTCGACGCGCGGATTTGGGACGGCGATCTGTCCCTGCCCGGAATTCCCAGAGTCACTGGAGGCGAGACCAATTTCCTCGTCGCCAGTTGGCGCGAGGTTTCGCTGCCGTGAATCGAAGAGTTCAGCCCAGCTTCCGGATCATCTCACTCCTCGCGCTCGCCGTGTCTTGCCCGGCGAGCGTGAGTGCCTTCCAACCGCCCATGAGTTGCGAACTTGTCGCCCGCGGAGACGTGACGAGCACACTCTGGTCGATTCTCTTGCCGCCGCGCGGTGAGACGGATCCAGACCTCGATCGTATCGCCACGTCGATCGCTGCGCTGGGTGCGAGCGGACTCGACCCGACCGTCGCCATTCTGTTCGGCGACGAACCCGAGCCCGACTTCACACACGCTGTCCATCCTTGGATGATCGATCGTCGACAGGACATTCTCGTCAACGCACTCAAGCGCTTGTCGAACGCCGATGTCGTCGCCGCGATTCGCTCGCGCGCAGCCGAGCAGCCGAGCGTCGATCGCACGTTGTTCACCGCGCGAGTCTTGGGCAGGATCGGCGGACTGAACGCCATCCTGGCGATCGAATCGTTGGCGCCGACGCTCGACGGCATTCAATGGCAACGACCGTACGTCGTCAATATCTTCGAAGAGAGCCTCGTTGCGATCGCGAACGAGGATCCGAAGCACGTCAAACGGCTGGGTGAAGCACTTGCGCGTGCCGAGGTCCGTGTCGCTCCCGTGTTCGCGCGGGCCATCGCAAGTCCGCAGAAACCGTCGGCTGTTCCGCTACTCCTGCGCGCGGTCGGACGCGATCGAGATCTCGACCTGTGCATCATGACCGAACTCGCGAAGTTCGGCGATCGCGGCGACACGAGTGGATCGACTGGAGAGATCTCTAGACTGCGCTCCTATTGCGAGAGCACCGATCCCGGCGTGCGACGCTGCGCCGCGCAAGCCTTGGCGAAACTCGGTGACGAGGACAGCTTGGGCCCGATCATCGCGATGCTCGACAGTCGCAATGCGCTCACCATTCAGACTGCCGAGAAATGCCTGACGACGTTGACGGGTCTTGCGTTGGGGCGCGATTCGAAGCCCTGGAATGCGTGGCGAGAGCGCGAACTCGAGTGGTTCGAGACACACCATCAGCGTTTGCTCGAGGAGATCGCGTCGAACGACGTGACGCGCGTCGCCGACGCCATTCGCGAATTCGCCGGACACCGTCTGTTCCGCCATCAAGCCGCTGAGGCAATCTCGCCGTTGATCGTCCAAGCCGATGCGGAGCTGCAGCGTCAGGCGTGCATCGCCTTGGGATTGTTCGGTTCCGGGGGCGGTCTGACACCGCTCCTCGAACGTCTCGAGTTCGGCGACGACGCGGTCCGTGCCGAAGCGGAGAAGGCACTGAAGAAGATCACTGGTCTCGCGATCACAGCGGAGCTCGAGGGCTGGCGCGCAGCCATCCTAGGAGCGTGACGGAGCGAACTGCGTCGATCGTTGCAGCGATGCTGCTCAACGCAACTTGATCTCCAGACTCCTGTCGCGCGCTTTCTCGCCTTGCCAAGAGACGAGCGCACGATCACCCTTGCCGCGCACGAACCAGCGCACGCGAACTTCTTCGCGACTTCCGATCCCACTGTCGCGCAAGAGGCGCGCGGGCTCGCGCTCGGCGAGCTGAATGCGTTCCGGACGCCAACGATCCGTGCGGAATCCGCCGGCCAGGACTTCGACGTCCGCGCCCGAGATCGTGAACGTGTCCGGCATGCCGATTTTCTGCTTGGCGGCGTGAGCGGTGCGCGTGGGAATCGCGTGCATGTTGCGGAAGACGACGTCGACTGCGAGCAAACCGTCTCCCAGATCGGTCGTCGTCGATTCGGTGATCGAGACGAGCGGCATGGCTTTGGCGTGACTGATGTTGAACATCGCGTTGCGATGCAGCATCTCCTCGATCATGAACGTCGGAGGCACGCGACCGTAGTCCTTGCGGAATCCGCCGATCTCGACCTTGCCGTAGAACGGGTGATCGTACGCGTGCCAGTCGACGAAGCCGGCACCTGAGAGCAGCTTGTCGTCGAAGAACCAACGCTCTTTCGGGTCAGGCTTGTTCTTGCCGTCGCCCCATTGTTGTTCGCTGTTCCACAATTCGTTGGTGAACGAGATGATGCCCAAGCCCTCGTAACCCCATGTCGCGAAACCACCGTAAACGGTGTAGAGGTCCTTCCAAATGACCATGTAGCGGTAGAAGGGGAGCATCTTCTCGCCGGCCTTGCCGAGTTCGTCGAAGACGCGCACGTCCTCGCGTTCGTACTCGCCGTACGATTCCGCGCCCGGGCCGCGCAAGATCATGCCTCCGGCGTTGTGGAAGCTCTGCAGCGCAGCGATGTTCGGATGCGCCAACACGAATGAAGCGACGCTGCGAGTCTCCGGCCAATAAAGTGGGTAAGGCCCGGCACCGAATTGCACGTGACCCGGCTGCCACATGGATGGCCACGCGCGATTCATGTCATAACCGCCCACTTCGTCCTCGTTGATTCGACCGTCGCCATCGTCGTCGAAGCCCTCTTCTCCGAGCATGATCCAATCGCCTTTGCGGCCCTCTTCGTTCGGCGGAACCGGCGTCAGGATGCGCGGATCATCGGGATCTTGGCGATGCGTGCCTTGCCCCGGCACGAACTTGCGCATCTGCGTGATCATGCCGTTGCCGTCGAGATCGTTCGCAGAATCCTCGTCGAAGCGTCCGTCGCCGTCGTCGTCCCAGGGCTGCACGCCCGTGCGCGAACTCGACGAGTCGTGCGCCTTCTCGAACCAGTGTGCACGTCCATCGGGGTTTTGCGACGGGCAGAAATAGAAAGCAGACCCTGCCACGAGCTTCTCGATCTCGGCATTCGTCGAACGATTCTCGAGCAAGTACCACAGCGTGTAGAGCACGGCTTCTCCCGCCTGCACTTCGTTGCCGTGCACGTTGCCGTCGATCCACATGGCGGGCTTTTCCGTGTCGACGCCGGTCGCGGGATCGTTGAGCGTGTAGACACGCAACTCGCGATTCTCGGTCGTGTGACCGATCACCGACGCCTCGACGAACGTGGGATAGGCCGCCGCCAGCCGATCGAAATGTGCGTAGAGCTCGCGCAATTCGTACAACCGATTCCAGGCGATCTCGACCTTGGGCACATGACCGATAGGTGTGCCGGGAAAACCTGATTGTGCAGTGGTTTGCTGGGCCGCGCACAACGCCAATGCAATGATCGAGAACATCACTTCACCTCCGGGATCACGCTCGCCGCACCCATGCCGTCGCTGTCGATCGATACCGTCAATGCGGACGGCGCCGCACCGCGCACGATCCAGCGGAACTCTTTCCGTCCGCCGCTGCCGGGCAGGTCGCGCACGAGTTCCTGTTTGTTTCCAGCGAGAAGCGTCGCACCGTTCGGCAGTGCGAGCGCGACGCGCACAGGGCGGACACCTTCTGTGCGCACAGCGAGAGCACTCGCGTAGGGCAGCATCGAGTCATTCGCGAGCGCGCCCTCGATCTGCCACAACCCTGCGCCCAGGTCGGTCGCCGTCACGTCGACGAGACGCGCGCGCGGCAACGATTCGGCGAGTTGGAGGACAGCCTCCGTGTTCTTCGACGCGATTTCAGCGCGGTCCGCGTCGGGCGGTTCGACTGTCGCGTACGGCGCGAATCCGCCGATTTCGACTTCCCCGAGTTCGGGGTGCGCGAACTTCTTCCATGCGATGAAGCGGGCTGATTCGTCCTTGGCGTCGATCCAACGCAGCCGCTTCGAGTCGTCCGACGGCGTTTCCTTGTCGTCGCCTTTTTTCCTCGGAGCCGCGGTGTCGCCCTCTTTCTCGAGAGTTGGTGCCGTGTCGCCCTCCTTCTTCGCCGGCGTATTGCTTTCGCCGTCCTTCTTCGGAGTCGTCGTACTGTCGCCGTCCTTCTTGGGCGCTGCCTCGTCGAGCGGCATCGACCACGGATTCACGTTCACCGTCCACAATCCGCGTTGCGCTTGTGCCCACGCTTGAAACGTGCCGGCGTCTTTGCCGTCGCCCTTCACCGCGCGGCCGACGGCTGTGAAGCGCTTGCCCAATTCGGCCAGCACGAGGGCGTCGCCTTCGGGGATGCCCTCGGCCGGGTTCGTCGAAAGTCGCGGTGTTTTGCCTTCTGTTTTCGGTTTGTCGACGACGTTGTCGAGCGCGCCGTAGGTCAGGACGAGCGTGATGTCCTTGTGCAGGAGAACGAAATCGCACAGCGCTCGTGCACCGGGTTCGTCCGTGGCGAATCGACCGGAATTCGCTCCATGCTCGATCCAACCCTGCGGAAAATTGCGATTGAGCACCGTGTCGAATGGCCGATCTTCGGACGCCGTCCCGTCTTTGTCGCCATCGCGACCTTCGCGCACCAACTTGAACGCGCCGCGCTGACCCTTCGCGCGGTCGGCTTTGATCGAGACTCGCGCGTCGAGCGGATCGACCATCCATTCGCCCAGCGGATCCGGTACGCGCATCCACGCGATCTTCCCGTCATCATCGACGTCCGACGGCGGATCCTCGCCCTGGCGTCCATCGCGATCGTCGTCGATGCCGGGACCGCTCGCCGTCTCCTCGTAGAGCGGCGTCGCGAAACGCGCTTCCGCAGCATCCGCGTCGACACGCGGGATGACGTACAGAGTCGTCGTGTCGAGCAGCGCCTTGACGCGCGCATCGGTGGAGTAGCGCGACGTGAGTTCGCGCACGTGATCCAGCGCGAGCGCACTCGTCCACACGAGCGGACCGTCGATGTTCGCGACGATCAGGAGCGCGGGTCGACCCACCGACAATTCGCCGCCCGCGACGCGCAGCGCTTCGATGCGCCTTTTTCCACGTGATTCACCGACCGGAATGACGGTCACCAACGTTGGATGTTCTGTCGCGAGGCGCGTCATCTCGAGCTGTAGATCGCGTTGATCCAGATTGCGTAGGCGAGCTCGTTCTTGCCCGGATGCGATCGGCGCGAAGGTGAGCGCGCAGATCGAAGCGATCCCGATGATAGTCGTCATGAGTACTCCGTGTCCCGATGTGGGCGCACAGAATACCCCGGCTCAGCTCGACAAGAACCGTTCGATGTCGCCGATTCGTGCTTCTGCGTCGCGATCACCGATGTCGAGGAGACGTGACAGGTAGTCACTCTGGAACATCACGAGCGACAACAAGTCGTTCGACTTCGTCTCGCGCGTTCCGAGTCCGCGCGTCAGGAAGCGAAACGCGTGAGGCAAACGCGCTTCGTACTCGTTCGCGAGTCGACCGAGGTCGACCGACGGCCGCATGACGAACAGATCGACCTTGCGCATCGAGCCGCGCCGCTCGGGCGGAAGCAGGTCGATCATGCGATTGACGCGATCGAGCGTAAGCGCGTCGGCATCGAAAAGGTCCAGGAAAATGGCGTTGAACACGGCTCCGACTATCTGTGCAGGCGGCGGATAGTCGACGATCGCGGGACGGTCTGCTTCGGCACGAGTGCGTGCGTACCGCGTCGAGATGGCGAGGATCTTGGACGCGCCCATGTGCACAGCAGGCGACAGGGGGGCCGTCAACCGGATGCCGCCGTCGCCGTACCAATTGCCGCCGAGTCGGATCGCCGGGAAGAACACGGGCAACGACGACGAAGCCATGATGTGTTCGATCGTGAGTTCGCACTGCTCGCTCTTCCTGTGCGCGCGTTCCCATTGCTCGAACCCGCGACCCTCGACCCACGTGATCGATTGGCCCGTCGAATAGCTGGACGTCGTGATGGCGAGCGCGCGCAATTCACCGCGATCCAAGTTCGCCGCGATGCCGCGCAAGCGCCCAGATTCTTCGCCGATGCGCTCGCGCAACAACTCGCGCAGCGGTTTCGTGTCGACGAAGGCTTGCGTGCGCGGGGCCGAAATCAGACCGCCCGAAACGAGCTTCAATCCTGTGCGCAGCACGTTGCTCGCGAGCGAGAACGATCCCACGCGGAACACGCGGTCCGGCTCGAGCGTGCTCCACAGCTCGACCAATTCGGGCAGTCGATCGGCGAGCGTGCCTCCGCGCGACGCCAAGAACCCCGCGTTGATCGCGCCGGCTGAAACGCCTGTCAAGAGCGGGATGCGCAACTGCGGCAAGCGTCGCGCGATCGCGCGCAGGCAGCCGACTTGGTACGCAGCGCGTGCTCCGCCGCCGCTCATCACCAGCGCTAGATCGGTTGCGGCGAGGTCGCTCACGCGG
>JAWXBU010000271.1:0-15685 GCA_034440255.1 Planctomycetota bacterium | reverse complement strand
CGGCGTCGCAGCGCGCGCGTCTTGGCCACGCACGTGGTACAAAACCGCTGTTTTCACGCCGCTGAACGAGAATCCGAGGCTGCCGTCCTTCGCGCGAAAACGCGGGAACGAAAAAGTCCGCGCATCACCGCTCTCGGCCAGTTTCGACACACGCGGACCGCCCGGATAGCCGAGGCCCAGCACGTGCGCGACTTTGTCGAATGCTTCGCCGGCTGCGTCGTCGCGCGTCGTCGCGAGCAAGTGCAAATCGAGCGGTGATTCGGCACGGTACAACGCCGTGTGTCCGCCGGACACGACGAGCGCGATGCACGGATACGGCGCGAAATCGTGCTCCATCGTCGCTGCGTAGACGTGCGCTTCGATGTGGTGCACGCCGACGAGCGGCAGACCGCGCACCCACGCGAGCGCTTTCGCAGCCGACACACCGATGAGCAACGAACCGATCAAACCGGGGCGCGTCGTCACCGCGATCGCGTCGATGTCGTCGAGCGTCACGCGCGCCTGCGCCAGTGCGTCGTCGATCACCGGCATGATCTTCACCAGGTGCGAGCGTCCCGCGACCTCCGGTACCACGCCGCCCCATTGCGCATGGATCGCGGCCTGACTGTGGATCGAGGACGACAGGATTTCGCGACCGCCGCGAACCAAGGCTGCAGCCGTTTCGTCGCACGACGATTCGATGCCCAATACCAACGCGCGTCGATCGAGCGCACTCATGGCACGTTTCGCCGTTCGGGGCCAGGGCGCTTGCCAGCGAACAGATCGAACGCCGCCCGCATCTGCGCGTCGATCGGAATCGGCTCGACGACGAACTTCCCGAGTTCCCTTTCCCACGCCGCGATCGCAGCGCGGTACTCACGCGAAGGACTGACGGCGGCGAGCTTGACGCGCAGCGCGGAGCGCTCCTCCTTGGAGATCGGCACATGCAAATCCGGCTGAATTCCACGCAATTTCGTCGGATCGGCGCTGTGCTCGAGGTTCGTGTGCGTCGGCGTGTAGTAGTACGAAGTCGAGACCTTCATCACCGGGCCGGGGTCGCCGAAACGGTGCAGCGTCTGCACCATGCCTTTGCCGAACGTGGGGCTGCCGACGATCACGGCCGCGCGATGTTCTTGGACTGCTGCGACGAATACTTCGCTGGCGCTTGCCGTGCCCTCGTCGACGAGCACCGCGAGGGGGAAACCGGCGCATGTCGCCGTCCCGCTCTCGGCTTCGTAGCGCACGGGCTCCCCACGGCCTTCCGTCGAGACGATCAATCCCTCGTCGACGAATAGCCGTGCCATCGCGACCGCCGACACGAGCACGCCGCCTGGGTTCTCGCGTAGATCGACGACGAGCGCGCGCATGCCGTCGGACTTCAGTCGGTCGATCGCGGCTCTGAATTCGCTCGGTGTTTCGTGGCTGAAACTGGTGACGGCCAAGTAACCGATGTGGCGCGCGTCGTCGACGATGCGCTCGTGTTTGACGGTCGGCTCGACGACTTCTGCGGTGCGCACGACGAGTGTGCGCTCCGATCCGTCGAGTCCGACGAGCACGAGTTCGACATCGTGCACTTCGTCACCCGAAACGAACTTGCGAAACTCGGCGTGATCGACCTGCGCGAAGTCCTTCTGCGCGATCCGCACGATGCGATCGCCGACGCGCACTCCCGCCTCCGCGGCCGGTCCGCCGGAGAGGGGAAAGAGAATGCGCCCTTCCTCGTAGTTGCGACTGAGCACGATGCCGAGACCGAAGTAGCGCCCCGAAGTCTCGCGCTGCAACGCCTCGGATTCCGCGAGATCGAAGTACTCGGAGTAATCGTCGAGTCCGTCGGCGAGCCCGTGCAGCGCGGAGTCGAGCATCTGTTCGTCGCTCACTTCGCGCACGAATGCTCGCCGTGCGTAGTCGCGGACTTCGCGATAGCGCGCGACGTCGGGCTCGGACTCGGTTCCGAAACGGTTCGCGACGGCGAGGCCGAACACGGTCCCTAGAACGAGACCCGTGAGGAGCAGGAGAAGTGACTTCGAAGACGGCACGAAGGGCGATCGTATCCGATCGTGAGGCTCTGCGAACGTCCGACGGCGGAGCTAGATTTCGAGCGTCGGTTCCTGTCCGGCGGCGCAGTCGCGCGGTGGCGACGCGTACGTCGGATGCATCCGGCCCGCTGGCGATCCGTCGCTCCGCAGTCGAGGACCCCGACCGGTGAGGCCGGAACAGTCCGCTCGCGAGACTGTCCGCCGCGAGAGACGGCCGACTCAAGCGCCCTATCGCCGCGGGTCGAAGGTACCCTGTTCGCAGGCAGCTCGAGGTGTGGGCAGGATAGCACCGAAGTTGGCACGGTCTTCGTTGACGCGCGCGAGTTCTCGTTCCATTGGCATCGGTAGGTGAAGTCATGAAAATCGTCTCGTCTCTCGCTTTCATCGCGCTCCCGTTCGCCGCGCAATCGGCGCTTGCGCAGCGTGTCGAACCCGTCAATTCCCTCGGTCGCGCGCGCTCGACTTACGACGCGTCCGACGCGGACAGGAACGGCCGCGTCACGATCGAAGAGTTCGCGCGGCAGAAGCTCGAAATTGCGCGAGTGGACTTCGCGACGATGGACGTCGACAAGGACGGCATGTGGTCGCGCGAAGAGTTCTTCGTCTACTACCGCCGCCTCTTGCTGAACAGCGGCCAACGCGCCGCCGACGATTTGGAAGCAGAAGTCGCGCGCATCCAAGCTGCGCGCCGCGCGAAGGTCGCTGCGCAGGGTCGAGACGTTTCCAACAGCGCGCCGAAAGTCCCGGTCGCAGTGCCGGCGAGCATCGACGACCGGCTGCGCGCTGTGATCGACGAGCTCGAGAAGAAGGCCGCCTTACGCCAAGCGACGCGCGAGGACTTCAAGCGCGTCAAGGACGGCTTGGTCGAGCGCGCGCGACAATTGAACGCGCAGGATCCGACGGTGCCGAGCGATCTCGCCGCGAAGTTCGAAGCATCGATCAACGCGCTCGAGACGAAAGCGCGCGAGGGCAATTACAACCGCGACGATTTCACCGCGCTGCGTGAATCGCTCATCGCGCGTGGTCGTGAAGCGGCGAAACCGTCACCCGTGCCGGCGTCGGCGAATGTCCCGTTGTCCGAAGCCCAGTTGCAGTCTGCTCTCGACTCCGCGCTCGACGATCTTGCGACGAAGGCCGAGGCGCGCAGTGCGACGCGGGACGACTACACGCGCGTCAAAGAGGCTTTCATCGCACGTGCGCGAGCCGCTGCGCCGAACCCGGCCCTCGCTACGGACCGCGTCACGTTGGAGCAGCGCTTCATCTCGGCGATCGACAAGCTCGAAAACGACGCGCGCGAAGGGCGTTTCACCCGTGCAGAGTTCCAGACGATGCGCGACATCTACGTGTCGCGTGTGCGCGCGATCGCCGGCTCAGGCGTAGCGCCGAGTGTGCCCGAAACGCCGGTGAATCCTGCCCCGGCGACGTCCGGCGATCTGGCCTCGCAGCTCGATGTCGCGCTCGACCAACTGGCGACGAAGGCGGCCGAACGCAATGCAACGCGCGAAGATTTCGGTCGCGTGCGCGACTTGATGACGGCTCGCGCGCGCGCGATCGCAGGCTCGGATCCGACAGCCGCGGGGCGCTTGACGACGCTCGACGAGCTATTCGCGAAGGCGATGGAGAAGCTCGAAACCGATGCGCGCGAAGGCAAGTTCTCGCGGCAAGAGTTCCAGACGCTGCGCGACAACTACGTGAATCGCGCGCGCGCGATCGCCGGTTCCGGTGCGCCGGCCGTGACGCCGCCCACGAATCCGACGCCGATTCCCACCGAGGCTTCCACGGATGGAATCGAAAAGCGCTTCGACGACGCGCTGAACGAGCTCGAACGCAAAGCCGTGGCTCGCGGTGCGACGCGCGCGGATTTTCAGCGCGTGAACGATCTCCTGGTGGCGCGCGCTCGTGCGACGGTTCAAGCGCAGGTAGGCGCACCCGTCGCCGAGGGTGATCCGCGCATCGCCGCGCTCGCGGCGAGTTTGCAAGGCGCGATGGCGCGGCTCGAGCGCGCGTCGAGCGAGGGGAGTTTGAGCGCAGCCGACTTCGCGAACTTCAAGCAGATGTTGGTCGGCCGCGTCCGCGACGTTGGGCAACAGCCGACACCGGAAGGGAAGGCGCCTGAAGCGAAGCCGGTCGATCCGCCCAAGCGCCCCGAGCTGCCGAAACCCGCAGAACCGCAGAAAACCGCTGACAATCCGCCTGCGCGCACACGTCCGGTCCCGGAACAACCGAAGCCGGTCGAGCCGCCCAAGGATGAGCAAGCCGGCCGGCCCGTGACGCCGCCGCACCGCGACTGAAGCGGAGCGTGCGCCGTTGGATCAGAAACGGATCCGACGGCGCTCCTCATCGTGCGATCACCCTGTTTGGATGGTCGCGTCCTCGGGGCTCCACGCGAAGCGTCTGGCGAGGCCCTTCGCGTCGCCCGGGATGAGCACGCGCAGAGGATGATCGAGATCGAGCGCGCAACCCAGGCGCTCGAGCTCACGCAGGGCGAGGCGCCGTTCGCGCTTGTGATCGGCCAAATTGGCTTCGAGGTTCAAGCGAGCGTCCGTCACGTTGTCGCCGTCTTTCGAAACGTGCAATCGCGCCGTCAGGCGATCGATCGCTTCCTCGCGCTCTTGGATCTCGTTCGTGATCGAACGCAGGAGCGGAATCAGGGCTTCGGCATGCGGTGCGTCGTAGATCTTGCGAATCATTTGGATCCTCCGTGGCGGGTGGATAGTCGATCCAGCACTCGTGATTCCAGATCTTGAGAACGCGCGTGTCGTGAACGAAAAGAGTGTTTCGTCAGTCGAGCTTGATGACTTCGACTGGACACGAATCTGCGGCGTCTTGGATCTTCGCATGGAGCTCCGCGTTGCCGTTCAGGAGCTTCTCAGCGTCCTTCCTGACGACGCAGAACTCGCCCAGGGGGACTTCGAAGACTTCAGGACAAAGGTCTTCGCAGAGGTTGCAAGAGATACAGCCCTCTTCGATCCAGATGCGCGTGATACTCATGATGCAGGGGCTCGAACCGCTTGAATTCTAGGGAAAAAGCGCAAGCTTCGGCCGCCTCGAATGGTCATCGACGCTCATAGAGGTTACGGTGACGAGTCACCTACCATGCACGAGCCCGTCGTCGAGATCACGCGCCGCGAAGAGTTCAGCGCAGCCCACCGCCTGCACAATCCTGCGTTCTCGGCGGAGGAGAATCGGCGGCTTTACGGCATCTGCAACAACGAGAACGGTCACGGGCACAACTACGCGTTCGAGGTGACCGTGCGCGGGCCGGTGCCGGCTGCGACGGGCATGGTCATGGACCTCAATCTGCTGATGGTGATCTTGCGCGAGGAGATCGTCTCCGTCGTCGACCACAAGCATTTGAATCTCGACGTGCCGTTCCTCGCGGGGATCATCCCGACGGCCGAGAACGTCGCGGTCGCGTTTTGGGGCCGCATCGAGCCCCGTTTGAAAGGGTTCGAAGGATGTCGACTTCACCGGGTTCGGGTGTACGAGAGTCGGAACAACTTCGTGGACTACCACGGGCCGACGCGATGAAGACCAGCGAGTTGGTGCGGATACTGCTCGAAAATTTGGGCGAGGATCCGACGCGCGAGGGTCTGTTGCGCACGCCGGAACGCGTCGAGCGTTCGATGGCCGAATTGACGCAAGGTGCTCGTCAGACGGTCCAGGAAGTCGTCGGTCAAGGCGTCTTCGAAGAGGACTGCTCCGAGATGGTCGTGGTCAAGGACATCGAGTTCTACTCGCTGTGCGAGCACCACCTCTTGCCGTTTTTCGGCCGCGTGCACGTCGCCTACATCCCGAACAAGAAGATCATCGGATTGTCGAAACTGCCGCGCATCGTCGACGTGTTCGCGCGTCGCTTGCAAGTGCAGGAGCGCATGACGGTTCAAATCGCCGAAGCGATCCAACAGGTACTGCAGCCGAAGGGCGTGGGCGTCGTCGCTGATGCGTCGCACCTGTGCATGATGATGCGCGGCGTGCAGAAGCAGAACAGTTCGACGATGACGTCGTGCTTGCTGGGCACGTTTCGCAGCGACTTCCGCACGCGCAGCGAGTTCTTGGGGCTCGTGCGCAGCATTCCGCACTGACCGTCTCCGCCAAGAACGGCGGCGGCGCTACTTCGGCGGCGGCACGTCGAGATCGTCGACGTTCGTGCCGGCGGGAGCGTGGTAGGCCTTCCACACGACTTCGGCCACGTCTTCGGGCTTGTTCATCTTCGTGCGATCCCACGGGCCCGGCACTTTGTCGAAGATCGTCGTGTCCGTCGCGCTCGGATAGACGGTCGAAACGCGCACGTTTTTCGGCGCCAAATCGATGCGCAGCCCGTCGCTGAATCCGCGCAATCCGTATTTCGTCGCACAGTACGCCGTGTTGCCGGCGTAGCCGCGCTTCGCGGCCTGTGACGCGATGTTGAAGACGTGCGCCTTCGGGCTCTGATACAGAGCGTCGAGCGCTTCGAGCGTGACGAAGAACGGCCCGTCCAGGTTGGCGTGCACGTGACGCAGCCACAGCGCAGTGTCCATCTTGTCGAACGGCCGTACTTCGAAGATGCCGGCGTTGTTCACGACGATGTCGAGGGCGCCGCCGGCGAATTCGATCGCGCGGTAGACGGCCGCTTCGACCGAGCCGTGCTCGGTCACGTCCATCTGTTGCGCACTGCCTTGGCCGCCGGCTTTGTCGATTTCCTTCACGACGGCGTCGATCTCAGCCGACGTGCGCGCCGCGACGGCGACCTTCGCGCCCTCGCGGGCGAAGCGCAGAGCGATGGCGCGACCGATGCCTCGGCCGCCTCCGGTGATGAGCACACGCAGTTGGGTCATGAGTTCTTTTCTCGAGCGATGTCGAAGCGTCGAAGGATAGCGCGCGATCAGGCCCGAAGCTCTGCCGCGAGCGCTGTGACGTCGTCAGTGGGGGCCTGACAGGAGTAGTTTCTACACACGAAAACTTGCTCTTTTCGAGCATCACCCTTGCCGGCGAGCAGCGGCATAAGGTTTATGTCGGCTCGCGAATCGAGCAGCGCGACGACGCGTTGCGGCGCGAACGTCGTGCGGATCGTGCGCAGGAACTCGCGCGTTTTCGAAGAAGCGAGCTCACCCGCGACGACGATTTCGCGCGGACCGCCCGCGAGGTGATCGATCGCGTGCAGCAGTGCACTGAATGCCGTCGGATAGCGATTGGCGAGCGCGCCGACGGAACGCAGCGTGCGCTCGGCGCGCTCGGCGAGTTCGCGCCGACCGGTCAGTTGCGCGAGTCGCAACAGATTGCCCGCGTGGACGCCGATGCCCGACGGCAGCGCTCCGTCGTGAGGCGCCTTGAGTCGCACGAGCAACTTCTCGTGATCGTCCGCCGTCGTGAAGAAGCCGCCGTTGTCGCGATCTTCGAAGTGATCGTGCAACACGCTCTCGAGTGCCAGCGCTTCGCGGATCCAGCGCGGATCGAAATCGGTCTCGTACAGGTCGATCAAACCCTCGATCAGGAACGCGTAGTCGTCGAGGTAGGCCTCGAGGTGCGCGCGACCGTGGCGCGCCGTCGCGAACAAGCGTCCATTCTTCTGACGCATGCCGGTGAGCACGTAGTTCGCGGCTCGTTGCGCAGCATCCGAATAGCGTGGCTCGTCCAGCACTTGGGCCGCCTTGGCGAGCGCACGGATCATCAGCCCGTTCCAACTCGCGAGCACCTTGTCGTCGGTGCCGGGAGCCACGCGCAGCTTGCGCGCTTCGAAAAGTTTCGCACGAGCATCGGCCATCGCGCGCTCGAGCTCGGGTACTGCAATTCCCACGGTTCTCGCTACGTTTTCGGGCTTGTCGTGCCGCCACAGCGCGCTCGTCCCGTGCTCGAAATTGCCTTCGACGGTGACGCCGAACCACGCTGCCGCCATCGCGCCGAGCTTTGCTCCGAGCACGCTCTCGAGCTCGCGCGGCGTCCACGCGAAGAACTTGCCTTCGTGTCCTTCGCTGTCCGCATCTTGCGAACTCGCGAAGCCGCCCTCTTTCGTCGTCATCTCGCGCAAGACCCAGTCGCAGCACTCACGCGCGATGCGAGCGAAGTGTGGCTCGCCGGTCGCGACGAATGCGTCGAGGTATGCGGGCACGAGCAACGCGTTGTCGTAGAGCATTTTCTCGAAGTGCGGGATCAGCCATTTCTCGTCGACGCTGTAGCGATGGAACCCGCCGCCGAGTTGGTCGTACACGCCGCCTTCACTCATGCGCAACAGACTCGTCGTCGCGATCGCGAGCGCCCTCTCGGTCCCGGTGCGCTTCCAGTTGCGCAGACAAATCGAGATGTCGAGCGCGTGCGGGAACTTCGGCGCGTCACCGAAGCCGCCCCAGATCGGGTCGAAGTTCTGCTCGAGGCCACTGATCGAGGCGTCGAGCACGCTGGGATCGATCTCGGCCTCGCCTTGGAAACGCGCCTCGTCGCCGATGTGTTTCGTCAGCACGGCCGCGCGCTCGACCAAGCGCTTGTTATCGTCTTTCCAAGCCTTGGCGAGCGCACTCAGCACTTCCGCGAACCCGGGCCGTCCGTACATGCCGCGCGGCGGAAAGTACGTGCCGCCGTAAAAGGGTTGCAGATCGGGCGTGAGGAAAACGCTCATCGGCCAGCCGCCCGAGCCCGACATCGCCTGAACGGCTTTCATGTAGATCTCGTCGACGTCGGGCCGTTCCTCGCGGTCGACCTTCACGTTGACGTAGCTCGCGTTCATCAGCGCGGCGATGGACGCGTCCTCGAACGATTCGCGCTCCATCACATGACACCAGTGACATGCGGAGTAGCCGACCGAGAGGAAGATCGGCTTGTTTTCGACGCGCGCACGCTCGAGCGCCTCGGGACCCCACGGGTACCAATCGACGGGGTTGTGCGCGTGTTGCAGCAAGTACGGGCTCGTCTCGCGAGCCAAGCGATTCGCCGGATGCTTCAGAGAGGGGTGCGTCATCGGAGAGAATGTCGAGCAACGTTCAGGGGACGATCGTGCTTTCGCGAACGAACCGTCACGATCGCTTCATGTTCGCCTGGCTAGCCTACGTCGTCCATCGCGAAGATGCGGTCGCGAGGCGTCCTGTCAAATTCCGAAAGAAGTCACCTAATGATGCAAAGTGCCCTGTTTTCACTGTGTGGTTGCCTCCTCGTCATCGGTGCGGTCGCGCAATCGGGTTGTTCGTCCGAAGGTGCGCGTCATCACGATGCACATGCCGAAGCGGCGATGGAGGGGGACGAGGCCGAGGAAGCAGACGATGCAATCGCCTTCTTCGCTGCGCCGAAATCCGTGCAAGAGGCGTATCGCAAGGTCGCCGGATCGATCGAGCCGAGCAGAGTCTTGCGCGAAGAAGACGACGAAATCGTCGAGTTCGAGATCGAGTACCAGAGCGAGGGACACGCGTGTTCGTTGCGGACGACTGCGGAGGGTGACGTTCTCGAGCTCGAGCAAAGCGTCGACTCGGCAGGCGTTTCACGGCTCGTCCTGGATGCGTTGAAGCACCGGTTTCCGAATGCGAAAATCGACGTGGCCGAGCGCGTGCACGAGTATCACTACGAATTCAAAATCGTCGTCGACGGGAAGACGCACGACGTGAGCATCGACCCGAACGGTGACATTGACGACGAGCAATCCTCTGACTGATGGTGCGATTTCACTCTACCGTATGCCGATAATGATTCCCTTCGTTACCGAGGCCGCGACCGTGTCGCATCGTCGTGTGGAGAAGCGCTCGCGCAGCCTCAGGGCTACCTTTGCACTCGTCGTGGGAGTTGGGACAGACATTTCGCACACGAAAACAGCCACTTTTGTGGTGTTCGTGTGCATGATGATGCTCGTCGCGTCGATGAGCGCGTGCCACTCCTCGGGCAGCCATTTCGAATCTCGGCCATGGCGCGAGGGGTTCGTGCAGGTCTCGGAACACACCGAGCAGTGGCTTCCTTCGGCGACCGCGATCGCCGTGACTCCATTGCTGCTGGCCTTCGATCGCTCGACATCACTCGAGAGCGTCGAGGATCGTTTCTTCAACACGAAGACGAGCACCGGCGATACCTTGGCGCTCGCGCTCGGACTTTCGCCGATTGCGCTGGGTGGTGCCGTCGGGTTGTCTGCGGGCGATACCCGTTACCTCGAAGCGACGAGCGAAGCGGTCGCGCTCACGGTTGCGGAAACGCAGCTCCTGAAATTCGTGGTGAACCGGCGACGACCCGACGGCAGCAGCGGTGGAGCGTCGTTCCCATCCGGACACACGTCGTTCGCGTTCAGCGGAGCGACGCTTCTCGCGCGCTGGTGGGCCGACGAGCACGACGGCAGTGCGCTCGGGTACTTGCTGTACTTGCCCGCGACCTACGTCGGCGTGTCGCGACTCGAGGGCAACCGACACTTCTTGTCCGACGTCACTTTCGGCGCGGCGCTGGGTGCTCTGACTGCGCACATCGTTTGGAACGCGCACTTCGGCGACGAACACCACGTCGGATTGTTCGGGCCGCGCGTCGACGTCGGACTGGCGCCCGTGGTCAGCGAGCAGGGTGTCGGGCTGGCGTTGTCCCTCTCGTTCTGAAACGGCCTGAATACGCCGCGATTCATGGCTCAGCCGTAATGACCGTGAATAGCGCGGTCGCGTTCAATGGTGGCTGAGGCGGCGTCAGCACGCCTCGAACATCCGACCCGAATCTGATCGGTATGAACAAGACCACGACGATCCTGCAGGGAACGCTGCTCCTCCTCGTGGGCGCAGCGTTCGGATGGGGCGCACACTCCCTGGTCGCCCCGGCGGCAGACGCCGAAGCCGATGCCGAGGCGTACGAGAGCGACGATGCCGAGGCTGCTCGAATCAGCACGCTCGTACGCGTGAGCACTGTCTCGGCGACCGTGGGTGACTTGACCGTAGTGAAGCCGGTTGCCGGAACCGTTCGCATCGACACCAGCGCCGATCATCCGATCACATCGCGAGCATCGGGCCGCGTCCTCGAAACGCATGCGAGCGAGGGGCAGCGTGTGAAGCAAAACGAGGTGCTCTTGCGTTTCGACGAGCAACCACTGCGAGCAGCACTCGCGCAATCCTCATCCGTCCTGGCCCAGGCGACGAACGCACTGGCCGAGTTCGAAGGATCGGGGCGCGAGAATCGTGCACGTGAACTCGAGTCCACGCTGCGCCGTGCGGAAGCGCAGATCACGTTGCTCGAAGCGCAGGAAGCACGACTCGAGCCGCTGCATCGAGACGGGCTCGTCGCCGACAGGGCGTTGGAGGAGGCGCGACAAGCCGCGACACAGGCACGTGCGGATCGAGCGCTCGCCGAAGCCTCTGTCACGGCCTTCGCGAAAAACGGTGCCGAATTACAACAAGCCACGTTGGTCTCGACCCGCGACGCGGCCTCGGCCAACGTTGCGGAAGCTCAGCGTATCCTGGAAGAAGCCTCCGTCCGAGCTCCGTGCGACGGTCAAGTCGCCGAGTTCACAGCGCGCGTCGGTGCGAGCCTCGCTGCCGGAGACGTGTTCGCGCGGATCTTCGCCGACGACGCGCGCATCGTCGTCTTCGGCGTCGGCCCCGACGATCTGCACGACGTCCTCATCGGCGCGCGCGCGACTTGGGAAGGTACCGAACACGAGTTCCAGGCTGGAAATATCGTACGAATCTCGAATGCGATCGATCCGGCGAGCAGTCTCTTCGACGTGTTCGTCGCGCCTGCGCCGGATGTGCATCCTGCCCTCGTCGGCTTGCACGTGCTCGGCGAAATCGAAGTGCAGCGCATCGAAAATGCTCTCCTTGTTCCTGAGACGGCGATCCTGCGCTCGGGCGATCGACAGACCGTCGTCATCGCTGAAGTCGGAATCGCAAAGGTCGTGCCCGTCGAAATCCTCGGTCGCCATGCAGGTCGCGTTGCGATTCGAGGTGCGGTTGTGGCCGGTGCTCACGTGATCGTCGACGGCGGCTACAACCTACCGGACGGTGCCGGCATCGTCGAAACTCCACGATGAAAGTCGTGGCGACCGCATTCGCGCATCGACGCGCATTGTTCGTACTGCTCGTCCTGTCGCTGACCGCGGGAGTCGCAGCGATCTTCATGGTGGCGCGTAGCATCTACCCGCGCGTGTCGTTTCCGCGCATCGCCGTGATTGCCGAGCGCGGCGAACAACCTGTGCGCGGCATGATGGTCGCCATCACGAAGCCACTCGAGCAAGCGGTGAGCGTGATTCCGAACTTGATGCGCGTGCGCTCGAAGACCGTGCGGGGCGCGAGCGAGTTGTCGCTCGACTTTCGAGCCGACACAGACATGCGCGATGCGTTGTCGAACGTGCGCGCGCGGATCGCGCAATCGGGACTACCCGCCGACGTGCATTTCACGACCGAACAGCAGACGCCGGCGGTTTTTCCCGTCCTGAGCTTCAACGTGATCGCGGGCGAGCACTTCGCCGGAGATGCGGTCGCGCGTGCTCGACTCGCGGAATGGGCTGAAATCGAGCTGAAACCGCGCATTGCGCGGTTGACGGACACGTTCATGGTCACGGTTCAGTCCGGCGATCGACGCGAGTACGTGTTCGAGGTCGATCCGGCGGCACTCGCCCGCACAGGACTCGACGCGAGCGCCGTCAGCGACGCGATCGCAAACTCGAACACCGTGTCCGCAGTCGGCCGCTCGTCCGCCGAGGGTCTTCGGTACCAGTGGCTCGTCGACGGTCGCATCGAGGATTCCGATCACATCCTCGACATCGCGGTGCCACGGGCCGGGCGCGATCCGATTCTTCTGTCGGAACTCGGGCGCGTCGTCGAGACGGTCGCCGAGCGCACGATGGTCGTCACCGGCGGTGGGCGAGAAGGCGTCGTGGTCAGCGTTTTCTTGCGCGACGGCGGCAAGGTCACGCGTCTGTCCGAAGACGTCGCGCGGGTGTTGGTGGAAGAACGGGCGCACGTGCCCGGTGGGGGAACGATCGTTTCCGTTTACGACCAAGCGCGCCTGGTCGACGAATCGATCGCGGGCGTGCGCGACGCGATTGGGATTGGCGCTCTGTTGTCGGTCGTCGTGATCGCGATTTTCCTCGGGAATTGGCGCCTGACTTTGGTTGCAGGCTTGGCGATCCCGATCTCGGTGTTGCTCACGCTCGCGTTGTTTCCGCTCGTCGGCGAATCGCTCAACTTGATGAGCCTCGGAGGACTCGCTGTTGCGATCGGATTGATCATCGACGACGCGATCGTCGTGGTGGAGAACGTCGCGCGGCGCTCGCAAGAGCTTGCTCGAGACGCACTTCCGCGAGATCGATTCCGCGCCGTTGCGGAAGGCACGGGTGAAGTGCTCGGTGCCATCGTCGGGTCGTCGCTCACGACCGTCGTCGTGTTCTTGCCGCTCGTGTTCCTGGAAGGCGTCGTCGGACAGTTCTTCACGAGCCTCAGCCTGGCGCTCGGCATCAGCATCGTCGCCTCGATGCTCGTCTCGCTCGTGTACACGCCGCTGTTCCTGTCGATTCCGTGGCTGGCGCCAAAGAGCGGCGTGAGCGCGCGTCGTTGGATGACGCCGGTGCAAGACGGCTATCGTTCGCTGGCGGCGCGTCTCGTCGCTCACGCCGGGTTCGTCTGGATTGCGTTGGCTGCGATCGTCCTCGTGAGCGCGTCCCTCGTGCGCAACGTCGAGACCGGATTCTTGCCCGAGATGGACGAGGGCGGATTCGTGCTCGACTACTCGCTGCCGGTCGGAACGAGCCTCGCCGAGACCGACGCGGCGTGTCGTCGCATCGAAGGCGTCCTGCTCGAAACGCGCGAAATTGCCTCGTTTTCAAGGCGAACCGGGGCCGAGCTGGGTTTCTTCGCGACCGAACCGTTCACCGGCGACATGCTCGTCGGGCTCGTACCACTCATCGAGCGCGACCGCAGCGTGTTCGAAGTCCTCGACGATTTGCGCGAGCGCTTGGCGAAGGAAGTGCCGCAGGCGGAGGTCGAGTTCATCCAAGTCATGCAGGACACGATCGCCGATCTCGCCGGCAATCCCGCGCCGATCGAGGTCAAGTTGCTCGGCGCCGACTATCCGCTGTTGCAGCACGCAGCCGACGACGTCGAGAAAGCACTCGAGCGCGTTGCAGGGGTTGTCGACGTCAAGAATCACGTCTCGTTCGGCAGTCCTGAACTGTCTTGGCATCCCGATCCTGTGCGCGCAGCTCGCGTCGGCTTGACGACGGAACAGATCGCCGTGCAGACGAGCATTCAGTCGCTCGGCATCGTCGCGACGCGCATCCAAGAAGGCGATCGCTTCGTCGACGTGCGCGTGCGCTACCCCGATCGTCAGCGGATCGACTTGACCGTCGATGGCGCGGGACCGTCGATCTTCTTGGCGACACCCGCCGCAGGGCTCGTTCCACTCTCGTCGATCGCCGAGTTCAGGCGCGATCTCGCCGAGAACGAGCTCGAGCGCGAGAACCAAACCCCGATGGTGCGCGTCACCGCGGCGGTCGCACGGCGCGATCTAGGCTCGGCGAGTCGAGCGGTCGAACGCGCCGTCGCAGCGCTGCCGCGCGACGCTTCGGTACGCGTCGAATTCGGCGGCCAAGCGGCGAGCCAACACACCGCATTCCTCCATTTGCTGCTCGTTTTCGGCCTCGGCGGGGGACTCGTGTTCCTGTTGTTGGTCTTTCAATTCCGCTCGCTGCGCTTGCCGCTCGTTCTGTTCCTGGCGTTGCCGTTCGGTCAACTCGGCGGCTTGTACGCGCTCGAACTCTGTGGCGTGCCGCTCGACATCAGTTCGGGGATGGGCTTGATCATGCTCGTCGGATTGGCGGTCAAGAACGGCATCATCCTGATCGAGTACGCGCAACAACTGCATCGCGAGGGTCGCAGCGAGCGCGACGCGATCTTGGAGGCGGCGCGCGTGCGTTTGCGGCCGATTGTGATGACCACGTGTGCTGCGATCGCGGGACTGCTGCCGCTCGCACTCGCGTGGGGTGCGGGATCGGCCTTGCAGCGGCCTCTCGCGATTGCGGTGATCGGTGGATTGATCGTGTCGACGTTGTTCACGCTCGTCGTCGTTCCCCTCGGTTGCGCGACGATCGCGCGCGGTCGTTTGATCGCGGAGGCCGCTCATGTCGACTGATTCGATGGTGCGCGGGTTCGTGCTCGTCGTCGTCGCGAGCTGCTCGTCGTGTCGTTCGACCATCGTCGAACCCGTTCTCGCCGCGCCCTGGTCGGCGGAACGCGCTGCGGCACCACTCACGCGCGAGCAGTGCATCGATCTCGCACTGCACAGCGTGCCGAACGAAGCGGCGTGGAGCGCTCGTGTCTCCTCAGCACGTGCCGCTGTCGATCGATCGGCGCTGCTTGCGAACCCGATCGCGTCGCTGGGATTCGAGGATTTCGGCCTGAACGCGAAGGCAGCGCACAATGCCGTGCAGACGACCCTCAGCATCGCAGCCGCGCTCGAAGACGTGTTCGCGAGGAAGCGCCGTCACGCTGCGGCGGTGCACGACTTGGAAGCGGAAGAGGCGACGCTGCGAGCCGAGCGCAATCGCCTCGCCGCCGACGTCGTGCGCGCGTACGACGAGCTGGCCTCTGCGAGGTCGAAGATCGAGCTCGAGGAGCGCCTCTCCGTGATCGCGCGCGATCAACGCGACGCCGTCCGGAAGTTCGTCGCGGCAGGACTCGCGCCGCGCATTCAACGCGATCGCGCCGATCTCGAACTCGCCTCGACGACGGCCTCGGTCGAGCGTGCACGCGCCG
>JAWXBU010000270.1:0-17876 GCA_034440255.1 Planctomycetota bacterium | reverse complement strand
GCGCGTCAGGGCCGCACCGCACCGGCGCCACTGAGGTACCGCGCATTGCTCTCCAAGAACTCCGCGCGCCAGTGGTAGTGCGCGAGCAGCTCGGGATGCACTTCGCCGAGCAAGGCGAGCATCGCGTACAAAGCCTCGATCGACGCGAGACCGCGGGTCGGATCGGCGAAGGTCTTGCTCTTGCGCGGATAGGCGGTGACGAGTTCGGGCAAGCGCCGGCGTTCGCTGGCGCCGTCGACGCACGCGAGGAGCTTGGGCAGGCGCCTCCACGAGGAGTCGATCAGGAAGAGCGGCTTGCCGCGGTCCGCGGGCGTGATCTCGTCGCCGTCGGGATGCAGCAGCACCCGGCCGCTGACATCGACGCGACGGCGCGCGTCGTAGGTCAGGAACTCGATCCCGGGCGTGCCGCGCAGCGGAATGAGCGAGCACTTTTGCGGGGACTCGTGCGGGTCGCGGAGGATGAGCACGTCGAGCATCGCGGTCAGAGTCTATGCCGAACGTTTCGAGGTGGGCGCAGGGAATGCGAGACGCCCCGAGCCGCGCGTGCGACTCGGGGCGTCCCATGATGAGTTGCTGAAACCGGCTCAGTTCGCGTAGTGCGAGTAGGCCTTGTTGGCTTCGGCCATCTTGTGGACGTTTTCCTTCCACTGGACCGACGCACCCGTTCCTTGACAGGCATCAGCGAGTTCTTCGGCGAGGCGCTTCGCCATCGGCTTGCCCTTCTTCTTGCGAGCGTTGTCGACCAACCAACGAATCGCGAGCGACTGTTGGCGATTCCGGCGCACTTCACGCGGCACTTGGTAGTTCGCACCACCGACCCGCTTGCTGCGCACTTCAACCATCGGTCGGACGTTGTCGACCGCCTTGTTGAAGATCTCGGCCTGGTCTTGGATGTCCGGCAGCTTCTTGTGCGCCAGATCCAGAGCTTCGTAGAAGATCGCTTGAGCGATCGAGCGCTTCCCGCTCAGCATGATCTTGTTGATGATCTTCGTCGCCAGCATCGATCCGAACTTCGGATCCGGACGCAGGAGAACAGCAGTCGATTTGTAGTTGCGCGGCATGGCTTTGAGGGAGTTCCCGTCAGATCACTTCTTCGGACGCTTCGCGCCGTACTTCGAACGACTCTTGGTGCGTCCGTCGACACCCGACGCGTCGAGCGTGCCGCGCAGGATGTGGTAGCGCACACCCGGCAAGTCACGCACGCGACCACCGCGGATCAGGACCACCGAGTGTTCCTGCAAGTTGTGGCCTTCACCCGGGATGTAGGCGGTGATTTCCTTGCCGTTCGAGAGGCGCACGCGCGCCACCTTGCGCAGGGCCGAGTTCGGCTTCTTCGGCGTTTGAGTCTTGACCACGAGGCACACGCCGCGCTTTTGAGGGCACTTGTCAAGAACCGGAGACTTGCTGCGGTTCGCGAGCTTCGTGCGGCCCTTGCGGACCAGTTGGTTGATCGTCGGCATGCGGATACGAGGAGGGTCTGGATCGGAGTTGGGGACGGAGATTCTAGGGACGAACGCGGGGGCGTCAAGCTCGGGTTGTCCCCAAGCTCGACTCCCCTGCTCGAAAAGCACTATTCCTCGGCTTTGACAACGTCTTCGTCGACGTCGTCGTCATCCTCGATGGCAGCGGCGGCGACCACGGCGCTGCGCGACGCCGAAGCCTGCATGCCGCCCAGCGAAGGCGTGGCACCGTCGGAACCCGTTGCTGCAAGCAGCATCGACGGGCTGTCGAGCCCGGCCGATCCCGACAGCAACGCTTCCATGTCGTCCTGAGCCGGACCGGAACCCGGCATCGTGAAGCCTGCGCCACCCAGCTCGCCGAAGTCGATGTTCTTCTTCACGCGCGTTCTGTAGTGGTCGCGGAAACCCGTGCCCGTTGGAACCATGTGGCCGAGGATCACGTTTTCCTTGAGGCCGACCAAGTAGTCGCGACGGCCGGCGATCGCCGCTTCCGTCAGAACCTTGGTCGTCTCTTGGAAGCTCGCCGCCGAGATAAACGACTCGGAGCTGAGCGAAGCCTTGGTGATGCCGAGCAAGAGCGTCTCGCCGTTCGCCGGCTTCTTGCGATCCTTGCGCAAGCGATCGTTCTCGCGACGGAAGCGGAACTTGTCGACGACCGCACCCGGCAGGAAGTCCGAGTTGCCCGGATCGCGGACCTGAACCTTGCGCGTCATCTGCGCCAGGATGATCTCGATGTGCTTGTCGTCGATCGTCACCGATTGACTGCGGTAAACGTTCTGGACTTCGCGCAGGAGATAACCGAGCACGTCTTCCTCGCCGCGGATGCGGAGAATGTCGTGCGGGTCGAGCGGTCCGTCGACCAACGGCTCGCCGGCGCGCACTTCATCGCCCTTGTGGACGCGCAAGTGCTTGCCTTGCGGCACGGCGTGATCCTGCTCCTGTAGGACTTCGCCCTTCGTGCCGGTGGCGCGCACGATGATCGTGCGCTTGCCGCGCTTTTTCTCGCCCAGTTCGATGACGCCGTCGATCTCGGACATGACGGCCGGATCCTTCGGACGGCGCGCTTCGAAGAGTTCGGTGACGCGCGGGAGACCGCCGGTGATGTCTTGCGTACCGGCCGCTTCGCGAGCGGTCTTGGCGAGCAAGTGACCCGCTTCGATCTTCTGGCCGTCTTCGACTTCGATGTAGGCGCGTTCGGGGATCGGGTAGAGCGAGAGCGGTTGCCCGTTCTTGTCTTCGAGCACGAGCTGCGGGTGGAGGTCACCCTTGTGCTCGATGATCTGCTTGCGCACCGTTCCGCGGCGAGCATCACGCTCGACCTTCATGGTCTTGCCGTCGATCAAATCCTCGTACTTGATCGTGCCCTTGAACTCCGAAAGGATCGGGACGTTGTGCGGGTCCCACCGGCACAGGATTTCGCCCGGCTTCACCATCTGCCCGTCCTTGACGAGCATCTCGGCGCCTGTCGGAATCGCGTAGCGGTCGATTTCGCGATCGCGCGCGTCGTTCAAGCACACTTCGCCGTTGCGGTTGAGCACGACGCTTTGGCCTTGGGCGTTGGTCACGACCTTCAGGTTCGTGAACACAACCTTGCCCTCGCGCTTCACCTTGCGCTCGGACTCTTCGACCGAGCGGCTCGCCGTACCACCGATGTGGAAGGTACGCATCGTGAGCTGCGTGCCCGGTTCACCGATCGACTGCGCCGCGATGATGCCGACCGCGAGTCCGCGTTCGCCCATCGTGTTGCGCGAAAGATCCATGCCGTAGCAACGCGCGCACGTGCCGAGCGGAGCTTCGCACGAGAGCGGGCTGCGCACGCGGATCTTCTCGTAGCCAAGTCCTTCGATGCGCAGCGCGATCTCCTCGGTGATGAGCTCGTTCTCGCGGACGATGACTTCGTCGTTGATCACGTCCACGATCGTGTCGCGCGCGACGCGACCGCGGATGCCCTTCGCGAGGTTGACCGCGATCTTCTCGCCCTTGTACACGACCGCCTTCGTCGCGCCGTTCGGCGTGCCGCAGTCTTCCATCGTGATGACGACGTTTTGTGCGACGTCCGTCAGCTTCCGCGTCAAGTAACCGGCGTCGGCCGTCTTGAGCGCCGTGTCGGCCAAACCCTTGCGCGCGCCGTGGGTCGACGAGAAGTACTCGAGGACCTTCAAGCCTTCGCGGAAGTTCGCCTTGATCGGCGTCTCGATGATCTTGCCCGACGGCTTCGCCATCAGACCGCGCATACCGCCGAGCTGACGCACTTGGTCGATCGAACCACGAGCGCCCGACGTGACCATGCAGTAGATCGGATTGACGTAGCCGGTCTCTTCGTTGAAGTCGTCCTGCAAGACGCGCATCAAGTCTTCACCGACGCGTTCGCGAGCGTGTGTCCAGAGGTCGACGATCTTGAGGTAGCGTTCGCCCTCGGTGATGACGCCCTTCTGGAAGGCCTTCTCGATCTTGTCGATTTCCTTCTGCGTCTCGGCCAGGATCTTGCCCTTGCCGGGCGGGATGCGGATGTCGTCCTTCGCGAACGACATGCCCGCGCGCGTCGCGGCCTTGAAGCCCAAGTCCTTCAAATCGTCGAGCAACTTCAGCGTCGCATCCCGACCGAGCAGGCGATGGCAGTCCGAGATCAACTCTTGGACGTTCTTCTTGTTCAGCTCGTAATTGTAGAACGGCATTCCCGGCGGAAGGATGTCGTTGAAGATGGCGCGACCGATCGTCGTCACCATGTAGTTCTTCTTGTTGTCGGCCTCCGGCACCTTGCCGTCGTCCGTGATCGCGACTGGCTGCAGCGCATGGTTCTGCTTGACGAGTCGGCGCGGTTCCATGCGCACCTGCACCGGACGGTGCGTGCGCGTGTCGTTGTGGCCGTACGCGACGAACAGCTCCGCCAACGAGGCGTAGCGCTTCATCTTGGCCGCCTTCCCGGGCGGAGTCTTGGTCAAGTAGTAGAGACCCAAGATCATGTCCTGCGAAGGCGAGATGATCGGCGCGCCGTTCGCGGGCGAGAAGATGTTGTTCGTCGCCAGCATGAGTGTGCTGGCTTCGATCTGCGCTTCGTAGCTGAGCGGCAGGTGAACCGCCATCTGGTCACCGTCGAAGTCGGCGTTGAAACCGCCGCACACGAGCGGGTGCAGACGGATGGCGTTGCCTTCGATGAGCACCGGCTCGAACGCTTGGATACCCATGCGGTGCAAGGTCGGAGCGCGGTTCAACAACACGGGGTGGTCACGGATGACCTCCTCAAGGATGTCCCACACTTCTTCGTCGCGACGCTCGAGCATGCGCTTCGCCGACTTGATCGTGTCGGCGAGACCGAGCTCTTTCAGGCGGCGGATGATGAACGGCTGGAAGAGTTCGAGCGCGACCTTCTTCGGCAGACCGCACTGGTGCAGTCGCAGTTCGGGTCCGACGACGATGACGGAACGCGCCGAGTAGTCGACGCGCTTGCCGAGCAAGTTCTCGCGGAAGCGACCTTGCTTGCCCTTGATCATGTCGGTCAAGGATTTGAGCGGGCGGTTCGACGAACCGAGCACCGGTCGGCGGCAACGGCCGTTGTCGAACAACGCGTCGACCGACTGCTGCAACATCCGCTTCTCGTTGCGGATGATGACTTCGGGCGCGTTGAGGTCGAGCAGCTTCTTGAGGCGGTTGTTGCGGTTGATGAGACGACGGTAGAGGTCGTTCAAATCGCTCGTCGCGAAGTTGCCCGAGTCGAGCAACACGAGCGGACGCAAGTCCGGCGGGATGACGGGGATGACGTCGAGCACCATGTGCTCGGCGTTTTGAGCCGAGTCACGCAGCATCTCGACGGTGCGCAGGCGCTTGATGATGTCCTTCATGCGCTGCTTCGAGCGCGTGGAGATCAACTCTTCACGCAACTCTTCAGACAGCTTCTGCAGGTCGAGGCGACGCAACATCTTCTTGACCGCTTCGGCGCCCATGTCGGCGTCGAATTCGCTGCCGTACTTGGCGCGCGATTGGCGGAACTCGTCCTCGGTCAGGAGCTGATGCTCTTCGAGCGGCGTGTCGCCCGGATCGATGACGATGTAGTCCTGGAAGTAGATGACGCGCTCGAGGTTCGACACCTTGACGCCCAGCAAGTTGCCGAGGCGCGACGGCATCGCCTTGAAGAACCAGATGTGCGCGACAGGCGCAGCCAGGTTGATGTGGCCCATCCGTTTGCGACGCACGCGTGAGTGCGTGATCATCACGCCGCACTTGTCGCAGACGATGCCCTTGTGCTTGATGCCCTTGTACTTGCCGCAGAAGCACTCCCAGTCCTTTTCAGGGCCGAAAATGCGCTCGCAGAAGAGACCATCGCGCTCCGGACGGTAGGTCCGGTAGTTGATCGTCTCGGGCTTTTTGACTTCGCCGTAGGACCACGAGCGAATGTCTTCGGGGCTGGCGAGCGCAATCGCGACGCTGCCGTAGTCGTTGACGCGGTTGTAGATCGTTTCTGCCATGACTGGTTCTCCTGAGAGCGTGAGCTCTTAGAGGGTCGCCGCCGCTTTCTTGTGCAGTTCCATGTTGAGGCCGAGGCCCTTGATTTCGTTCGTCAGCACTTCGAACGAAACCGGAGTACCCGGCTCGAGGATGTTGAGACCCTTGACCATCGACTCGTAGATCTTCGTGCGTCCGTCGACGTCGTCCGACTTGACGGTGAGCTGCTCTTGCAGGATCGCCGCCGCGCCGTACGCCTCGAGGGCCCACACTTCCATCTCGCCGAAGCGTTGACCGCCGAAGCGCGCCTTGCCGCCGAGCGGTTGCTGCGTGATGAGCGAGTACGGACCCGTCGCGCGCGCGTGAACCTTCTCGTCGACCAAGTGGTGCAGCTTCAGCATGTACATGATGCCGACGGTGACTTTCTGCTCGAACGAAGTGCCTGTGCGGCCGTCGAAGAGCGTGAACTTGCCGGTCTGCGGCAGGCCCGCTTCCTTGAGCACGGCCTCGATCTCCCCTTCCTTCGCGCCGTCGAATGCCGGCGAGTGGCAGCGGATGCCGAGCTTGCGCGCGGCGAGACCCAAGTGCGTCTCGAGGATCTGACCGACGTTCATGCGGCTGGGCACACCGAGCGGATTGAGCACGATGTCGACCGGAGTGCCGTCTTCGAGATACGGCATGTCCTCGACCGGGCAGATCTTGCTGATCACGCCCTTGTTGCCGTGGCGACCGGCCATCTTGTCGCCGACGGACAAGTTGCGCTTCGTCGCGACGTACACCATGACCTTCTCGAGCACACCCGTCGGCAATTCGTCGCCGCGGGAGAGACGGTTCACGATCTTGTTCTTGTCCGTCTCTTTGTTCTCGATGCGCACCGAGTAGTCGTTGATGACAGCGAGACTCTTCTTGCGCTTGTCTTCGGACGGGCTGTTTTCAGCCGCCGACAGACACAAGAGCTTGACGCGGCGCGATTCGTCGAACGTCGCCGTGTCGTCGATCGACGCCGGCTTGCCCGTCAAATCGTCGGTGACGTCGGTGCCGAGCGCGACTTTCACTTCGCGCAACATCGAACTCGTCAGATCGCGCAACGCCTTCAAGAAGTCGCGTTCCGCGTCGCGGATGACCGCGAGCGCTTTGCTGCGTTCGGCGTCCGTCAAATTGACGCGGCGCGAGTACTTCTGCGCGTCGATCACGACTCCGCGCGTTCCCGGCGGCATCGTCAACGAAGCGTTCTTCACGTCGACGCCGGCTTTGCCGAAGATCGCGTGCAGGAGTTTTTCTTCCGGAGTCAGTTCGCTCTTCGACTTCGGCGCGACCTTGCCGACCAAGATGTCGCCTGCGTCGACGAACGTACCGATGCGCACGATGCCGGAGTCGTCGAGGTTCGAGAGCGCTTTTTCACCGACGTTCGGGATATCGCGCGTGAACTCTTCCTTGCCGAGCTTCGTCTCGCGGATCTCGACTTCGTACTCCTCGATGTGGATCGAGGTGAACGTGTCGTCGTGCACGAGGCGCTCGGACACGAGGATCGCGTCCTCGTAGTTGAAGCCGTCCCAAGGCATGAACGCGACCAGCAAATTCTTGCCGAGCGCGAGCTCGCCGTTCTTCGTCGACGCTCCGTCGGCGAGCAGTTGGCCCTTCTCGACCTTCTGACCTTCCTTGACCATCGGACGATGGTTTTGGGTGGTCCGCTCGTTCATGCCGCGGAACTTCGTGAGCTTGTACTCGTCCTCGCCGACGATGATCTGATTCGCGTCGACGAACTTCACGACCCCCGCTTTTTCAGCGAAAACCGGCATGTTCGAGTTGCGCGCGACAGCCAATTCCATGCCCGTCCCGACGACCGGGATCTCGGGCTTCAAGAGCGGAACGGCTTGACGCTGCATGTTCGAACCCATCAACGCGCGGTTGGCGTCGTCGTGTTCGAGGAACGGAATGAGCGCCGCAGAAACGCCGATGATCTGGTTCGGCGAGACGTCGACGTAATCGACCTCGGTCGGCGGAACTTCGAGGTTGTCGCCGTCGCGGCGCGCGAGCACGCGATCGCCCGAGATGGAACCGTCCTTCTCGATCGAGAGGTCGGCCGGCGCCATCACGAGACCGACTTCTTGGTCGGCGCGCAGGTAGTCGACTTGATCGGTCAACTTGCCGTTCTTGACCTTGCGGTACGGCGCACACAAGAAGCCGTATTCGTCGAGCTTCGAGTAGAGCGCGAGCGAGCTGATGAGTCCGATGTTCGAACCTTCAGGCGTCTCGATCGGGCACAAGCGACCGTAATGCGAGAGGTGCACGTCGCGCACGTCGAAGCCGGCGCGCTTGCGATTCAAGCCTCCCGGACCGAGCGCGGACAGACGACGCTCGTGCGTCAACTGGCTGAGCGGATTGGCCTGGTCGACGACCTGACTGAGTTCGCTACGACCGAAGAAGTACTCGACGGCCGACGAGAACGTCTTCGAGTTGATCAGCGTGCGCGGGCTGACCGTCTCGGGGTTCTCGAGGTTCATGCGCTCTTGCGCGGTGCGGCGCAGCTTCAACAAACCCTTGCGGAATTCGTCGGCCGCGAGCTCGGCGATCGTGCGCACACGGCGGTTGCCGAGGTTGTCGATGTCGTCGATCTCGCCCTGTCCGCCGCGCAGGCCGACGATGTACTTGATCGAGTGGATGAAGTCGTCCGCTTGGAGGACTTGCACGTCCGTGCTCGTCGTCTGACCGAACTTGCGGTTCAGACGGAAGCGGCCGACGCGACCGAGGCGGTAGCGCTGCGCATCGAAGAACTTCTCGTGGAAGAGCTCGCGCGCCTTCTCGAGTTGGACCGGATTGCCCGGGCGCAAGCGGCTGTAGATCTTGAGCAGCGCTTCTTCGTGGCTCTTCGTCGGGTCCTCGTGCAACGAGTTGATGATGAGCATGTCGAGCGCTTGCACGTCGGCGTCGATGACTTCGACCTCCGCGAGATCGCTCGAAGCCACTTCTTGCGCAGCCGTTTCGGGGATCGGCATGCCCGACGGAACGAGCACTTCGCCCGTCTTCAAAACCACGATGTCGCCGACGGCGATTTTGTCCGTGATGCTCTTCGCGAAGGCGTTCTGCGTCTGCGTCTTGCCTTTCTTCACGACGATCGTCGGATAGAACTGGCGCAGCAAATCACGGTCGGTCGAGAGCTTTTCCGACAGCGCACGCAACAGCGTGACGGCTGAGAACTTGCCCGATTGATCGATGCGGACGGAGAGCGTGTCTTTCTTGGTGACGTTCAGCTCGACCCACGAACCGCGCTCCGGAATGATCCAGCAGCTGTGCAGTTTGCGATTGTCGCCAACCGTCGCCGTGTCGAAGCTGAAGTCGACGCCGGGCGAACGGTGCAACTGGCTGACGATCACGCGCTCGGAGCCGTTGATGATGAACTCACCCCCGCCGACCATGACCGGGATCTCGCCCAGATAAACTTCTTCCTCGACCGGCTCGGGCTTGATCAGGCGCAAGCGCACCTTGAACGGATACCCGTAGGTGAGGCGCAGTTTGCGGCACTCGTCGATCGTGTAGCGCGGGCGCCCGAGGTCGTAGCCGACGTACTCGAGGCACATCGTCTTGTCGTACGAGTAGATCGGGAAGACCTCGCGCAAGAGCAACTCGAGCCCTTGATTGTCACGGTTCGACTGCGGCACCTCCGCGGCGAGGAACTCGAGGTAGGCCTTGGTCTGGATCTCGACCAGGTTGGGCAGCTCGACAATGGCCGGATAACGGCCGAACGTGCGCACGGGGACGTTGGTATCGATCATGGGCATCCGCTGACTGCCAGCTGTCGGATCACGGTGAGAGGGATCCCGACGAAGAAGCTGGACAAGGTCGACCTGGGACTATTGCGCTGACGATGGACGCGATCGCATCGCGCTCACCGGGATAGGGTCCGAAAACACGCCGGTACGCGGACCAAGAGGAACGCACACCAGAGGAATTCAGACGGGGGAAAACTCGTCGGCTAGAAATCTAGTGATTGCGTCGCCACGCAATGCAAAGGACGGGCTCGATGGATGAGGCGAGGGCCGGGACGGACAACCACTCGCTCGCGACGAAAGAGTGGAGGCTCGGACAAAATCCCCGCTCCGGAAGGTGCGGTGAGGCTACACCATGGCCCTCAGGGGCTGCAAGTGCAACCCCGAGGGCGGGTGGAAACCAGCTTGTCCGAGCGGCCCGGAATGAAGGCGGTGTTCAGGACACCTTGACTTTGGCGCCGACGTCTTCGAGTTGCTTCTTGACGTTTTCGGCTTCGTCCTTCGCGACGCCGGTCTTGATTTGCTTCGGCGCGCCGTCGACCAAGTCCTTGGCTTCCTTCAAGCCCAAGCCGGTGATCGCGCGGACCACCTTGATGACTTCGATCTTCTTCTCGCCCGCGGCTTCGAGGGTGACGTCGAAGGAGGTCTTTTCCTCGGCCTTGGCCGCTCCACCGCCGCCGCCACCCGCCGCCGCTGCGGCGACAGGCGCCGCGGCGCTGACGCCCCAGTGGGCTTCGAGGTGCTTGACGAGCTTGGACGCCTGGAGGAGGGTCAGACCGTCGAGTTTCGTGACGATGGCCTGGAGATCCGGCTCGATGACGTTCGTTTCGGACATGATGCTAGTTCCTGAAAAAAAGAGGGTGGTTGTTGTTCGGGGTGATCGGGGCGTCCGAGCGCTGGCTCAGACACCCGCTTTTTCGAGCTGTTCGGCGCGCGCTTGCAGCACGCGAACGAGACTACTCGGGACTTGATTGACGAGACTCACGAGGCTTCTCGGCGGGCCGATCATGCAGCTCACGAGCATGCCCTCGAGCGTTTTGCGGTCGGGCACGTCGGCCAGGGCCGTCGCGTCGTTCGCATCGAGCAAGCGCCCTTCGAGGACACCTGCGCGGATCTTGACCTTGCCGGCCTTCTTGACGTCGGCGGCGGTGAACATCTTCGCAGCGTGCAGAGCCGCCTCGGCCTTGCCGTACGCGATCGCAGTGTTGCCGGCGAGTACGTCCTTGCCGAGTTCGAAGCCCTGTTGTTTCAGGACGAGCCGCGCGAGCGAGTTGCGCACGAGCGTGAGCTTGCAGCCCTTCTCGGCGAGCTTGTCACGCAGGGTCTCGTTCTCGACGGCGTTCAACGCGCCCCACGAGACGATGACCATGCCCTCGGCAGCCTTGAACTCGTGCGTGAGTTCTTGGACGACCAGACGATTGACGACATTAGGCATGGTTGGTCACCTCCCAAGAGATCAAAAGGCCCGGGCCCATGGTCGTGGACACGGAGATCTTGCGCAGGAATTCGCCCTTCACGGCGGGCGGGCGCAAGGTTTGGATGTGGTCGAGGAACGCGACTAGGTTGGCCTGCAAGTCCTCGGCGGCGAAGCTTCTCTTGCCGAGCGGCGCGTGGACGTTGCCGCCGGCGTCGGTGCGGAATTCGACCTTGCCGGCCTTGAACTCCCTGACCGCGGCCGCGACGTCGGGCGTGACCGTGCCCGACTTCGGGCTGGGCATCTTGCCCTGCGGACCGAGCACCTTACCGAGCTTGCCGACGTGCTTCATCATGTCGGGGCTGGCGATGCAGATGTCGAAAGCCGTCCAGCCTCCGAGGATCTTGTCGGCCAGATCACCCGAGCCGACTTCGTCCGCTCCGGCAGCCTTCGCAGCGGCGGCTTTGTCGCCCTCCGCGAAGACGATGACCTTGATCGTCTTGCCCAAACCCTTGGGCAGCGACACGGCGCCGCGCACGAGTTGGTCGGTTTTCTTCGGGTCGATGCCGAGGCGTACCGCGATCTCGACCGTCTCGTCGAACTTCGCGGCGGGAAGGCTCTTGATGACCTTCATCGCCTCGCCCGGATCGTAAACGCGATTGGGTTCGACCTTGGCCGCGGCCTGGATGTATCTCTTGCTGTGCTTCGTCATGGCGTCGTGCTCTAGCCCTCGACCTTGATGCCCGACGAGCGAGCAGTGCCTTCGATGATCTTCATGGCGGCAGCCATGTCGCGCGCGTTCAAGTCAGCCATCTTCGCCTTGGCGATTTCTTCGACTTGCTTGCGCGTCACTTGGCCGACGATCTGCGTGCCGACGAGGCCCGCTCCGCTCTCGACGCCAGCCGCTTTCTTCAGGAGCACCGACGCAGGCGGCGACTTCAGGATGAAGTCGAATGTGCGGTCTTTGTAGACGGTGATCTCGACCGGGATGATGAGTCCGGCTTGAGCGCGCGTTGCGTCGTTGAATTGCTTCACGAACGCAGCGATGTTCACGCCGTACGAACCGAGCGCAGGACCGACCGGCGGGGCGGGGGTCGCCTGCCCAGCGGGGCACTGCAGCTTGATTTTGCCTGTGATTTCCTTGGCCATATGAGTTCAGCGCGGGGTTCTTGTGTGCTGTGTTTCGTGTTCGGTGTTCGAGTTCGCGAGCATCGCAGAGCGCGCGCGCGTCAGATCGCTTCGACTTCCCAGTACTCGAGCTCGACGGGCGTCGGACGGCCGAAGATCGTGACGATGACTTTGACGGTCCCCTTCTCGGGGTTGACTTCGTCGACCGTGCCGTCGAAGCCGTCGAAGGCACCCGACTTGATCTTGACCATGTCGCCCTTGTGCAGACCGATCGTGACTTGCGGCCGCGACTCGGAGTCCGACATGCGCGAGAGAATCGCTTGCACTTCGGCGTCGGTGAGCGCAGACGGCTCGCCCGGATTGCCGAGGAAGTCGCGCAGGCCGTCGACCTCGCGCAATGTGTTGCGGGCCTTGAGCACGCGCGGATCCTCGACGTCGTCGAGGTCGGCTTGGACCATCAAGTAGCCCGGGTAGAGCTTCTTGTTCTTGACGCGCTTCTTGCCGTTCTTGAGGTCGGTGACGCGCTCGAAAGGCACGAGCACCTGCGGCACAAGATCCTGCACGGCGGCCATTTTCAGGCGCGTCATCGTGTTCTTGGCGATGCTGTCCTCGCGCCCCGATTGGCAGCGCACGAAATACCACTTCATCATGGCGGGCATCGATCAGCTCCTTCCGCCTGTGAGGATGCGCGTGGCCCACTGACCGAGCAGCCAGTCGGCGCCGGCCAGGTAGACCATCAAGAAGAGCACGCAGACGATCACGATAACGGAGGAGTTGACCGCCTCGGACATCGTTGGCCACGTGACCTTGCGCATTTCGGATTCGGTCTCGATCAGGAGATCGGCGATCTTCGGGCGCTGCAGCCAGCGCATGAGCAACCAGATGAGCGCCGCGAAGAGCAGGGCGGCGATCACGAAGGCGCCGTTCAACTCGATCGAGAGGATCGGCAGCTTCTTCATCCCTGCGAAGAGCGGAGTGCGCAGCGAATCGAACTTCGCCTTGAGCACCTCGTTGTAGAACGCGTAGCACCCGTAGAACACGAGCAACGCCAACGCCCAGAAAACGACGAGACGTGCGAGGCGTCCTTGGTCTTCTTTGTAGGCCATCGTGAGTTCCGTGGTCGGGGTCGAGTAGGTGACGGGGAGAGAGGTCTGCGGCGAGAGGATGAAATTCAGATCGTGAGCGGAGCCCGAACGATCAGAGCTTCTTCTCTTTGTGTGACGTGTGCTTGCGGCAGAAGCGGCAGTACTTCGACTTCTCGAGCTTGTAGGCAGCCTTCAAGCGCTTGTGCGTCGTGTAGTTCCGGTTGGAGCACACGGTGCACTCGAGAAAGGCGAAGCGTTCCTTGGTCTTCATCGTTGCATTCCTGGTCGGGCACGCTGCCTGGATCGGCACTCGGCCCTGGAGCGGCGGGAGTGACGCGGAGCGACTTTTCAGCCGCTCCGCATCTCAGCCCTCGGATTTCACTTGAGGATCTTCGTGACGACACCAGCACCGACGGTGCGGCCGCCTTCGCGGATAGCGAAGCGCAACTGCTCGTCCATGGCGATCGGCGTCAACAGCTCGACTTCCATTTTGACGTTGTCACCGGGCATGCACATTTCCGCGCCGCCCATGAGCGTCGCCGTGCCGGTCACGTCCGTCGTGCGGAAGTAGAACTGCGGGCGGTAGCCGGAGAAGAACGGCGTGTGACGGCCGCCCTCTTCCTTCGAGAGCACGTACACCTCGGCTTCGAACTTCGTGTGCGGGGTGATCGTGCCGGGCTTGGCCACGACCATGCCGCGCTCGAGGTCCGTACGTTCGACGCCGCGCAAGAGGATGCCGACGTTGTCACCGGCGAGACCTTCGTCGAGCGACTTCTGGAACATCTCGACGCCGGTGCAGACCGACTTGAAGGGCTCCGGGCGCAGACCGACGATTTCGACGGCCTCGCCGACCTTGACGCGGCCGCGATCGATCCGACCCGTACCGACCGTGCCGCGACCCGAGATCGAGAACACGTCTTCGATGCACATCAGGAAGGGTTTGTCGATGATGCGCTCAGGCGTCGGGATGAACGTGTCGAGCGCATCCATGAGCGCGTCGATCGGGGCGTTGTCCTTGTCGTCGACGCCGAGGCTCTCGAGCGCGAGTTTGGCCTGACCACGAATGATCGGCGTCTTGTCGCCCGGGAACTTGTACTTGTTGAGGAGGTCGCGGATTTCCATCTCGACCAGCTCGAGGAGTTCCGGATCGTCGACGAGATCGACCTTGTTCAAGAACACGACGATGTGCGGCACGTTGACCTGACGGGCGAGCAGAACGTGCTCGCGCGTCTGCGGCATCGGACCATCGGCGGCCGACACGACCAGGATCGCGCCGTCCATTTGGGCGGCACCCGTGATCATGTTCTTGACGAAGTCGGCGTGGCCGGGGCAGTCGACGTGCGCGTAGTGGCGCGCCTTGGTCTCGTACTCCGTGTGCGAGGCCGAGATCGTGACGGTCTTGTCCGCAGAACGGACCGTGCCGCCCTTCGTGATCTCCGCGTACGACTTCGCCTTGGTGCCGTTCTTCGCCGCCGAACGGGCAGCCAGGGCCGCCGTCAGCGTGCTCTTACCGTGGTCGATGTGACCGATCGTGCCGACGTTCACGTGCGGCTTCGTGCGCTGAAAGACTTCCTTTGCCATGTTGTCCTTTGCCGCGCGTTGGTGCGCGGCCCTCGTGTCAGGATCCGTTCGGTTGTTTGAATGAAGTTGAAAGTGAATCGGTGACCGCGTTGCGCGCGGCCGGTCGTCATGCACCGCGTCACACGCGGCAGTGAGTCGTCGAAGAAGAAGTGGAGCTGCTGCTGGGGCTTGAACCCAGGACCTCTTCCTTACCAAGGAAGTGCTCTACCACTGAGCTACAGCAGCCTTCTCGGCACACCGATGCCAGACCGCGATGGGTCGGGCTTCGATGCAACCGGAGTCTCGATCTCCAAGCGCGTGCCGCAGTGGAGCGGGCGATGGGAATCGAACCCACGTGTGCAGCTTGGAAGGCTGCCGTTCTACCATTGAACTACGCCCGCAAATTCGAATGCGGCACGCAGCAAACCACGCCCAAACCCCAGAGGGGTCGGGAGCCGACACACGAGATCCATGAGGGTTGCGCAGCGCGCACGGATCAGAGACTTCGCGGGTCAGGTTCGCTTGGGTAGCTTGGGGACGACGCAGGGGCTGTGAAGGCGCTCGAGCCCGCAGGCCGAGCTCGATGCAAGATAGGAAATGCTGCAACGAAAAAAATGTGGTGGGGAGAGGCGGATTCGAACCGCCGAAGGCTGAGCCACCAGATTTACAGTCTGGCCCGTTTGGCCGCTCCGGAATCTCCCCTCCGGCGGGTACGTGAGGTCGCGACGCGCGCGACCGTCTCTGAAGCAGTGCGTGAAGTTCTGGTCCTCGGGTTCAAGCGCTTCGCTGCCCGCATCAGCCACCCGCAAAGGCAGCCGACTGGGGAAGCTCAGCTCCCTGAGTCATCCTCGATGTGATCTTGTTGGAAGGGAACGAACGACGTTCGCCGTGGAAGGAGAGCGTCGCCTCCGTCCAGACATCGCGGATCGCGCAGCGCGTGGAGGCATCGCGCACGCGGCCCACGTGGAGCTCGCGGCAGCTCTCGATGGAGCCAGCGGCGGGACTTGAACCCGCAACCGCCTGATTACAAATCAGGTGCTCTGCCAATTGAGCTACGCTGGCCACTTGCCATCGAGCTCCCTCGTCAGACGGATGCCACCTCGCCTTCGCGGGTTCCTTGAGAGCCCAGGTCGGAGAAGTGAGCGGGGTATGGTACGAGCGCGAGTGCGCTCGTCAAGCCCCGCACGGAAATTCCGTGGGCCAGCCGTCACACTCGCGCGAGGCGAGCCCGAAACGCGGCGTAGTTCTCGGCCAGCTGCTCCAGCGAATCACCGCCGAATTGCGCCAAAAATACCGCGCTGAGTTCGAGTGCGACGACGGCTTCCCCCACCACGCTCGCCGCCGGAACCGAGGTGACGTCGGAGCGCTGGTAGGTCGCCGCAGTCGGTTCCAGGCTCTCGAATTCGACGCTGGGCAGGCCGCGACGCAAGGTCGGGATCGGTTTCATCGCGGTGCGCACCACGAGCGGCTCGCCGGTCGTCATCCCCCCCTCGAGTCCGCCCGAACGGTTGGTGGCGCGAGCGTAACGTGTTCCGCCAGCTAGGTTTGCAGCGGCGTGGATCGCGTCGTGCGCCTCCGAGCCCGGCCTCCGCGCCGTCTCGAAACCGAGGCCGAATTCGACGCCTTTCATGGCCGGGATCGAGAACAGCGCCCCGCCGATCTTCGAGGTCAGGCGCTCGCCGCCGCTCGCATAGCTGCCCAGTCCGGGCGGCAGTCCGAGCGCGCGCACTTCGAAAATGCCGCCCAACGTGTCACCGCGCTCCTTGGCCGCGTCGACGAGGGCGGTGAAACGTGCGTCGGCCGCTGGATCGAGCGTGAAGAAGGGACTCTGCTCGCGCACAGCCTCGCGATCGTTGCGCGAGCTCGCGAATGCACGCTCCGTCGCTGTCGCACTCGTGGCGACACCACCGAGCTCGACGACGTGTCCGAAGATCTCGATCCCGAAGTGCTCGAGGACCTGCCGCGCGATTGCTCCACACGTGACGCGGGTCGCCGTCTCGCGCGCGCTCGCTCGCTCGAGGACGGCGCGCGGATCGCGCACGCCGAACTTCTGGCAACCGGCCAGGTCGGCGTGTCCAGGTCGCGGGTTCGTCGGCACCGGCAGTTTTTCGATGACTGCGTCGTTGTTCGGAAGTGTGAATGCGATGGGCGAGCCGATCGTGAGTCCAGCGCGGGTGCCCGACAAAAGTTCGATGTGGTCGCGCTCGAGCCTCATGCGCCCGCCGCGACCGTAGCCACCTTGTCGGCGCGCGAGTTCGCGATCGATGCGCTCGATGGAGAGCGCCAGCCCAGCAGGAATGCCTTCGACGATGCCGACGAGAGCGCGCCCGTGCGATTCGCCAGCGGTGGTCCAGCGCAAGTGCGTCATGCGCACGACTCCGTCGTAGAACCGTCCGGTCGCAGGTCGCTCGCGTGCGTCACGGCAGTGCCTCGAACGGTTGCACGTCGACCCAGCCTTCGTCCTCGTCGACGATTTCAGACTGCTTTTCCTGTGCTTTTTCGAGTGCGAGCGCGATGCAGGCCTCGAGCTTCGTCATGTCGAAGGGCTTGCGCAACGTGCCCACGACGCGCGGGAGTGCGCTCAATCGAGCTTCGATCGCCGCGTCGAGAAAACCCGACACGACGAGCGTCGGCGGCAAGATCCCGAGACGTGCGAGCTTCGGCAACTCTTCCTCGCCGCGCTCGAGCCCGAGGTCGAGGTCCGACAACATCAAGTCGGGTGCGCGCATCGCGATCATCGTCCTCGCCGCCGCGAACGACTCCGCCCGTCGAACGACGTGTCCGCGCTTCTCGAGAAAGAATGCGACGAGGTCGACGATGCGTCGGTCGTTGTCGACGAGGAGCAGGTCGCTCATGCGCATTGTTCTAGCAGTCCGCTCGGTGCCAGGCACGATTCCGCCGGATTCGACGTCGGACCGATCGTACGGTGCCAGGTACGGTGCCAGGGACAACCACGACGGTTCGGGCTGGCCGCTGATCGTATGTGTACCGAGCCAGAGCAATTTTTCCCCGATGCGCTGCT
>JAWXBU010000269.1:0-17316 GCA_034440255.1 Planctomycetota bacterium | reverse complement strand
GCGTGGATGCTGGGGCACTTGGACGGCCGCGAAAAAGTGGGTGTGTTCCTGATCGTCGATGCGGCCGAAGCGACGAATCTAGAACTCGTGTTCGGAACGCTGCGCGCCGGCGAGTCGCGGTGTGCGACGACGTTGCACTGAGCCGCGATCCATCGCGAGCGCGACATCGTCTTCGAGCGGTTCCAAGAGCACGGTGATCCTTCACCGCGTCCGCAACAGCTCCTCCACCTTCTCCAGGCCGAGGAGCGTGATCTTGCCGATCACTGCGAGACTTTCCTTCGAGCAATTCGCCAGCACGTCGTCCTTCGTGTGCCAGTACGAGTTGTTCGGACCGTACTCGAAATCGATCAAGTTGATGCTCGGCACTCCGATCGCCATGAACGAGAGATGGTCGTCGCGCACTTCGAGTGAGCGACCATCGACATACGCGCCCAATCCGTTCATCCGTGCCGCCCCGACGAACACGTCCATGAACTTGCGATCGGAGTAGATGTCGCGCGTCAGCTTGAGATCCTTGTCGCCGACCATGTCGAGCAGCACGAACACCCGCGCCTTGGTGTTCTCGCCGACGCGCTTCAACTGTTGAGCGTGATACCGCGACCCGTACGTGTTGTCGGGATCGACCCATTCGTTGCGCGTCGCTTCCTCGCCGTCGAAGAACACGAATCGATACGTGAACGGACTCTTCCCGCCCTTGACGATCGCGCGCGCGATCTCGATCAACGCGGCAGTGCTCGAACCCGCGTCGTTCGCACCCACGAACGGGAACGGCATCCGCTTCGTGTCGTAGTGCGAACCGAGCACGATCCAGCCCTCTTTCGCGTCCGTTCCGGGCCATTCCGCCCACACGTTCGCGAACTCGATCTCGCCGACCGGCGTTTTTTCCTCGAACGTTTCGCGCTTGGGGGCGAGGCCCATCCCGGTCAGCTCGGCCTCGAGGAACTTGCGGCACTCCTCGATCTCCTTCGAGCCCGACGGACGCGGTCCGAACGCCACCTGACGCTCCAAATGCGCCCATGCCCTGTCGGCATCGATCGACGGCGTGCGCTTCGGGCTGGCAGCGGAATCGCACCCGATCGTCGTCTGGCACGCGAGGCACAGCATCAGGGAGAGCGCGAGCGTCAGCGGAGGTCGGAGCGACTGCATGGGCTCGAGGATAACGGACCGGAACTGTCTCTGCCCGCGCTTTGAATTGCACTTCGAGCGACTTACGAGATGACAGGGCGGGCCGGCGGAGGAGGGGCACTCCAGCCCGAGGCGCGAAACAGCCGAAAAACTGCGTGTCTCGCCGCCCTGCGCGACGACCCGTTCGTTCCGCCTCGAGCCCCGAACTTCGCGATCCCGACCATGAGCGATTCCAAGCAGCCGATTCTCGACCTCGTCGACCAACAGCTCTCTGCCGATCGATTCGCGGCCCTCACCTGGCAGGGGACGCTCGCGCAGTACCTCGAGATCGTCGAAGCGAAGCCGATCGTCGCGCGCAACGCGTGGCAACGGTTGCTCGACATGATCGAAAGTCATGGCTCGATGCGTGGTGCTCGCAACGTGCGGCGCTGGAAGTTGTTCGACGATCCGCTCGGCAACGGCGACGACGCCGTGTACGGACTCGACGAACCGCTCGCGCAACTGGTGCAGACGATACGTGCGGGTGCGCGCGGACTCGGGCCGGAGCGGCGCGTGATCTTGCTGCACGGGCCGGTCGGCTCGAGCAAGAGCACGATCGCGCGACTGTTGAAGCGCGGACTCGAGGAGTATTCGCGCTCGGACGACGGCGCCTTGTACACGTTCGATTGGGACGTCGACGGCGTCATCACGCCCTCGCCCATGAATCAAGATCCGCTGTTGCTCGTGCCGAACGAAGCGCGCGCGAGCGTCGAAGAGCGCATCAACAAGCGCCTGCGCCGCGAGTACAAGATCAAGATCGACGGCGAGCTCGATCCCGTCAGCCGCTGGTTCTTTCGCACGCTGATGGAGCGCTACGCCGGCGATTGGAAGAAAGTCGTCGAGCACGTGCGCGTGCGCCGGTTGCTGCTGAGCGAAAAAGACCGCTGCGGCATCGGCACGTTTCAACCCAAGGACGAAAAGAATCAGGACTCCACCGAGCTCACGGGCGACTTGAACTACCGCAAGATCGCCGAGTTCGGATCCGACAGCGATCCGCGCGCATTCAATTTCGACGGCGAATTCAACGTGGCCAATCGCGGGTTGCTGGAGTTCGTCGAAGTGCTGAAGCTCGACGTCGCGTTCCTCTACGACTTGCTCGGCGCGACCCAGGAGCACTCGATCAAACCGCGCAAGTTCGCGCAGACATCCATCGACGAAGTCATCCTCGGTCACACCAACGAGCCTGAATACAAAAAGCTCGCGTCGAACGACCTGATGGAGGCGTTCCGCGACCGCACGATCAAGATCGACGTGCCCTACAACCTGTCGGCCAAGGACGAGACGGACATCTACCGTCGCCAATTCGCGCGTCACCGCGGGGCCGGCAAGGTGATCGCGCCGCACGCGCTCGAGATCGCTTCTTTGTGGGCCGTGTTGACGCGACTCGAGGATCCGACGCATCCCAATTTGACGCTGATCCAGAAGGCGCGCCTCTACGACGGCGAGGACGTCCAAGGCTTCACGCGTGACCAGGTCAAGGACATCAAGGAACAATCGCCGCGCGAGGGGATGCTCGGCATCAGCCCGCGCTATGTGCAGGATCGCATCGCGAGCTGCCTCGCGTCCGAATCGCTGAGCGTCAGCGCGCTCGATGTGCTCGCGGAAATCGAACGCGGACTGCGCCATCACTCGATGGTGAGCAACGAAGAAGTGCGCCGCCGCTACATGCAGTTGGTCTCGACCGCGCGCGAAGAATACGAGGAAGTCATCAAGCGCGAAGTGCAGCGCGCGATCACATCCGACCGCGAGGCCATCGACCGTTTGTGCGGCAAATACCTCGACAACGTCAAAGCGCACATCACGCGTGAAAAGCTCATCGACGCGTCCGGCCGCGAGAGCGATCCCGACGAGCGACTGATGCGCTCGATCGAAGAGAAGATCGACATCCCCGAAGCACGCAAGGGCGACTTCCGCCACGAACTCTTGAACTACGTCGCTGCCGTGCACGCCGAAGGGCGCGTGTTCGACTACCGCGAGAACGCCCGCCTCGTGCGCGCGCTCGAGCTCAAGACGTTCGAGGACAAGCGCGACACGATTCAGTTGACGAGCTTGGTCTCGTCCGTGATCGACCCCGACGCGCAGGAGAAGATCGGCGTCATCCGCGATCGCTTGATGCGCGAGTTCGGGTACGACGAAGTGTCGGCCGACGAAGTCCTGCACCACGTCGCGGGGCTTTTCGCACGCGGCGAAGCGAAGCGTGGCGGCACGGCCGAAGCAGCCTGAGAGGAACAACGCCCGTGTACCGCATCGAACGCGATCGAGCCCGCTTCCGCGAGATCGTGCGCGGCAAACTGCGCCAGGACTTGCGTAAGTATCTGTCGACGTCGGAACTGCTCGGTCGGCGCGGCGACAAAGCGGTTTCTATCCCGGTGCCGCAGATCGAATTGCCGCGCTTCCACTTCGGCGAGAACAAGAAGACAGGCGTCGGTCAGGGCCCGGGCCAAAAGGGCGAACCGGTCGACGGCGACGGTGAAAAAGCCAACGGCGAAGGCGGCGCCGGCGAGGACGAAGGACAGCACATCCTCGAGGTCGACGTCGAGCTCGCCGAGCTCGCCGAGATGCTCGGCCAAGAGCTCGAACTGCCGAAGATCGAACCGCGCGGCGACCGCGCGCTGATGGCGGACGGCGGTCGCTACACCGGCGTGCGCTCGGCCGGCCCGCAATCGCTCCGCCATTTCCGGCGCACGTTCAAGAATGCGCTGCGCCGCACGATCGCGGCCGGCGAGTGGGACCCACTCAATCCGCAGGTCGTGCCGATCGCCGACGACGAACGATTCCGCGCCAAGAAGAGTTGCCCACAGCCCGACAGTTCCGCGGTGATCTTCCACGTGATGGACGTGAGTGGTTCGATGGGCCGCGAGCAAAAAGACATCGTGCGCATCAAGGCGTTCTGGATCGATACGTGGCTGCGCAGCCAGTACAAGAACTTGGAAGTCGTCTACATCGTCCACGACGCCGTCGCGAAGGTCGTCGACCAAGACAGCTTCTTCCATTTGCGCGAATCAGGCGGCACCAAGATCAGTTCTGCCTACGAACTCGTGCTGCAACTGATCCAGGACAAGTACCGCCCCGAGGACTGGAACATCTATCCGTTCCACTATTCCGACGGCGACAACTGGTCGGCGCGCGATACCGAACGCTGCGTACATCTCTTGCGAGACGAAGTCCTGCCGCGCGTCAATCAATTCTGCTACGGCCAAGTGAAGAGCGCCTACGGTTCGGGCCAGTTCAAAAAGGACTTGGATTCCGCGCTCGACGGCGACGAGCGCCTCGTCACCGCGAACATCAACGACCGCGAAGGCATCGCCGACGCGATCCGACAGTTCCTCGGGAAGGGCAGGTGAGCGTGCATCAACGCAAATCGCTGACGCCTTATCTGCGTGGCCAAGCGGAACGGCTGGAAAAGATCGCGCGCTCATACGGGCTCGAGTTCTTCGATGTCGTCTTCGAGATGCTCGACGCCAAAGACGTCAATGCGGTAGCTGCTTACGGCGGTTTTCCCGTGCGTTATCCGAGTTGGCGTTTCGGCATGGATTACGAACGCCTCGACAAAGGCCATCAATGGGGTTTGTCGAAAATCTACGAGCTCGTGATCAACAACGATCCGACGTACGCCTATCTGGTCAAGACGAACAGCGACATGGAGCAGAAGCTCGTCATGGCGCACGTCTTCGGGCACGCGGACTTCTTCAAGAACAACGTCTGGTTCCAGCCGACGGATCGACACATGCTCGATCGGATGGCCGACACCGGCACGCGTGTGCGGCGTATGATCGACGAGCGCGGTCAGGATCGCGTCGAGACGTTCCTCGATCTGGCGCTGTCGCTCGACAACTTGGTCGATCCGTTCCTGCCGCTGCGCGAACACATGAAGCATCGCGCCAATGCCGAGCGCGCGACGGTCCTCGCGCAGCGCAGTTCGAGTCTGGACGAGGTCTGCGCACAGCCGACGCGGCGCACACACGCTCTGCCGACCTTCGACATCTTGGGCTTCATCGCTGATCGTGCTGCGCTCGAGCCGTGGCAGCGCGACTTGGTCAAGACCGTACGTGAAGAGGCCTATTACTTCATGCCCCAGCGCATGACGAAGATCATGAACGAGGGTTGGGCCAGTTTCTGGCACAGCCGCATTCTCACGGGCGGCGCGCTCGACCCCGGTGAGATCGTCGACTTCGCCGACTGCCACAGCGGCGCGACGGCTGCAGGTGCGGGTCAATTGAATCCGTACAAGCTCGGGATCGAAATCTTCCGCACTGCCGAAGAGCGCGGGCTCGACATCTTCAGGTTGCGCCGCGTGCACAACGACGCGTCGCTCTTGGACGAAATCGTCGACGAGGAATTCGCGCGCGCCAATGCGCTCTTCGTCTACGGCAAGAACAGCCGCACGGGTCGCACCGAAGTGACCGAGCGCGATTGGCACGTCGTCAAAGAGCGCTTGTTGCTCGATCTCGCATGGGGCGGGCTACCTCGAATCGAACTCGTCGACGAGGACTTCGATCACCGCGGCGAGTTGCTGTTGCAGCACCACCACGACGGGCGCGATCTCCAGTTCGCGCATGCGTCCGAAACGCTGAAAAACCTGGTCAATCTGTGGGGCTCGCCGGTCAATCTCCTGACACAGGAAGAGGGCGCGCCGCGCCGCTTGATGCACAACGGCCGCGAGTTCACGAGTGTCGAACTGCCCGTCACGGTCGCCGTGAAACCGGTCGAAGCCGTCTGATGCCTTGATCGAGCCTTGCGCGTCGGTAGCCTAGTCGGCCGAGCGCGAGTGCCGTGAGTCCGCTTCGGGACTCACGCCGAACGCGCTCCACATCGAGGAGGATCGCTTGGGACATTCGTCAGCCCCCCCCCCGCAAAACCCTGCGAGCGCCGAGCACAAGCCCTATATCCCGTCGGAAGTGATCATCCCCGAGTTCACCGTCAAGGCCGTCGCCTTCGGCGCGATCTTCGGAATCCTCTTCGGGGCGTCGACGGTGTACTTGGCCTTGAAGGCGGGTCTCACGGTGTCGGCGTCGATTCCGATCGCGGTGCTCTCGATCTCGCTCTTGCGCGTGTTCGGGCGCGCGACGATCCTCGAGAACAACATCGTGCAGACGATCGGCTCGGCGGGCGAGTCGGTCGCGGCGGGTGTCGCGTTCACGATTCCGGCGCTCTTGTTCCTCTCGCCCGGCGCGAACGGCGACTCGTACTTCAACTACACGACGATCTTCTCGCTCGCGATGTGCGGCGGAATTTTGGGCGTGCTCTTCATGGTGCCGTTGCGACGCTCGCTGATCGTCGCCGAGCACGGGACGTTGCCCTATCCAGAGGGGACTGCGTGCGCAGACGTGCTCATCGCCGGTGAAAAGGGCGGGAGCATGGCCAAGGTCGTGTTCCAAGGCGTCGGTCTCGCTGTCCTCTACAACGTCTTGATGAAGGTGTTCGCGCTCTGGAAGGAAGCGCCCGCCTACATCTCGTCCTCCACTTCGACGTTGCCGAACGCGACTGTCTCGGGCGAGCCGACTTCGGAGTATCTCGGCGTCGGATACATCCTCGGACCGAAGGTCGGAGGCATCATGGTCTCGGGCGCGATCGTGTCGTTCATCGTGCTCATCCCGCTGCTGACGCTGTTGGTGCCGGAAGCCGACATCGCGGCTGACCTACGCGCACTGGGCCGTAGCGACGAGTGGATCGCCAGTGCCGCCGGGCCGCGCAAGATCTACGAAGCCTACGTGCGCTACATCGGAGCAGGCGCCGTGACCATGGCCGGGATCATCACGCTGATTCGAACGGCGCCGACGATCATCAAAGCCGTCCGCGAATCCATGGCCGCGATGAGCAAGAAATCGGCCGGCGGAGTTGCCGTGCGCACCGAGCGCGACATCCCGATGCCCGTGGTCGCGTTCGGCGCGATCGGTCTCGTCGCGGTCATCGCGGTGCTTCCGATCCTGCCCGGCTCGTTTGGCGGTAAGGTCGTCATGGCGATCTTGATGCTCGTCTTCGGATTCCTGTTCGTGACGGTCAGCTCGCGCATCGTCGGCATCATCGGTAGCTCGTCGAACCCGATCTCGGGCATGACGATCGCGACGCTGCTCGGCACGGCACTCGTCTTCTTGGCGATGGGCATGTCGGGCGATGCGTATCAACCCGTCGCCTTGTCGGTCGGTGCGATCGTGTGCATCGCCGCGGCGAACGCGGGCGCGACGAGTCAGGACTTGAAGACCGGCTTCTTGGTCGGCGCGACGCCCATACGTCAGCAGTTGGGGCTCGTGATCGGAGTCGTCGTGTCGGTTCTCGCGATCGGCGTCACGATGCAACTACTCGACAAGGGTATGGCGCCGGAAGGGTCGCTCCACGGAATCGGCACCGACGAATTGCCGGCACCGCAGGCGAACTTGATGGCGACCGTCATCAAGGGTGTGCTCGCCCAGAATCTGCCGTGGGGCTACATCATGGTCGGCGCCGGACTCGCGGTCGCGGTTTGGCTCGTCGGAGTTTCGCCGCTCGCATGGGCGGTCGGTTCCTACCTCCCGTTCGCGACCAGCTTCACGATCTTCCTCGGAGGTCTACTCCGCGCGCTCGTCGACCGGAAGCGCGGTGTCGAAGCAGGGAGCGACATCTCGTCCGGAATGTTGTTCGCGACTGGATTGGTCGCCGGCGGGTCGTTGACCGGAGTGGTGGTCGGAGCACTCTCCGGAGTGAAGACCGAGGATGCGGATGGGAAACGCGTCGACATGATCAAGGCGCTGCAACACAGCGGTGAAGCTTGGCAGGCATCGCTCGCCGAGACGGTCGGGACGTACGCACCCGACGTCGTTTCCGCGCTGATGTTCTCGCTGCTCGGCTTCGTGCTCTACCGCATCGCGATGAAGAAGTGAGCAGCGCGAGCGACTTCAAACCGGCCGTCGCCGCACACGAAATCCTGCCCGAGTTCACGTTCCGCGCCGTCGCGCTCGGAGCGTTGCTCGGCATCGTGTTCGGCGCGGCCTCGACGTACCTCGGCCTGCGTGTCGGACTGACGACGTCGGCTTCGGAGCCGATCGCGGTGCTCGCGGCATGGGCGATCCGGAGGCGCAATCAACAGCGCGCGGTGCTCGAGCACAACATCGTGCAGACCACCGGATCGGCGGGGGAATCCGTCGCGGCGGCAGTCGTGTTCACGCTGCCGGCACTGATTTTCCTGGGCTTTCCGTTGCAAGTCGGACTGACGACGCTCGTCGCGATCACCGGCGGATGCCTGGGCGTCTTGTTGATGGTGCCGTTGCGCCGCTACTTGATCGTCGAAGAGCACGGTGTGCTGCGCTACCCCGAAGGCAAGGCGTGCGCAGAGATCATCCTCGCCGGCGAGAAGGGCGGGACGAGCGCCAAGAAGGTGTTCATCGGCCTCGGATTCGGCGCATTCTTCAAGGCGATTCCGGCGCTGTTCGGCGGCGTGAAAGCGTCGATTTTCGCGCCGATCGCGGCCTTCAAAGGCGCTTCGGTCGGATGCGACGTCGCGCCGGAATTGATGGGCGTCGGTTACATCATCGGCTACCGCACGTCGCTCATGATGGTCGCGGGATCGGTGCTCGCGAGCTTCGTGCTCGTCCCGATGATCGTGTTCTTCGCGGGGCCGCTCACGGCGCCGCTCGCGCCGGCGAGCGATCTCGTCAGCGTCATGACGTACGGTGCGTCGTCGAGTTCGGTGTGGGCGAACTACGTCAAGCACATCGGCGCGGGAGCCGTCGCCGCCGGCGGAGTCTTCGCTTTGTTGCGCGCGACGCCGGCGATCGTCGCTTCGATTCGCGCGTCGGCGGGTTCGCTGTTTTCGAGCAGCGGCGCGAGCGGCAACCTCGTGCCGCGCACCGATCGCGACACCCCGACGCCGGTGCTCGTCGTCGGCGCTCTCGCGATCGTCGCGTTCATCTGGGCTGTGCCGGCGTTCCAGATGAACTTGCTCGGCGCAGTGTTGATCCTCGTCATCGGCTTCTTGTTCGCGGTCGTGAGCTCGCGCGTCACCGGCGAAGTCGGCTCCTCGTCGTGTCCGCTTTCGGGCATGACCATCGGCGTGTTGATGGCGACGTGCGGGATTTTTCTCGCCGTCGGTTGGGAAGGCTCGACGTACTCGCGACTCGCGCTCATCATCGGCGCGATCATCTGCATCGCGATCAGCAACGCGGGCACGTGCAGCCAGGATTTGAAGACGGGCTATCTGCTCGGCGCGACGCCGGTGAAGCAGCAAGGAGCGTTGCTCATCGGCGTCGTCACGTCGGTTTTGGCCGTCGGTTGGACGACGTACTTGCTGAATGCTGCCGAGACGAAGGACACGGCCGTCGCCGCACGCGTCGTGCTCGCAGAGGAGCTCGTAGCCAGCGCCGAGACGATCGAACGTCGCGACGACGGAGCGACCTACGCGTTCGTGCGCGTCCCGCCGAACGACGCGAGCGGTTTGAAACCGGCGATCTACTTGGTCGATCCCGCGACGCGAGAAGTGAAGTTCGAGCGTGAAGACGGCATCGGCGCGGGACGACTGCAAGCTCCGCAGGCGAAGCTCATGTCCGTCGTCATCGACGGACTGCTCGAGCATCGGCTGCCCTGGGACTTGATCTTGATCGGTGTCGCAATCGCGATCTTCATCGAGCTCTTGGGATTCCGCTCACTGACGTTCGCGGTCGGCGTGTACTTGCCGCTCGCGTCGACGATGCCTGTTTTCCTAGGCGGATTGGTGCGCCTCGTCGCCGACAAGCGCTACGAACGGGTGCCCGACGCCGAGGACGAGCCCGAGGGCGTGCTGTGGTGCTCGGGCCTGATCGCCGGCGCTTCGATCCTCGGCATCGGCGCCGCGATGCTCGGCTTCTTGCCGGGTTTCGATTCCGATCAAGGCCTGCATCCGGCCGTCGCGAAACTCGCCGCGTGGTTTCCAGAGATCGCGGCGAGCGACGTCGTCGCTGCGTCGTTCATGGTGGCGCTCTGCGTGTTGATGTTCCGCGGAGCGCGACCTTCTACTGCACGGTGATGTTCGCCGGCGTGACCGGTGCGCCGTTCCACGAGCTGACCGTGACACTCGTCGACCCGACGCCGTTCGCGGTGAGCGCCGCACCGTTGTTGACGCTCGCGATACCGCTCGAACCGCTGGACCACGTCACGAGTTTCGTCACATTGCGGCGCGCGCCGTTCGCGTAGACGGCGATCGCTTTCAAGCCTTTGCGAGAGCCGACGGGGAGCGTGTTCGCGGCCGGCTCGACTTGGACGCGCACCAACGCCGGCGCCGTCGTCGCTCCGACCTGAGTCAAGCTCGCATCGCCCACCTCGCGGAACGTCCGTCCGCGAGAAAAACTCGTGAACGATACGCCGCGAATGCTGGGATTCGATTGTCCGGCGTAGCCCGTGACACTGCCGCGCCCGTCGAAGAATTCGTACGCCGCGGGATCGAGGCAGTAGTCGACGCGCGAGGTCAGCCCCGGCGGAATCGCCGAGAAGGCGAGCAGTCCGCTGGACGGTTGGATGGCGACGAATCCGTCGGACGGAATGTTGTAGGTGACGCCGCCCACGTTGGCGATCCAGTTCGGGTTCGCGTGGTTGAGCCACATCTCGAGCCCGCTCGCGAAACGAATTCGCAGGCGCGGATCGCGACACGCTTCGAGCGAGTTCGTTTCCTGCACGAGCGTCTGGAAGCTCTTGAAAACACCTTCTCGTTCGTACTCGATCGCAATCGGCGTCTCTTTGGTGAAGCGCGCTTGCAGCGCGTTCGTCATGAAGTACTCGCGCACCAACTCGGCGTGCGTCGAGTAATTCCCGATGCCGTTCATGAAGCCGTTCGAGATCAAGAAACCGGCCTTGCCGTACGTGAGTTCGTAGATGCGGTTGCGGTCGAGAGCTGTCTCGGTCAGGGGGAAGATCGGTTCACCGGCCGCCGTGACGACGTTCGCACCGTCGGCGCGCGAGAAGAAACGGCCGTAGAAACCGTTGCCGTGGTTGACCTGCAGCGGGTCGAGCACGCGCCAATCGATCTCGGGAACGACGGGCCAACCTGTCGGCGAGAACATCCAACCGCGACGCGTCGCCGGCAGTTGCGTGTTGTCGAAGCCCGAGCCGGTGTTCAGCGAACGCTGCGTGCTGTCGCAAAAGCCCGCCCACAAGAACTCGAAGTTGGAACCCGGGTCGATGTACGAACCTTCGCCGAGCAGCGGGCCTTGATAGGTGTCCTGCAGCGCGCGCATCCACGTCTTCTGATCGGCGCACGCGGCCTTCAGCGTCTTCGCCCACGGCGAACCCGCCAATTGATCGATGTGATCGCCGTCGGCGCCGCGCGAGGGCGAAGAGTATGTCTGGATGTCGAGGTACCCGAGGTTCGCTCCCGCGTTGTTCTTCAACAGGTTCGACTCACGCGCGGCCTCGAGGCCGCTGGCCGTCGTCGAGATGACGGGCAGACCGAATTGCACGGTCAACTTCGGTTGACCATTCGACGCGCGAGCCGCGTGCGAGAGATCGAAGATCCCCGGAGGCGCACTCGGCGGCATGGTGTTGTAGGAGTTGTAGGCGCCGAGCAAGTAGCCCTTCGCCGTGCCCGTCTGAATCGCCGTCGCGAACGCGCTCGGATTCGTCGGCGGCCACCAATCGGGCCCGACGTTGTACCCAGCCGGCGCGTCGCCTTGCGCTGCGGACCAGTCGAAGAAGTAACCGGCGATGTTGTCCACTCCCCACGAATCGAAGAGGTTCCACAGCGGCGGATACGTCGTGAAATCGGACGACGGCAGCAAGAGCACCATGCGATCGGTGAGCAACTCGCGGTACGGCGAAGCGCTTTGCGTCGGTGTCACGAGCGCTTCCTCGACCTTGCCCGTCACGACGATGCGAAACGTGTCGTCGATCGGCCCACCGATCGAAGTTCCGTTCGACAGCGGCGCGTACTGATTCCACGTGCTGTACCCGTAGTTGAGCGAAGTGGTCGTCGGCGACGGCACATAGGGCACTTGATTGAGGAAGTAGTTCGACGAGTTCGTGTTGAAGAGGTCGAGGATGTTGCTGTAGTAGAAATTCTTCGACGTCGCCGGATTCACGAACTTCACGATCGGCTGCGCCATGCCGCCGATCAGCCGCAAGACCTGAGGCGAATCGAGCCCGATCGCATCACCGTGCAGGATGCCGATGTAGTTGCGGTTGTACGACGTGCTCTGGTCCATGTCCTGGTAGCGCACCGACAACATCTTGCCCTTCAATGTCAGCGTGGTGCGTCGATGCCGCACGCCCTCGCCGATCGACGTGAAGTCGTCGGTGAAATCCAAGATCACCGAGTCGCTCGTCATCGCCGTCGAATTCAGACTCGCGTACGAAGACAACCAACCGACGCTGTGCAGCGCTCCGCCCCCGTCGCGGTAACCGGGGTTGACGTCGAGCATCGGCCAAGAGTCGCTCGAACTCTCTTGGATGCTGATGCGACCATTGGACACGTACGTCCCATCGAGGTCGAGCTTGTACTCGACGACCTCGTCGCCGCTGAAGCGCAACGCGAACACGTTACCGGTCCGCGAGACGTTGACGGATCCCGTGGCGCGACTCCCGAGGTGCACGAGCGCGTCACCGGTTTGCGCGTAGGAGGGCACCCACAGGGCCGCGAAAACGAAGGTAGAGAGAAGGAGTTTCATGCGAATCTTTCGCGCCTCGCGGGGGCGGGATCTTGCGGTTGGAACGGTCCGGTTCGTCGTCGAGGAAATCCGCTCCGCGGCCTGCCAGCCGACGCGACGTGCGCGGGGTCCTTGTCGAAAACGCTCGTGCTCCGCGGGAGAGGCGCGGAGCACCGGCCGAGCCATGATCCGCGACCGCCCCGGATCCGCCAAGGTGGATTCGCGGGAGCGGAAGTGGGGAAACAGCTCGGCGGCGCCCTCTAGCCCTCCACGTCGCGCGCACAACCCATGCGTCCTGGACTCTCGGTGACGGGTTCGCCCAAGTTCTCTCCAACTAGCTGCACCGAGCGCCGCGCGAGACTCGGATAGTGGCCCCAGGGACTCCTCGTCGTTGGGTCATGGAGAGAGGCTCCGTTCGTCGGCATGGGATCCGAGGTGCAACGGGCGGAGTGGGAAGAACCGGACCTTGGGAACGAAACGGCGGGGGGTCCCGCCCCATTCCACGAGTGTGATCGTGCCTTGGACAGGACGGTCAAACTCGTGGAATGGGGCGGGACAGCGCGTAGTCTCTCCGACCGCCCATGTCCGCGACCCCCCCGCGCGTTTCGATCTGTCTGCCGACCTGGAACGGCGCGGCCGAGTTGGAAGAGCTCCTGCCGCGCCTCGCCGAGCAACAGCTTCCTGGAGGCCTCGAGATCGTCGCCGTCGATTCGAGTTCGACCGATGGCACGGCTGCTCTCTTGGAGCGCTTCGCGGCGCGTGTCGAGCGTATTGCGCAGAGTGATTTCCGCCACGGCGCGACGCGCAATCGAATTGCCGAACTCGCACGCGGCGAGATTCTCGTCTTCATGACGCAGGATGCGCTGCCGCGCGACCCGACGACGATCCGCTCGCTCGTCGCGGCATTCGACGACGGCGTGACGATGGGTGCGTACGCACGCGTGCTGCCGCGAGCGGACGACGACGCGCTGACTGCGCGAACGGCGCTCGCAGCGCACGAGAGTTCCGCCGTGCCGCTCGTGTTCGAGCGCGCGACGGACGGACGCAAGGCAGACGAGAGTCGCCTGACATTCAACAACGTGACCAGCGCGATGCGGGCTCTGGCGTGGCGCCAGCTGCCGTTTCCAGACGTGTCGTTCGGTGAAGATTCGACGTGGGCCGAGCGCGCGCTCGCCCGTGGCTGGCGCATCCGCTTCGCACCCGAGGCCGTCGTGATGCACGCGCACCGCTACACGCCGCGTTCGGCGTACGAGCGCTACAAAACCGACGCCGCATTCCGCGCCCGCGAACTCGGTCAACGCGTGCGGCCCAGCCTGTGGTCGGTCGCCAAGGGATTGACCTTCGAAGTGCGTGAAGACTGGCGCTTCGTGCGCGCGGAGGGTCGATCCAGGTCGGCGATCCTGCGCTCGCCGTTCCTGCGGGGCGCACAGGTTCTGGGCCAGTACGTCGGCAGCCGCGCGACGCGTGCTTGAGCCGCACGCACCCTTCCAAGGAGCGCACGCAACCTGTCTACTGTTCGCGCTCGAGAAGTCCTCCTGATGCGTCCGATTCGTTTCATCAGCGTGCTGATGCCCACGTGGCAGGGGATCGAATTCCTGGAGCGCGTGCTGACGCGCTTGACGACGCAGCGCTGCGACATCGCGTGGGAATTCAGCGCGATCGATTCGGGCTCCTCCGACGGAACTTGGGAACTGTTGGGCGAGTTCGAGAAGAAATTCCCGGTGCCGTTTCGTCGTCGCCGCATCGACAAGGTCGAGTTCGATCACGGCGACACGCGCAATCGACTCGCGGCGTTGTCGTCCGGTGATCTGCTGGTGTTTTTGACGCAGGACGCGATCCCGTCGTCGGACCGCTGGCTCCAGACGTTGGCTCAGAACTTCACGGACGAGCGCGTCGGCGGCGCGTACTGTCGCAACGTCCCGCGGCCCGACTGCGAACTCCTGACGCGCATCTTCAGCGCGAACGATCCCGGGTACATGCCCGGTCGGCGCGAAGTGCGTCTGCCCGACGACACGACGTACGCCTTGATGAACACGCACGAGCGGCGTGTGCTCTACAACTTCAACGACGTCGCGAGCGCCGTGCGACGCGAGTTGTGGGAGCGCCATCCGTTCCCGCGCACGTGGTTCGGCGAAGACGTGTTGATGGCGCGAGCACTCCTCGAAGCGGGTTTCACGATCGTCTACGACGACGAAGCCACCGTCGAACACAGCCACGACCACACGCCGGAAGAGACGCACGCGCGTGCCGCGATCGACGCGCGTTTCAACGCCGAATGGCTCGATCGCATCTGCGTCGCGACCAAATCCGACGCGCGCATCCTGGCCGATCGACAGCTCGATCGCGATCGCGAGGCGCTGCGCGCGGCGAACTTGTCCGATGCCGAATACGGACGCGAGTTGGAGCACGCAGCGCGATTGCGCACGGCCGTGTTCGAAGGTTTGCACGAGGGTGGAGCGACGAAGAAGCGCTATCCGCGCACGCGTTTGCTCGAGAAAACACGTCTGAAAGTGCTCTACGTCGTGCACGGTTTTCCGCCCGACACGTGGGCCGGCACCGAGATCTACACGCAGAACATCGCTCTGGAGATGGCGCGTCGCGGACACGAGGTCGTGGTGTTCACGCGCGCGCCGGCGAGTGACGACGCGGCCGTCGACTTCAGTGTGCACGAGACGGCGTTCCAGGGTTTGCGCGTGTTGCGTATGGTCCATCGGCTCGACCACAAGCGACTCTCCGACAGCTATCGGCAGCCCAAAGCCGAGGCTGCGTTCGCGGACGTCCTCGAGCGCGAGCGGCCGGACATCGTGCATTTTCAGCACTTGATCCACCTCTCGGCCGGCTGCGTCGACGTCGCGCGCGAGCGCGGGATCGCGACGCTGCTCACGATCCACGACTACTGGTCGATCTGCGCGCGTGTGCAGTTGATCCGTCCCGACGGCGTGCGCTGTGAAGAAAACCAAGGAGCCGGCTGCTTCTTGTGCGTGAAGGACAAGCTGCTCGAGCACATTCCGGCCGCGAAACGCGCCGGCAATCTGCTCGGGCCGATGGGCAATTTTCTCGCTGAAATCGCCGGGCGCGACGAGTACGCGGAGATGATGGCGCGCCACGGCGACGTCGTCGGGTGCTACCAACGCGCCGATCTGCGCGTCAGTCCGGGACGTTTCTTGCGCAAGAAACTGATCGATACAGCCGACTTCGACGCGCACACGCTCGTTTTCTCCGACAACGGCATGCGCACCGATCATGTGCACGCGCTGACGAAGAAACCCGATTCGCGTGGCCGAGTGCGTTTCGGCTTCGTCGGATCGCTGGTCTGGTACAAGGGCGGCGAGGTCATGTTGCGCGCGATGCGGCGACTGCAAGGCGAGAATGCCGTGCTCGTCGTCCACGGTGATTTCAAACCCGACAGCGACGAGCACCATCGTCTGTTGCGCGAACTCGCCGGTGCGAACGTCGAGTTCAAGGGCCGTTTCGACAACGCGAATTTGTCCAAGGTCTACGCTGAGATCGACGTGTTGATCGTGCCGTCGATCTGGTTCGAGAACTCGCCGATCACGATCCACGAAGCGTTCCTGACGCACACGCCGGTCGTCGCGTCGAATATCGGCGGCATGGCCGAGTTCGTGCGCGACGGCGTCGACGGCTTGCACTTCGAAGTTGGCGACGAGGACGATTTAGCCGAGAAACTCAGCCGTTTCGTCGAGGATCGGGATCTGGTCCGGCGCTTGTCGCAGGACTGGATGGAGATCAAGACGATCGCTGATGACGCCGCCGTCACGGAAGCGCGCTACCGCGCGTTGTGTGCGATCGAACGCGACGAGATCGGTGAGACCCGACCGCGCGTGCTGCTCGACCGCGCAGCGATCGAAGCGACGCGCCGCATCGGCTCCGTGGAACAACAGGGAGCCGACATGCTGCTCCTGCGCGCAGACGGGACGGCGCGCGTCGAGTTCGACATCCGCGGCTGCGGCGGAGCGCTACGCACGCTGCGCATCGAACAGTTCGCGCTGGGCACCGAGCCCGCACTCGCGCTCGGCCTCGCGGTCGCAGTCGACGGGCGCCGCATCGGCGAGTTCCCCGCATTCACGTCGCAGGGTGTCGAAGGTGTGCGCACGCACGACGTCGAGCTCGAACTCGCTTCCGACGCGTCCGTGCTCGCTTTCGAACCCCTGACCACACCTTCGGGGGCGCGCACGCACGCCCGGTTGAAGCGCATCGTCATCCTCTCGAATGCGCAGAAAACTTCGCTCCACGCATGAGTCGCTTCTTCGATCGCCTGTTCAAGGAAGGCTCGCTGCCGAATGCAGATCACGTGCCCGACACGCCTGCTGCACGCGCACCGAGTTCCGCGGGTCGGCGTTTGCAGCGCCCCGACCTGGAGGTCTCGGCCTCCGCGCCTGTCGCCGAAAAAGACTTGCCGCGTTGCACGATCGTGATTTTGAACCTGAACGGACGGCATCACCTCGAGCCGTGTTTCGAAAGTTTGTCGAAGCTCGACTATCCGCGCGATCGGTTCGAAGTGATCTTGATCGACAATGCGTCCAGTGACGGATCGGTCGAGGAAATGCGC
>JAWXBU010000268.1:0-20533 GCA_034440255.1 Planctomycetota bacterium | reverse complement strand
TGATCGGACGAGAAGCCCGCACCTCGACCGCCGCGTGTGAGCATGCCGAACCAGCTCAATTGCGTGCACGAACCGACGACGCGCGGATCGGCGCGCACGATGTCTAGCAGAGGTTGCGCCGAGGTCTCGAGTTTGCGGCCGCCCAAGTACGCGTTCTGATCGGTCTCGATGATCACGTCGGCCAACCCGCCGCGGATGCTCTTCTTCGTCTCCTCCAGGAAGCCGGTCATGATCGAGAGGATCATGATGAGCGCGCCGACGCCGACGCAGATGCCGATCACGCCGATCAGATTGGTGCGGCGTGCGCACATGTAGCGCCAAGAGAGGAAAAATTTGTACATGTCGCGCGCGAGGCCGGCGCTACGCCTGCGTTGCGCCCTTGTTTTTCGAACTCGGAATTTCCGCGCCGAACTTTTTCGCCGTCGCGGGCGCTGCGTCGAGCGGCGGAGCTTTCGACACGCTCTCGTCGAGCGGTCCGTCGTGCTGCGGTTTCATCGCGGGGAAGAGCAGCACGTCGCGGATCGAATCCTGACCGGTCAAGACCATCACCAAACGGTCGATGCCGATTCCGAGTCCACCCGCGGGCGGCATGCCGAACTCGAGCGCCTGCACGTAGTCCCAATCGACTTCGCCCGGCGCTTCGGGATCCTTCGACGCGACCTGTTCCTCGAAGCGACGCGCTTGTTCGGCCGGATCGTTCAGCTCGCTGAACGCGTTGCCGAGTTCCATGCTCGCGACGAACACTTCGAAACGCTCGGTGAGGCGCTTGTCGTCGGGTTTCTGCTTCGCGAGCGGCGAGATCGCGACCGGATAGTCGACGACCATCAGCGGGCCCTCGAGAGCATCGCCGACCGTCGCTTCGAACACGTCGTTCATGAGCTTCCACGGATCGCCCGTGTCGTGCAGTTGGAGTTCGAGTGCGCGCTGCTTCGTGCGCGCGTGATCGTCGAATTCGAAACCGTTCTGCGCGCGGAACATCTCGACGTACGAGCGCTTTTCGAACGGCGCCTTCAGGTCGTAGTCCTTCTCGCGGAAGCGCACTTGCGTCGTGCCGTTGACCGCGATTGCCGAGCGCTCGATCAATTGCTCGGCGACTTCCATCATGCGGCGGTAGTCGGCTTGCGCCTCGTACAGCTCGAGCATCGTGAATTCGGGATTGTGTCGCGCCGACAAACCTTCGTTGCGGAAGTTGCGCGAGACTTCGAAGACGCGCTCCATGCCGCCGACGATCAGCCGCTTCAAATACAACTCGGGCGCGATACGCAGGAACAACTCCATGTCGAGCGCGTTGTGGTGCGTCGTGAACGGACGCGCCGCTGCACCGCCGGCGATCGGATGCAGGGTCGGCGTCTCGACTTCGAGGTAGCCCTGATCTTCGAGCGTGCGCCGAATCGTCGAGAGCACTTTCGAGCGCTTGATGAACACGTCCGCGACGCCCTCGCTCGACCACAGATCGACGTAGCGCCGTCGATACCGCAATTCCTTGTCGACGAGTCCGTGCCACTTCTCGGGCGGCGCCGCGACCGCTTTCGAGAGCAGTTGGATCGAGCTCGCCCACACCGTGACCTCGCCCTTTTGCGTGAAGCCCACCTCGCCGGTGACGCCGATCCAATCACCGCCGTCGAGGAGCTTTCGATCCGGCCACCAATCCGTGAGCTTGTCGCGCTGGAAACCGATCTGCATGCGGCCCGAACGATCGACGAGCGGCGCGAACATGAGCTTGCCGAAGTCGCGCACGTTGAGCATGCGACCCGCCACCGTCACGACGCGCCCGATCATCGGTCCGTGCGCCGTCGCGCTGCCCGCACCGGCCAAGATCTCCCCGATCGGAGTGCCTTGCACGCCGCGCGCCGGGTACGGGTCGATGCCGCGTCCGCGCATCGTCTCGATCTTCGCGAGTCGGTCAGGATGAGCGAGTTCCGTCATGGGGCGGAGGAGCATACCGGCGCCCCGCGGACGGAAGTAGCGCGCGTTCTGATCCGTGCCCGATCACGTCTTCCGGTGGTCGCCGGAAGGCGCAGACATCACGGCGCCCAAACCGTTCTCACACCGTTCGTGAGGTTGAACGTGGCGCTCGTGCAGAAGCCGGGCGCTGAGTCGCGGTACCAGACCTGGTAGATCCGTTCTGCTCCGACGCTCGAGCCGCCGCCGAGCGTGCTCAGCGGAGCATCGCCGACACCGGGATAGGCCACTTGACCTCCGCTCACCGCGCGCGTCACCAGGCGCGCGATCGTCCCGCCCGAACACAGCAATCCATCCGCGAACGCGATCCCGCCTCCACTGCCGGATGCCGCTGAACCTTGGAAGTAGGTCGCCGCCGCGTTCGAGACGCCGCTGCCCGAGAGCACGAAAACTATCGCGACGCGACGCGCGATCAGGGACTCACTTGTAGAGCCGGTAGCTCAGTGCGCCCACGTAGGGGAACACGACTCGCGCACCCGTCGCGCCTTCGACCACGCGACCGAAACCGCCCAACACGACAGCGCCGACTTTCTCGAGTGTGTCGCTGGCTTTGCGCGCTGTACCGATCCGGAAATCGACGCGCTTGAACCCGAGGCCCAGCCCCATGCGACGCATCGCGCGCGGCGGGAAATCGTTCAAGTGCATCGGTGCGTACATCAGCGGCCGCTTCAACATGCGGTAGATCGGAAACAGCGGCCGCGTGAAGGGGATGCGGATGATCGCTTGGCCGCCGGGTTTGAGGACGCGGAAGACTTCCTGCATGAATCCGCGCGGATCGTTCACGTGTTCGAGCACGTACAACGACACGACGGCGTCGAATGATTCCGAGGCGAGCGTCACTTCCTCGAAACCGCCGGTGTGTACGGTGCCCTTCAAGCGTGTGCGCGAATCGTCGGCCGCGATGGACGACGGTTCGATGCCGACCGTCTTCCAACCGCGACGTTCCATGCCGGCCAAGAAATGTCCGAACGAGCTGCCGATGTCGAGCACGACTCCCGGAGGTTTCGAATGCTCTTCGATCCAATCGCCGTGTTGCGCGAACACGGCGCCCATCTCGCGTTCCCACGCTTCGGGGACGACTTCTTCGGGCTCGTAGTACTTCTCGTAGAACTCGCGTAGTTGCGCGGGATTCGGCCGCGGATTGACGTACACGAGATCGCACTCGTTGCAGCGCACGATCTGGAAACCGTTGTCGAGCCCGACCGGCCGCGTCGAATCCGCGCCGCACACGTAGCAGCGCACGTGCGTCAGATTCTCGGCCGCGAGACCTTGGTAGTTGTAGAAGCGCGCCATGCCCAGAGAACTCGAGTCGCTCGAAACTCTACACCGCGCCTCTTACCTCGGGCCGCCACCAGCCTGTGCTGCGTGTCGCAGCGGAACTGGTGGAGGTTAGGGGGTTCGAACCCCTGGCCTCGACAATGCCATTGTCGCGCTCTACCAACTGAGCTAAACCCCCGAGACCGGTCGTTCCCCGCCGCACTCGCGCACAACGGGGACGAAAAGAATGCGGCCCGATCCCGTCGGAGTCAACGCTCGAGCGGGTGGTTTCGGGCAGCCGGGTGGCTAAGCTCACGCGCTCGCCCCGTTTCCTGACCTGTCGAGAGAGCCAACCCTGTGTCGAACGTCTACGAACCGCGTGAAATCGAGCCGCGCTGGCAAGCTCGTTGGAAGTCTGCGGACGCGTACCGCGCCAAGAATCCGGGCGAGCCGGGCTTCGATCCGGCGCAGAAGAAATACTACGTCCTCGACATGTTCCCGTACCCGTCGGGGTCGGGTCTGCACGTCGGTCACGCGCTCGGGTACGTCGGAACGGACATCGTCGCGCGCAAAAAGCGCATGGACGGATGCAACGTGCTCCATCCGATGGGGTGGGACGCGTTCGGTCTGCCGGCCGAGCAGTACGCGATCCAGACCGGCAAGCACCCGCGCGAAACGACGAACGAGAACACGCAGAACTTCAAGCGTCAGCTCGAGCTGATCGGCGTGTCGTACGACTGGTCGCGCGAGGTCGACACCAGCGATCCGACCTACTACCGCTGGACGCAGTGGTTGTTCACGCGGCTGTTCGAGCGCGGACTCGCGTACCGCGCGCAAGTGCCGGTGTGGTGGTGCGAAGAGTTGAAGACGGTGCTCGCGAACGAGGAAGTCATCAACGGACGTTCCGAGCGCGGCAATCATCCGTGCGTGCGTCGACCGCTGTCGCAGTGGATGTTGAAGATCACGGCGTATGCGGAGCGACTGCTCGCTGATCTCGACGGCATCGATTGGCCCGAGTCGATCAAGATCCAGCAGCGCGAGTGGATCGGGAAGAGCGAGGGCGCGGAGATTCGTTTCGCTCTCGCTGGACATGCGCACGAGACACTGACGGTGTTCACGACGCGTCCCGACACGCTGTGGGGCGCGACGTTCATGGTCGTGGCGCCGGAACACGCGCTCGTCGCGAAGATCACGACGAGCGCACAACGCTCCGCCGTCGAAGCCTACGTCGCCGCAGCTGCATCGAAGAGCGAACTCGACCGCACGGATGCTTCGAAGACGAAAACAGGCGTGTTTACTGGTGCTTTTGCCCTGAATCCGGCGTTCGACGCTGCCGATCCGCGCGCGAAAGTGCCGGTGTGGGTCGCCGACTACGTGATGGCGACGTACGGCACGGGCGCCATCATGTCCGTGCCCGGACACGACGAACGCGACTTCGAATTCGCGCGCAAGTTCGACCTCGAAGTGCGCGAAGTGGTGCGAGCGCCGAGCGGATCGAAGGCGCTCGCCGACGGAGCGTGCTTCACCGGCGAAGGCGTCGCCGTGAACTCCGGTCCGATCGACGGTCTCGCCACCAAACTTGCGAAAGCCAAGGCGATCCAACTGCTCGAGCAACGCGGCGTCGGTAAATCGAAGATCACGTACAAGCTGCGCGACTGGCTCTTCTCGCGTCAGCGCTACTGGGGCGAACCGTTCCCGCTGTTGCACTTGGAGGACGGTACGACCGTAGCGGTGCCCGACGACGAACTGCCGGTGCTCTTGCCGCCGATGGACGACTTCAAACCGGCGAGCGACGGTTCCGCGCCGCTCGCACGTGCGCAGGATTGGGTGGCGACGGTCGATCCGAAGACGAAGCGTCCAGCGAGACGCGACACCGACACGATGCCCGGTTGGGCCGGCTCGTGCTGGTACTGGTTGCGCTTTATGGATCCCTCGAACGCAAAGCAGCCCTTCTCGAAAGAGGCCGAAAACTACTGGGGTCCCGTCGATCTCTACGTCGGCGGGGCTGCGCACGCCGTCATGCATCTCTTGTACGCGCGCTTCTGGCACAAGGTCTTCTTCGACGCCGGCATCGTGCACACGAGTGAGCCGTTCCAGCGCCTTTTCAATCAAGGCATGGTCACCGCCTTCGCGTACCAAGGCGCCGATGGTCGCCTCGTCACGAGCGACGAGGTCGAGACGAAGGGTGACGCCTACGCGAAGCGCGGCAGCGGCGAACCGCTGACGCAGATCGTCACTAAGATGGCGAAAAGCCTGAAAAACGTGGTCAATCCCGACGACATCATCGCCGAACACGGAGCCGACACGTTCCGCTTGTACGAGATGTTCATGGGCCCGCTCGCCGACTCGAAGCCGTGGAACACGCGCGACATTCCGGGCTGCCGGCGTTTCGTCGAGCGCGTGTGGCGCCTCTTCGTCGACACCGAAAACGACAAGCCGATTCGGGCTCACTTCGCCGCCGGTGCGGCGGACAAAGCGATCGAAGGCGACACGCTCGCGCTCGAGAAGAGTTTGGCGCGTGCGACGAAGCGTGCCGAAGACAGCTTCCAAGCGCTCAATCTGAACACCGCGATCGCCGGTTACATGACCTTCGTGAACGATGCGACGCCGCTCGTGTCGTCGCTGTCGCGCAGTCAAGCCGAACGCTTCCTGCGCCTGCTCGCTCCGTTCGCGCCGCATCTCGCCGAAGAGCTGTGGTCGCGCATGGGCATGCCCGGCTTGATCGTGCAAGCCTCGTGGCCGGGGGCCGACGTGCGCTACTTGATCGAGGACGAAATCGATCTGCCCGTTCAAGTGAACGGCAAACTGCGCGCGACCGCGAAAGCGAAGAAGACGGCGAACAGTGCCGAGCTCGAGGGAATCGCACGCGAAGCCGTCGCGAGTCACCTGGCCGGCAAAGAAGTCGTCAAGACCGTCGTGGTGCCCGGCCGCCTCGTGAACTTCGTCGTGAAATGACTGCCGAATCCCCGCTGAAGCCTCGCGGGCGAGAAATCGTGTGGGTTTTCGTCGTCGCACTCGTTCTGCGCGTCGCTGCGATTTTCGTGCTGCATGCGCCGGAGAAAGTCGCGGACGGACCGTGGGAGTTCGGATTCGAAGCCGCGTGCATCGCGCAATCGGTGCATGACGGTAACGGGTTCGCAGCACAGTGGCAGAGGCCCGAACCGCCGTGGCGCGAACCTTCGAGTGCGACGGGTTGGCTCGCGCCTGGATATCCGGCACTCGTCGCTCTCGCGATGCAACTCACGGGCGGACTGACCGAGAGTGCTGCGCTCTTCGTGTTGTGCGTGCAGAGCCTTCTATCCGCGCTGACGTGCGTGTTTTTGTGGAAGCTCGGCCTAGAGATGAGAGTCGAGCGCGCAGGGCGACTCGCGGCCTGGATCCTCGCGCTCTTGCCGGTCGCGATCTGGAACAGCGCCAGCGTCGTCTGGGACACGACGATCGTCGCCTTCGGAATCGTCGTCGTCCTGTGGGCGGCGTTCGCGCTCCGATCGCGCGGACTGTTCACGCATGCCGTCTGCGGTGTTGGGTTCGGTGCACTGCTCCTCGTCAATCCGGCGCCGCTCGTCTTGACTCCGCTGCTCGCCTGGATCGCGTGGCACGAGCGCAAGTCGGGCGCGACGTTCTTGCTGAAATCCGCCGCGTTCGCGACGACCGCTTTCCTCGTCGTTTTGCCATGGCTACTACGCAACGAGCGCGAAGTCGGCGTCTTCGCGTTGCGCACGAACCTCGGCGTCGAGCTCGACGTCGGCAACAACGACGAAGCCAACGGACGCTTCCAACTGACGCGACATCCGAGCAACAGCGCGGCCGACTTCATGCGCTATCGCGATATCGGTGAAGCTGCGTACACGCACGAGTCGATGGAGCGCGCGACCGCTTGGATCAGTGCGCACAAGCTGCGCTTCGCGGAACTCACACTCCTGCGCGGGACGTTCTTTTGGTTCGGCGTCAATCCGGTAGCGGACACGCGCGTCGACAACTCGGGTCGCGTCGCGCGCTCGGACCTGAAGAGTTGGATCAAGTACCTCGCCTTCATCGCGACCGGTGTATTCGGTCTCCTCGGCGCGATCGTGTGGGGTCTACGGCACTTCGAAGGGCGCGTTTTCCTCGGTGTTTTCGCGCTGTTTCCACTCGTCTACTACGCGACGCACGCCTTGGAGCGCTACCGCTTCCCGATCGAACCGCTGCTCGTTCTGTCGCTCGCCTGGCTCGTTTGCGAACTTCGCGCGCGGTCGAGCGGAGCTGTTCGCTATCCTGGCCGCGCATGACGAACGATTCGGGACGCTTCAAGAGCTTCAAGGACCTCAAGAAGCAGTCGGGCGGTGAACCCTCCAAGCCCGTCGAGGGAGAGATCCGCCTCGAGGGTGCGCTCGAAAAACGCGTGAAAGAAGCCGTCGAGCGCGCCGACACGGGCGACGCGACCACACGTGAGCGCATCGACCGACGGCCGGCTGCCTTCGGTCCGATGGAGCACGGTCCGCTGCCCTACAAAGACGAAGGCTCGGAGGAAATGCAGATCCTCGCCTCGTTCCGCGTGCGCACGGTGTTCCCGAAGGACGTGTTCGGCGAAGTAGCGCAGTTGCCGCGCGATCCGAATCCGGCGGAGTACGCGGGTCGCGCCGACTTGCGCTCGAAGATCATCTACACGATCGACGGCGAGGACGCGAAGGACTTCGACGACGCGATCTCGATCGACGAATTGGCCGACGGTGAAGTGGAGGTCGGCGTGCACATCGCCGATGTCGCGCACTACGTCCGGCCCGGGACGGCGCTCGACGACGAAGCGTTGGCGCGCGCGACCAGCGTGTACGTGGCCGACCAAGTCATCCCGATGTTGCCCGAGGGCTTGTCGAATCACTTGTGCTCCCTCGTCGGCGAGCGCGATCGGTTCGCGTACTCGGTGTTCATGCACTTCGACGCGAAGGGGACGCGCACGAGCGCGCGGGTGACGAAGAGCGTCATCCGCAGCGTGCGCAGAAACACCTACCGCGAAGTGCAGGAATTGCTCGACGGTGTCGACAACGCGTCGACGCAACAGATGAAGGCGCGCGGCATGGCGCCGTCCCTCATCGCATTCCAAAAGTGGACCGTGCGTCAGCAGCAGATTCGCGACGCCAAAGGCTCCATGCGCATGGCGTCGGTCGAGAAGAAGTTCAAATTCGACGACAAGCACGAGCCGATCGCGGTCGTCGATGCGCCGCGCTACTTCTCGATGTCGCTCATCGAAGAGACGGCGCTGGCCGCGAATCAAGCCGTGGGCGACTTGTTCAAGGACAAGGGCCTGCCCGCCATCTACCGCGTGCACCCCGAGAAAGATCCCGAAGAGATCGCCGCCGTCGCCGACAGTTTGGAAGAGCACGGCATCCGTGTGCCGAAGAAAGATCGCCTGACCGGTCGCGACATCGCCCGGCTCATCGCTCAAGCGCGCAAGAAGCCGAATGCCGAAGCGCTGATCCAGCGCATCATGGGCCTGATCGAGCGCGCCGTATACGAAGTGCGCGATCACGAAGACGTCGCGACGCACTTCGGTCTGGCGCGCAAGGCCTACTTGCACTTCACGTCACCGATTCGGCGCTATCCCGACTTGATGGTGCACCGTTGGTTGTGGGCCGTCGAAAGTCGGCCCGACGAAGCTGCTCGCGAGTTACGCGCGCTCGACATCGTCGAGGACATGAACGCGACGGCGTACCACTGCTCGCTCCAATCGGAGTTGGCCGAGATGACCGAACACTCGATGTTCGATCTCAAGGTGTGCCAATTCATGTATCCGAAGATCGGCCAGAAGCTCGCCGCCAAAGTCGTGCGCGTGTCGCCGCCGGGGCTCGAAGTGAAGCTCGTCGATCTCAATATCTCCGGCTTTTTGCCGTCCCGTTCGATCGGCGAACGCGTCGACATCAAGGGCCCGACGATGACGATCCGCGCCGGCCGCAAGTCGCTCTCGTTCACCGAAGGCCATCCGATCAGCGTGCGCGTGAAGGATGTCGACTTCGTGCGCCTGCAAGTCATGCTCGAACTCGCCTAGTGGAATTCGCGTGAAGGAACTCGCATGTACGAAACCGCACTGATCGTTCACAACCTGATGCGCTGGGTCGCGCTCGCCGCCATTCTCTACGCATTCTTGCGCGCCTGCCGCGGCTGGATGGGCGCGCGGCAATTCGGCGCGGTGGACAAGACCGCGTCGCTCGTCGCCACCATCGTGGTCGACGTGCAGTTCACGCTCGGCCTGCTGCTCTACATCGTGTGGAGTCCCCAGGTGAAGAGCGCGCTGTCCGACATGGGCGCCGCGATGAAGAATCCCGAGCTGCGCTATTGGGCCGTCGAACATGCCGCGCTGATGGTCCTCGTCGTCGTCGTCGTGCACGTCGGCAAAGTGCTGGCGCGGAAGGCGAAGAGCGACGGCGCGCGCCATCGCCGCACCGCGATCTTCTTCGGGATCGCACTGGTCCTGATCCTCGCACGGATGCCGTGGCCGGGCGGCAGCGTGCCGCGTCCGTGGTTCCGCTTCTGAGCGCGCGCGCACGCTCGATCGGTTAGAACACTGCGCATCGAGCACCCGTGGCTCAATGGATAGAGCATCGGTCTTCGGAACCGACGGTTGCTGGTTCGAGTCCAGCCGGGTGCGCCACAGAACCGCGATCGGGCGCGGACTTGGCGGCTTCGTCGTCCACCCCAGTCGCCTGAGATCTGCTGTTGTCGGGCGCGTTACGCTCATGGACCGTCGCGGTGAAGGTGTTGCGATCCTGCTCGAGCGCGGCGAAAAGCTCTCCGGGCGGCGACCGGTCTACGCGTTGATCGACGACTCCGAACTCGAGCTGACCATCTTTGCGGCGTCGGCACTCGAACGAGGGGAAGGCTGAATTGGGGTTGGGAGCAACCGCGGGGCAGAGCACGTCCATCACGTGCGGGGCGCTCATTCGACGCGGCTCGTGGCAGCGTGCCTCGGTCGCGATCTTGGCGTCATTTGGGTGCAGTATGCGCGTGCAAGACGCCTCGTCGATCACTCGTGTCGGTGAATGGGTTGCGCGTCGGATCCCGACGGCACGAGCGACGCTGGCATTCCCACGCCCGAGCCGCGGCGCTTCGGCAATTACTTGCTCTTGAACGAGCTCGGGCGCGACGCGCAGGGAGTCGTTTTTCTCGCTGAAGAAGTCGCTCTGCGTCGCAAAGTCGCCCTCGAGATGCTGACGGGCGCCGGCGCTTCGTCACAGATCACGCGCGAGTGACGGCGGTCGCGAGAAACAGCGAGATCAGGGCTGAAAGCAGGCGAGCCTGCATGTTGATGTGGGTTTCGAAGGCCTTGCGACGGGGGAGCGATACCGCGCGGATATCTCTTTCAGGATCTCGCGACGCTGTGAGGGTGGGGAATTTTGCTTCCGCGCGCGGGTCGATCCCACACGCCGTCGGTTCGCGTCTCGCAGGCGAACGTCGATCGCGCTCGCGGGAGTCGCTGGCCGTGCGGCTCGCCGCTTGCAATCGAGCAACGATCTCGCGACGCTCCAGTGCGAAGCCGCTCGGGCCCGGAAGCACGCCGTTTCCTGGGTACGAATCCGGCTCGATCCGACACGACGCGACCAACCCCCCCCACGGATATTGCGATGCAGTGGACGCTCACTCTCCCGTTCGTTTTTCTCGCCGCATGCAATTCGATTCCGCGCGCAGACGAGGGCGGCAGCGGCACGCAAGCGGCGCGTGCCAACCGTGCGACCTTCTACTTGGGTGCGCGCAAGTTCGACGAGGACGATTGGAGTCCGGTCGAGGAGCAGGGCGTGTTCGGCGCCGAGTTCTCGCACCGCGTCGGCGTGATCGGCTGGGAAGTGGGCTTCTTGGCAGCAGCCAATGAAGAGCGCGAAGGCGGCGTGAAGACCGAGGGGAGTTCGAGCGAACTCTACGGCGGCTTGCGGCTCGAGTTCGGTGACGACGTGATCCGTCCGTACATCGGTGCGGGTGTGACAGCGATCGCGACCAAGCTCGACGTCGAAGGTCTCGACGACGACGACGACGGCACGCTCGCGGTATACGTGCATGTCGGCTTCACCGTCGACGTGACGGAGCGCGTGTACTTGGGCCTCGATGCGCGCGGAGTCTTCGGTTCGGACGTCGAAGTGCTCGGTGTCGATCGCGATGTCGACTACGGTCAGCTCGCACTCGCGCTCGGCTTCAGCTTCTGAGCTTGCGATGCAGAAATTCGCGTTCTCGTCGCTCTCGATCGCTGGATGTGTGGTTCTGGGCGCGGCCTGCAAATCGACGATCGGTGGCGCTTACGGCAATGCCGACGAGCATGCGAACAGCCTGTCTGTCTACGTCGGCGCTCGCGGTTACGACGACGACGAAAGGGAGCCCGTCGAGCAACAGGCGAGCGTCGGATTCGTTTTCGCTCACTCTCCCGGCGTGCTCGGCTTCGAAGGCGGTCTGTTCCCCGCTCGCGACCACCCGCGCCGCAGTTCAGCAGAATTCACTGAGAAAACAGCCTAGTTCTTCGGCGGGGTGCGCCTGCGCTCCCTCGATGGAAGCGTCCATCCTCACCTTGGTGTCGGCCTCTCCTCCATCTTCATGAAGCTTCACGAAGAAGGCGTCGGCAGCGAGCACGACGGCTCGATCGGGGGCTACGCGCACGTCGGTGCGACGCTCGACATCACGAGTACCTGTTCGTCGGTCTCGATGCTCGCGGTTTGCGCGCTGGCGAAGTGGAAGTTCTCGGGCGCGAGCGCGACGTCGACTACACGCAGCTTGCGCTCGTCGTCGGCTTTTCGTTCTAGCGCGGATCTCTCACCACTTTCGTAGTTGGGCGCGAGTCGGCGCCGCCGCAGCAGAACGTGGTGAGAGATCCGAGCTAGCTCTTTTGCTACACGCTCGAGGTGCGCGTCAACGCGGCGTGCGCACGACGAGCATCTTGATCTCGGTCATGTCTGCGATGGCGAAGCGCACGCCTTCACGACCGCTGCCGGAGTCCTTCACGCCGCCGTAGGGCATGTTGTCGACACGGAAGCTGGGCACGTCGCCGATCACGACGCCGCCGACATCGAGCATTTCGTAGGCCTGTTGGGCCCGGTAGAGATCGCGCGTGAACACGCCGGCTTGCAGTCCGTAGGCGGAATCGTTCACCTCCTCGAGTGCCTGCTCGAAGTCGTCGAAGCGCGACAGGACGACGACCGGTCCGAACGCTTCGCGACACGCGATCGCGGCCTGTTTCGGCACGTTTTCGAGCACCGTTGCTTCCAACCAAGCGCCGTGACGAGCGCCTCCGCACAACACGTTTGCACCGCTCGCGCGCGCAGCCTCGATCCACTCGACGAGGCGGATCGCGTCGGCTTCGCTGACCAAGGGCCCGAGCACGGTCGCTTCGTCGCGCGGATCTCCCGACTTCAGCGCACGCGACGCCGCGACGAAGCGCTTCTTGAATTCGTCGTAGACCGACGCGTGCACGATCACGCGCTGCGCTTTGATGCAGCTCTGTCCGGACTGGTAGTAAGCGCCGGACACGATGCGCGCGACCGCGTCGTCGAGGTCCCAATCGCGATCGACGATTGCAGCCGCATTGCCGCCCAGCTCGAGCACGACCTTCTTCTTGCCTGCGCGCCGTTTGAGATCCCAGCCGACCTCGGGCGAGCCGGTGAACGACAGCAACGCGAAACGTTCGTCGCTCGTGAGCGGCTCGGCGTCGGCACGCGAGCACGGCAGGATCGAGAACGCACCCACCGGCAGATTCGTTTCCGCGAGGATCTCTCCGATCGTGAGCGCTCCGACCGGCGTCGCGCTGGCCGGCTTCAACACGAACGGACAACCTGCCGCCAACGCCGGCGCGATCTTGTGCGCAGCGAGATTCAGCGGGAAATTGAAGGGCGAGATGAACGAGCACGCGCCGATCGGGAAGCGGCGCCACGAACCCGAGTAGTTGCGCGCCCGCTCGGTCGCGTCGAGCGCCATCACCTCGCCGCCGATGCGGGTCGCCTCCTCGGCAGCGATACGAAACGTGTCGATCAGGCGCGCCACTTCACCGCGCGCATCGCGGATCGGTTTGCCGGCTTCGATGCACAGGCCGATGGCCAATTCATCGCGCCGTTCTTCGAAACGTTTCACGCAATAGAGCAGCACGTCACGCCGCTCGAACGAGGCCAGCGCGCGCATCGGTCGTACGGCCGCGTGGCAAGCCGCGATCGCAGCCTCGATGGCGAGCGGATCAGCGAGACTCACGTGCGTCGCGACGGCACCGGTCGCCTTGTCGACGACGTCCAACGTCGCCTCGGAATGGATCGGTCGGTTGGCGAGATAGAACGGATAGTGCGCTCGAAGCATGATGCGTCAGTCAAGCGCAGGGACGCCTCGCCGACAACCCTCGCGGTCAAGCTCGTCACCGACGTGCGCTTCTGCGTTCCCTGCGCTCGGTTTCTCTTCCCAAGTTCACGCGGCACTCGCACAATCCGCGGTCTCGACCGGAAGAGTCCGAGCCTCCGCGCAGCATGAAAATCGAAATCGTGACGCCCGCGCCGAAGGGCTCGACGACCGGCAATCGCCACACGGCTCAGCGCTACGCGCGCATCTTCCGCGAACTCGGCTTCGGAGCGCGCGTCGTGGAGAATTGGAGCGGCAGTCCGTGCGACATGCTCGTCGCCCTCCACGCGCGCAAGAGTTCCAGTTCGATCCAGAAGTTCGCGGCTACGCATCCGCTCGCACCGCTCGTGGTGGTGTTGACTGGAACGGATCTGTACGAAGACATCGGGCGCTCGAACGAAGTCCTGCGCTCGCTCGAAGTTGCGACGTGCATCGTCGTCTTGCAGCCCGCGGCGATCGCCAGTCTGCCGCCGGAGTTGGCTTCGAAGACGCACGTGATCTTGCAATCGGCCGACAGGCTCGCGGGGGACGCGAAGCCGATCGAAGGTGTCTTCGAGGTCGCTGCCCTAAGCCACCTGCGCGGCGTGAAGGACCCGTTCCTCGCGGCCGAGGCCGCGCGCTTGCTCCCGGCGGATTCGAAGCTGCGGGTCAGTCACGTCGGCGGCGTCATCGACCGCGGGATGGAGGATCGAGCCGTCGACGAGGGAGCGCACAATCCGCACTGGCGTTGGCTCGGGGAGCGCACGCACAAAGCTGCACTCTTCGTGCTCGAACGTGCGCAGGGTTTCGTGCAGACGTCGCTCAACGAAGGCGGTTCGATTGCGCTGGCCGAAGCGATCGTGGCCGGAAAACCCGTGCTCGCGTCGCGCATCCCAGGCGCGATCGGCATGCTCGGTCACGACCATCCAGGTTTCTTCGAGGTTGGGGACGCGCGCGGACTGGCGACGTTGTTGGGGCGGCTCGAAACGGACGCAGCCTGGCGCTTGGAGCTCGCTGCACGCAGTGCGCAGCTGGCCCCGCACTTCACTTTCGATTCCGAAGTCGCCGCGTGGCGCGCTCTCGTCGAAAACGTCGGGCTCGCGGGCCCTCGTCCGCGTTTTCGTTTGGAGCAAATCGGGTCGCGCGCAGTCGTGCACGAGTTCGCCGCTTCGGTACGCGAGGGGCTGACGGCGACGCCCAAACGTCTCGAGTGTCGCTACTTCTACGACGCTGTCGGTTCGACGCTGTTCGAGGAAATCTGTGCCTTGCCCGAGTACTACCTCACGCGTGCCGAGGACGAGATCCTAGAGCGGCACGCGCGCGAGATCGTGGAGCTGATGCCGCACCCATTCGAGATCGTCGAACTCGGCAGCGGCTCGTCGAAGAAGACTCGGCGCTTGATCCAAGCTGCGATCGAACGCGATGGACGCGCGCGGTACACGGCGGTCGACATCTCGCGATCGGCGCTCGAGAGCTCAGGTCGCGCACTCACGAACGAATTCGAAGCGCTCACCGTGAAGGGCGTCGTCGCCGAGTACGCAGCCGGGCTCGAGGCGCTCGCGACGAGCGGTGGTGTGCCGCGGCTCTACGTGTGGCTCGGTTCGAACGTCGGCAATTTCGATCGCGAGGAAGCCGCGCAGTTCTTGAGCGAGTGGCGCGCCGGAATGGACATCGAGGATCGCCTCGTCCTCGGGGTCGACCGTAGGAAGTCGAAGAGTGTGCTCGAGCCCGCTTACGACGATGCGGCGGGAGTCACGGCGCGCTTCAACCTCAATTTGCTCACGCGTCTCGGTGCCGAGTTCGGGGCCGACATCGAGCTGTCGCGCTTTCGCCACGTCGCCTTCTACGACGAAGAACTGGGGCGCATCGAGATGCACATCGAGAGTCTGGTCGAACAGACGATCGAACTTCCGCGCCTCGAAATCGCCGTCCATCTCGCACGCGGAGAACGCATCCACACCGAGAACTCCTACAAGTACTCCGACGCAGAAGTCGCTCTACTCGCGCAGGCATCAGGCCTGGATGTGCGCCGGATCGTGCACGACTCTCGCGGTCTGTTCACGCTCGTCCTGCTCGCTCCCCGATTCGATTTCAAGTGACGGGTGCGGTTCGCGCTTCGTGCACGAGGAGCGGAGGCGAACTGGATACGAAAAAAGAGGACGCCCCCGGCGTGCGACTCTGCGCTCGCCGAGGGCGTATCCCAAAGCCGCTCCCCATCCGTGACGTGCCGCTTTGGTGTTCTGGATTCCGCGGATCAGTTGCAGTGGCGCATGCGCCAGCCGCCCTCGACCCACACGCGGCGCGTCACCGTTGCGTAGTGCCCGGGCGTGCAGCGCGTCTCGTAATGCGCGGCGCACGCGAGCACTTGGAAAGGCCGACCGCACGAGTCGTGACGCCACTCGTAGCGAGCCGGAACGAACACGCGCTCTTCTCGTCCGGGGACGAACACTTGCTCGCTGACGGTCTCGTAGTGGCTCGGGATCCACTCGCGGCGCTCGTACCCGATGGGGCGCGCGTCGTAGTGCCGCGGCGCGTGCGCGTTGCCGATCGTGAGACCGAACGAAACGTGCTTTTTCTTGAACTGGATGCCGAGCTCCTGCGCGTTCGCCGACGGGGTTATCACTAGGGCAGCGGCCAGTAGGAACAGTGCGGAAAGAGGGCGAAGGTTCATGGTCGTCTCCAATGTGTCGCGAGGACTCGTGGCGCGACTTCGACGAGTGGAAAGCGAACGCTGTGCCGCGCCGGGGACGTGCGGAGCGAAGTCGGACACGCTTTTTGTCCACTCGTGGCGAATCGAGCGGGGACACTTCGCCGCCCGTGGACAGAGCGCGCGTCAGCTCCCGATCCACTCCAGCACTTGCCTCACCTGTGCATCGATCTCGAGTGCGTGAGTGTCGACGACACAGTGCGGATGAGCGAGAGGACGTGCCTCGCGCTCGATCTCCTCGAAGAGCGCACGCGTCCGATTCGGTGGCCGGGTGCGCGTGGCGTGATCGATCGGATTCGATCCGCCGCAGGACCTCTTCGCGCGGAGCTGTACACAGGACGAAGCGCACCTGAAAGCCGCGCTCCGAGCCGATGCTGACGAGGCGTTCAGATTGGCCTCTGCGCAAGAAGGTGCGCCCGTCGATGAGAGCGAACGCAGTCGTCTGTCGCTCGGCCAAGAAGGCGACCGTGGCGTACACGAGCTCCATGCAGTGATCGTCCTCGTCACGCGAATAGGCCGTGAATTGTGCTCCCAAGAGCGCCTGGCGCACGCGGTCCTTGTCGAGGACGGGGCAGCGCAAGCACGCGGACAAAGCTGCGGCCAGCGTGCTCTTACCGGCCCCAGGCAAGCCCGCGAGCGCGATCACGATCAGGGAACCCATATCTCTTTCGATGCGTCTGAATGTGGCCCCACGACTCTATTCGAGCGAGTTCGTTTGCACATCGCAGCGATGGGGTAAGCTTTTTCCTCCAGGTCTCTCTCTCTCGGTCTCTCTGTCTGCGCCCGCTCTCGGGCCACCCACTACGGAGTTCGGAATTCATGAAGCGTTTCTCCTCTCTCTTCGCTTCCGTCGCGGCCACGGCCGTGTTCACGGCCAGCGCCTTTGGGCAAGGCACGGACGCGTGCACGACGCCCACCGCCATCGCGGGTGTGGGCTCGTTCCCCTTCAACAATGCCACTGCCACGACCGGTACCCAAGGTCAGGCCAACAGCATTTGCAACTTCTTCGGCAATATCGCGATCACGCGCGACGTGTGGTTCGTGTGGACGGCTCCCTCGACGAACACGTTCGACTTGACCACCTGCTCGCTCACGACGGTCGACACGAAGATCGCGGTCTACGCCAGTTCGGCGTGCCCGGGTGCAGCTGCGCTCGATTGCTCCGACGACGACTGCGGCGTAGCGTTCCAATCGAACGTTCAGTTCGCTGCGACGTCGGGCAGCACCTACGTCATCCAACTCGGCACCTACCCGGTCACAGGCGGCGGCGGCGCTCCGGGTGGCACGGGCAATTTCGCGATCTCCGTCTTCAATCCTCCGCCGCCCTGCGGCACCAATACGGGGCCGGATGTCATCGTCGGTGATCTGCAAGAGGTCGCGAACTACGCGTCTACGGGCGGCGTCGACGCCATCTCGCTCGGCACGTACTCGTGCAACGTCGGTACGACCAACTTGCTGTGGATCGCCGGCAACAACCAGCACCCGGTCATCGGTGGCAACCTGTACCGCTACCGCGTGGTCAGCGGCGCAGGACGCTTCGAGCAGATCGGCCTGAGCTGGCTCAAGCACGGCTTCTTCGCACTGAGCAACACGCTCTGCTGCACGGGTTGCCAAGGCACGGACGGCACGACGCTGGGCGTCAATTGCGCCGACCCGTACACCGCCGGCCGCAACGGCTCGCAGTCGGGTCTCGGCCCGCGTTGGCAAGTCAATGCGAACACGGGTGCCTTCACCTTCAACCCCGCCAACCCGGCTTGGTCGGGATCGACCGCGCGCCGCTTGCAGTTCCTGACATCCGACGTCGACACGACGCCGGGCGTGCGTTACTTCGGCGAAGGTCAGTATGTGACACCGGACGACGCCGCAGCGGGCAACCAAAACAACAACGCGAGCTATCGCGAGTTGACGGTCAACGGTGCGGGGACCGATTGGGCTCTCGCGGCAACGACCCAGCGTGAGCAACCGGCCATCAAGGCTTGGCAACTGATCGACCCGGCAGTCACGTTGAACAACGTGCAGGTCGCGGGCGATGGCCTGTTCATCGTCGGCAACAAAGCGACGAACCTCGGCGGCGGTCAACACCACTACGAGTACGCCGTCTACAACATGAACGCGGACCGTAATGGCGGCTCGTTCTCGATCCCGCTGCCGACGGGCGTGACGCTCACGAACGTGGGCTTTCACGACGTCGACTACCGGAATGGTGACGGCCCTGGCGATGTGGATTTCTCGAACACGGACTGGACCGTGACCCAGACCGCGTCGTCGATCACTTGGGCCTGCCAAACGCAAGCTGTGAATGGGAGCGCCAACGCGCTGCGCTGGGGCACGACCTACAACTTCCGCTTCGACGCGAACACCGCGCCGACCTCGGGTCTCGCGACTTTGGGCTTGTGGAAGACCGGCTCGCCCTCGAATGTGACGACCAGCGTCAACGTTCCGTCTTCGGGCAGCGCGTTCACGAACTACTGCGCGGGTGACGGTACCGGTACGGCCTGCCCGTGCGGCAACAACTCTGCTGTGAGCAACAACGACGGCTGCTTGTCGTCCTTGAGCCAAGGTGGTCGCTTGCGCGCGACCGGCAATCCGAGCATCGCGGCCGATACGTTGCTCTTGACGTGCACGCAGGTCCCTAATGGACCGGCGCTGTACTTCCAAGGCACCGGTCAAACCTCGATCGCGTTCGGCGACGGTCTCCTCTGCGCAGGCGTCGGCATCGTGCGCCTCGGCGTCGTGTTCGCGACCGGCAACACCTCGGCGTACCCGAGCGGCGCTCTGCCGCTGGTGCACGTCCAAGGCCTCGACGTGGCCGGCAACCTGCGCACCTACCAGGCTTGGTATCGCGACGCGGTGGTGTTCTGCACCGCGAGTACCTTCAACTTGACGAACGGTATCCAACTGACCTGGGTCCCGTGATCTCGCGGCCCTCCTCGAGCTCATCGAGGCGGGCTGAGTGCTGATCCTCGCGGCCGACTGCGGTTCTTCCGCAGTCGGCCGCGCTCTTTTTGGGCATCGCGATCGAGGACGCACCGGTGTACGGTAAGCGCGAGGGCGCTCCCAGCTCGTCACCTGATGCTGCCGCCTCAATCCGCTCGACGATTGCCGCTCGGATCGCGCGTCGAAGTCACGATCGATTCCCTCGCAGCTGGTGGTGACGGTGTCGCGCGCGTCGACGGTTGCGTGGTGTTCGTGCCCGAGAGCGCTCCACTCGACCGAGCGCTCGTCGAGATCGTCGCGCTCGGGCCGAACCACGTGCGCGCCCGGATCGTCGAGTTGCGCGAGCCCTCACCGCACCGACGCGGGCCGGCCTGCGCGCACTTCGGTTCGTGCGGGGGATGCACATGGCAGCACGTGTCGATCGAAGCACAGCGCGCCGCCAAGGTCGAGATCGTGCGCAGCGCTCTCACGCGCATCGGCGGCATCGCGGCGCCGCCGCCGATCGAAATGATCGGTCTGGACGGATACGGTTGGCGCGCGCGGGCCATGATGCGTGTCGTTCACGCGCAGCGCGTCCGACGTGTCGGATTCCAGCGCGCCCACAGCCGCGAAGTCGAACCGATCGACGATTGTCCGGTCCTCGTCGAGTCGTTGCGCACCGAGTTGGGCCGGTTGCGCGACGCTCCGGAGAGCATCCCGAAAACAGCGCAACGCCTGCACCTTGCGGCGGGGGACTTGCACGTGCGCTCCGTGTTCACCAACGAGGAGGCGGACGCCGTAGGCGGGCGATCTGCGGATACGCTCGTCGAGCAGTCGATTCGCGGGCTTGCGTACGCGTTCGATGCGACGACTTTCTTCCAGGGCCATCGCGCACTCATCGAACGCTTGGTCGATGAAGCTGTCGCCGATGCACGCGGAGAGTCCGCGCTCGATCTCTACTGCGGCGCGGGATTGTTCACTCTGCCTCTCGCGCGGAGGTTCGAGCGCGTGGTCGGCGTCGAAGGGCATCCGCGTTCCATCGAACTCGCGCGGCGCAACGCTGCACACAACGGCATCGCGAACGCGCAGTTCGAATGCAGGGCGGTGGAAGCGTGCTTCGCGCTCGAAGCATTGTCTGAAGGCGTCGATTTCGTGCTGCTCGATCCGCCGCGAGCCGGAGTGGGAGAGATCGTCGTCGAACGCATCGCTGGACTCGCACCGCGGAAGGTCCACTATGTCTCGTGCGATCCGGCGACGCTGGCGCGCGATCTCAAGGCGTTTCGAGCGCACGGATTTGGAGTCGTGTCGATCGTCGCGCTGGACTTGTTTCCGCAGACGCCGCATGTCGAGTGCGTCGTGAGAATGCAGCGGGGGGATTGAGGG